>DASXDG010000364.1:0-23867 GCA_036490795.1 Streptosporangiaceae bacterium
CGCCCGGCCCGGCGGCCGAGACCGGGTTCGCCCCGGGCTGTCGGCCACGCCAAAGAGCGGAACGACCGCAGGCTCGGCTACGTGCTGGTGACCCCGGCGATCGTGCTGCTTCTGGCCGTCACCGGATACCCGCTCGTCTACAACATCTGGAACTCGCTGCACAACGACAACCAGACCTTCGCGATCAATCCGCGTAACTTCGTGGGGCTGCATAACTACGGCAAGGTGCTCAGCTCGTCGCTATGGCAGTCCGCGCTGGAGCGGACGCTCGTCTTCACCGCGGTGTCGATCGTGTTCGACGTCGTGATAGGGCTAGGCCTGGCGTTGATGATGCACCGCAAGTTCCGCGGCCGCGGTCTGGTGCGGGCCTCGGTGCTCATCCCGTGGGCGATGCCAACGGTGGTGTCTGCGCTGCTGTGGAAGACGATGTTCGACCCGCGCAACGGCTTCGTCGACTACTTCCTCGCCACGTTCCATCCGGCCTGGGCAAACCTGGTCTGGATCGGCCAGAGCGTGCCGCGCTCCTGGGTCGCGATCTTCGTCGCCGACTCGTGGAAGAACATTCCGTTCGTCGCGATCATCTTGCTGGCTGGCCTGCAGGTCATCCCCAACGAGGTGTACGAGGCGGCCAAGATGGACGGCGCGACCTGGTGGCAGTCGTTCCGCCGGGTGACCCTGCCGATGCTCAAGCCAGCCCTGTCGGTCGCGATTATCTTCCGTACCTTGCAGGCGCTGCTGGTCTTCGACGTGGTGTACATCATGACCGGCGGCGGCCCTGGCACCTCGACGGAGGTGCTGTCCTACCTGAACTTCAGGGAGTTCATCATCAACACGGACTTCGGCATCGGCGGCGCCATGTCGATCATGCTGATCGTCCTGGCCCTGATCGTGTCCTTCATCTACGTCCGTGCCTTCCGCCCGACGAGGGGAGCCTGAGATGGCTAGCGTCCCCCTGGTCAGCGCGCATCGTCGCCGGACCGCGCAGCCAAGCAAGTGGACTCCCGCCAAGATCTTCAGGGAGGCACTGTTCTACATCGCGGTCGTCATCGTGATCTTGGTCGCGCTGTTCCCGTTCTTCTGGATCCTGCGCACCTCGCTGCTGACCAACCAGCAGGTTGGCCAGGGCGTCGGCGGCGCGAACGGCATCTTCCCGTCGCATTTGTCGATTTCCGCCTGGAAAGATGTGTTCAGCAAGCAAGGGTTCCTCACGCCACTGCGCAATAGCTTCATCGTGGCACTGGCCTGCACGGCGGTAACCGTCGTCGTGGCGTCGATGGCGGGATACGCGCTGTCCAGGCTCAAGATCCGCGGTGTGGGCGCGATCTTGGGGTTCATCCTGCTAGCCGGGTTCTTCCCGGTGCTGGCGATCATCGGCCCGCTGTTCCTGGTCATGCGCCACCTGGGCGTCCTGGACAGCATCTATCCGCTGATCATCATCTACACCGTGTACACGCTGCCGATCTCCACCTGGCTGCTGAAGAGCTTCTTCGATCAGATCCCCACCGAACTCGAAGACGCCGCCCTCACCGACGGTGCCACCCGGCTGCAGACCCTGCGCCGGGTGATCATTCCGGTGGCGGTTCCTGGCGTGTTCACCGCGGCGATCCTGTCCTTCATCCTGGCCTGGAACGACTTCGCGTTCGCGGTGGCGTTCCTGCAGAGCCAGCCGAACTTCACCGCTCCGCTGGCGATCACCACGTTCGGTTTCAGCCAGTTCCAGACCTACTACAACCTGATCGACGCGGCCGTGGTGATCATCTCCATCCCGATCGCGCTACTCGTGCTGTTCGCCCAGCGCCGGATCGTGTCCGGCCTGACCGCCGGCTCGTTCCGCTAACCACCCCCCGGGTGACCAGACACGACCTAGGGGCTGGCCTAGGTCAATTGCGCGATTGACTTCGCTAGAGCGTGTCGATTGCGCAATTGACCAGGTCAAGGATCGTGGCCCGTGGGAACAACGTGACGTGTGCTGCCAACGTGATCCGTGTGGAATTGCTCCGGCAGTGAATCGCGCTGTAACGGTTCGCGGGCGCGGAGCGATGTGTAAGTAGAGCGGCTGACGCGGGTACCCCCGAGCCCACGTCAGCCGCTTAACTTATGCAGCGAGAGCGTGCCGGTGGTAACGACCGCGTCCGCGCCATCATTGCGTTCCTGGGCAAGAACCACTGCCCGTTATGATGGAAATTGTCTTATTTGGCGTAGCAGGGCGCCGACATGCGGCGATGCTTGTCTCGGCGATGCTTGCCTCAACGGCAACATTGGCTAACTCCCCCATCGCTTTGTGAGTATTTATCGAGTTGTGACGAGTTTGTACACTCTTGGTTCTGTCTGATGCTGTTACCGTGGCGCGCTGTCTGTACATTGCCTGATGAATCGGTGAGGCACGCATGCGAATGCGCGGAAAGCACAAAGCGTTCAGAGTCCGAAGCAGGACGACTGTCATCGCGGTAGGTGCCGCGTCAGCCCTCGTGGCTGGCGGTGCGGTCGCTCTCACGGCCGGATCGGCCGGGGCGACACCGCTCAGTCTGATGGGCCCGATGACCTCGGCGTTGGCCACTCAGCTGTCACAGAACGTCAACCAGCATGTCATCGTGATCATGAAGGACCAGCTGCCGCAGGCTTCCGGCGGAAGCCAGGCGGAATCCGCGCGCGCGGACGCGATCTCCTCCGCCCAGCAGCCGCTGATGAGCGAACTCACCCAGGTGCACGCCACCAACATCAAGCACTACACCCTGGTCGACTCGTTCGCTGCCACCGTCTCGGCCGGCGAAGAGCAACGGCTCGAGGGCAACTCCCTGGTGTCCGAGGTCATCCCCGACGCCACCATCTACTACGGCAACGGCAACGGCAGCGCGCCCGCGGCCAAGCCGGCCAAGTCGACCAAGGCGAGCACGTCGGGCACCCAAGACGTCTCCGCGACTGCGGTGAAGAGCGCGACGCCGAGCCTGCCGCTGCACAACATCCCGGGCGCGTGCAGCAGCAAGCCGCAGCTGGCCCCCGAGGGCCTTTCCCTCACCAGCACCGACTCGGACACCCCTGGCCAGCCGACCGCTCGCTCGCTCGGCATCACCGGGGCCGGGGTCAAGGTTGCCTGGATCGCGGACGGACTCGACCCGAGCAACGTCAACTTCCTCCGCGCGAACGGCCAGTCGGTCTTCAGCGACTACCAGGACTTCAGTGGCAACGGCAAGGGCGCCCCGACCGGCGGTGACGAGGCATTCCTCGACGCGAACCAGATCGCCGGGCAGGGTATCCACGTCTACAGCGTGAACGGCTTCTCCGCCCAGTCCTACTCGACGCCGTGCAACATCCGGATCGAGGGCGTCGCGCCCGGCGCCAGCCTGGTCGGCCTCGACGTGTTCGCCGAGGACTCGGCCGACGCGCTCGACACCACCGAGTCGAACTTCTTGCAGGCGATCAACTACGCGGTCGAGACCGACCACGTCAACGTGATCAACGAGTCGTTCGGCTCGAACGACTTCCCCGACGTCACCGCGCTCGACGCCACCAAGCAGTTCGACGACGCCGCGGTCGCGGCGGGCGTCACCGTCGTGGTGTCCACCGGCGACGCCGGCCCGTTCGACACGATCGGCTCCCCGGCCACCGACTCCAACATGATCGCGGTCGGCGCCTCGACCCAGTTCCAGACCTACGCCCAGACCAACTACGCCATGGCGCGGAACTTCGCCACCGGCTGGCTGAGCGACAACATCAGCTCGCTCAGCTCGGGCGGGACAAGCGAGACCGGCGGCACCGTTGACCTGGTCGCGCCCGGCGACATCAGCTTCGCCTCCTGCGATGCCAACCCTGACTTCTCCGAGTGCACGAACTTCGTGGGCCAGTCCTCCGATATAGAGGAGAGTGGCGGGACCAGCGAGTCCGCGCCGTTCGTCTCGGGTGCGGCGGCGCTGGTCATCCAGGCGTACGCGAAGACCCACGGCGGCGCCGACCCGTCGCCCGCGCTGATCAAGCAGATCCTGACCAGCAGCGCCACCGACCTCGGCGCGCCGGCTGACGAGCAGGGCGCTGGCCTGCTGAACAGCTACAAGGCCGTCGAGCTTGCCGAGTCCATCAAGACGTCCACCCCGGTCGGCAACAACCTGCTGCTGTCCACCAGCCAGCTGAGCGGGTCCGGCACCGGGGGCAGCTCGCAGAGCTGGCCGGTGACGATCACCAACGATGGTTCGTCGACGCAGTCCGTCCACCTCACCGGCCGCGGTTTCGGTCCGGACCAGCACGCGCAGACCGGAAGCGTCACGCTGAGTGACACCAGCAGCCCGCAGCAGCTCGGTTTCGACAACGCGCCCTTCAACTACGGTGTCTTCCACTTCACCGTGGCACCGGGGCAGGACCAGCTCACCGGCTCGCTCGCCTGGCCGGGCAACCCGAACTACTGCCTCCAGACGTTCTGCAACACGGGCAACAACTCGCGGGTGCGGATGATCCTGGTCGATCCGAGCGGTAACCTGGCCGCGCACTCGCTGCCGCAGGGCCCTGGCAACTACGGGAACCTGGAGGTGCGGTACCCGAAGGCCGGCACCTGGACCGGTGTGATCTTCGGCCTGACCGCGGCCGACGGCGGCACCAACGGCGCCGTGCCGTGGCGGATCGCCACCGAGCAGTTCTCCTCGTTCGGCTCGGTGTCCCCGTCCTCGGTTAACCTGCGGCCGGGCCAGAGCCAGACGGTCACGGTTCATGCCACGATGCCGAACACTGCGGGCGACTCGTCCGGGTCCATCGTCGTCTCGTCCGGGAACGGCAACGGCGGCGGCTACGCCGGCGGCCTGGCCGGCGTCATTGGCGGCGCCCTGGGCGGCGGCCAAGGCGGTGCCAACAGCAACAGCGGCACCAGCACCTCGATCGCGGTATCGCTGCGCAGCCTGGTCGGCATGTCGAGCGGCACCGGCACCTTCAGCGGCACGATGACCGGCGGCAACGGCCGGCCAAACGGTGAAGGCCAGCAGGAGTACTACCAGTTCACCGTGCCGTCGGGCACCACGAACATCACCGCCAACGCCAGCTTGACCAACGATGCCAGCGACCCGCTCGGGCTGTACCTGATCAGTCCGGACGGCGACGCGCTCGGCTTCGGGCAGAACTCGCTGAACGGGACCTACGGCCTGTCCGCGACGGCGTACACGCTGAATCCCGCGGCCGGCACCTGGACGCTGATCGTCGACTTCGCCGAACCTGCCGTGGGCAACGAACTGTCCCAGCCGTACTCAGGGACAATCCAGTTCAATGGCGTGCACGTCTCGGCGGCGGGCTTGCCGGACAGCGCGTCGACCACGCTGGCCTCCGGTACGCCGGTCACCGTGCCGGTGAGCGTCACCAACAACGGTGCCGCTCCTGAATTCGTCTTCATCGACCCGAGACTGACCACATCGAAGGCGTACACACTGACACCGGTGGCGCCGAGTCTGCTTACCGTCCCGCTGCCTAACAACGGCATCACTCCGACGTTCATCGTGCCCACCCAGACGTCGAGCGTCTCGGTCTCGCAGACCTCCAGTCCGCAGGCGATGTTCGACTTCAGCCCGTTCCCTGGTGATCCGGACATTGCCAGCAACGGTCCCGGCGCCAGTCAGCTGTGCGCCACCTCGGAGTCGGCCACCTACGCGCCGTCCGGCGGCCAGGTGGAGCCGGGCGAGTGGGCTTCCGACCCCAGCGAGTGCGGTCCTTACCCGGCCCAGGCGCCGGCTGGAACCGCCACCGACGCCATCACCATCCAGGCGAAGGCGTTCGACACCGCGGTCACGTCTCCCACCGGCGACATCTGGCTGCAGGCCACTACGCCGACGTCGTCCGCCGCACCGGTAGAGATTCAGCCGGGGCAGACCACGACGATCAACGTGACGATCACGCCGAACGCGTCGGCCAGCACGGTGGTCAGCGGCAACCTGTACGTGGACACCTTCCTGGGTGGTATCCCGCCGTACGATGCCGAGTCCGGTGACCAGATGGCCGCCATTCCGTACGAGTACACGGTCGGCAGCTAGTCATCTATCGAAGAAACGGCTGGCAGGCGAGCGCCTGCCAGCCGTTTCTTCATCAAGTTGTGACTGGTAGCGCACGCGCTTGTCTGTTTGGTGCTGTTACGGTGCTGATTTGTCATTTGACCTCCGGTGGGGATGTTTAGTACCAGTGAGCGAGGCGAGCATGCAGAGGCGCACAACCAGTGGCGCACATAGATTCCGGCCGAACCGGGCCGTTCTTGCGATAACCGCGGCATCAGCTTTGCTAGCGGCGGGGGTCACCGTCGCGGTTGAGGCTCAGTCATCGCAGGCCGGTTCGTCGACGCTGACCGCGGCGCTCGCCGCACAGCTGTCGCGGAACGTGAACCAGCCGGTCATCGTGATCATGAGGAGCCAGCCCGCTCAGGCGCCGGCCGGCAGCGACGCCGCCTCGGTGCGCGCGGACGCGATCAGCTCCGCCCAGCAGCCGCTGATGAGCGAGCTCGCACAGGTGCACGCCACCCACATGAAGCGCTTCACGCTGGTGAACGCCGTCGCCGCCACGGTCTCGACCGGTGCGGAATCCCGGCTGCGGGCCAACCCGGACGTCGCGGAGGTCGTCCCCGACTCGACCCTGAACAACCGCGGGGCCGAGCCGCAGGTCGTGAAAGCCAAGAAGGGCAGCAAGTCCGCCGCTGGCTCCTCGCCTAGCCTGAACAACATCCCCGGCGCGTGCAGCGCCAAGCCTCAGGTCGTGCCGGAAGGGCTGTCCCTTACCAACACCGCCTCCAACGACCCGAGTCAGAAGACCGCGCGCTCGCTGGGCATCACCGGCGCGGGCGTGAAGGTCGCCTACATCGCGGACGGCATCGACCCGGACAACGTCAACTTCATCCGGGCGAACGGCAAGAGCGCGTTCGCCGACTACCAGGACTTCAGCGGTGACGGGAACGGTGCGCCGACCGATGGCGGCGAGGCGTTCCTCGACGCGAATACGATCGCCGGCCAGGGTCTGCACACCTACAACGTGAATTACTACGCGGCGGAACCCTACTCGACCCCGTGCAACATCAAGATCGAGGGCGTGGCGCCCGGCGCCAGCCTGGTCGGCCTTGACGTGTTCTCAAACGAGGCGGTGTCTACCCTCTCCGGCTTCCTCCAGTCGATCAACTACGCGGTGGAAGAGCAGCACGTCAACGTCATCAACGAGTCGTTCGGCGACAACGAGTTCCCCGACATCACCGCGGAAGACACGATGTCGCAGTTCGACAACGCGGCGGTCGCGGCCGGCGTCGTGGTGGTCGCCTCCTCCGGCGACTCGGGACCTTTCAGCACGATCGGCTCCCCGGCCACCGACCCGAACGTGATCGGTGTGGGGGCCTCGACCCAGTTCCAGGCATACGCGCAGGCTAACCTCAACGGCGCCCGCTACTTCGCGACCGGCTGGCTGAACAACAACCTCAGCGCGCTGAGCTCGGGCGGCTTCCAGGAGAACGGCGGTACGGTCTCCCTGATCGCCCCCGGCGACTCCAGCTGGGCCTCCTGCGACGCGAGCGTGAACTTCGCGGACTGCGTCAACGACAACGGCAACCCGAGCGGCCTGGAGTCCGCAGGCGGCACTAGCGAGTCGTCGCCGTTCGTCTCCGGCGCGGCCGCGCTGGTCATCCAGGCGTACGCGAAGACCCACGGCGGCGCCCACCCGTCGCCCGCGCTGGTCAAGCAGATCCTGGTCAGCAGCGCCACCGACGTGAAGCTGCCGGCCAGCGAGCAGGGCGCCGGCCTGCTGAACAGCTACAAGGCCGTCGAACTGGCCGAGTCGGTCCACACCAGCAACCCGGTCGGCAGCACGCTGCTGCTGTCCAAGAGCCAGCTGACCGCGAGCGGCGCACCCGGCAGTTCGCACAGCTGGCCGGTGACGGTCACCAATACCGGTGCGAGCAGCCAGACCGTCAACCTCAGCACCCGCACTCTCGGTTCTGACCAGAACGCGCAGTCCGGCAGCGTCACGCTCAACGACAAGACCAGCCCGCAGTTCACCGACGAGTACGACATCCCGGAGAACTACGCGGTCGTCCACTTCAACGTGGCGCCTGGCCAGTCGCACCTGACAGGTCAGATCGCCTACCCGGGTAATCCGGTGTTCTGCCTGGAAGAGCTGTGCGGCGGCGCGGGCTCGTTCACTCCGATGGTCTTCATGACGCTGATCAGCCCGAGCGGCAAGCTGGCCGGTGAGTCCCTCGGCCAGGGCGTCGGTAACTACGGCCAGGCCGAGGTCAGCGATCCGCAGGCAGGCACCTGGACCGCCGTGATCCAGGGCTTCACCACCGACGAAGGCGGCACGAACGGCACGGTCAAGTGGCGGGTCGCCACCCAGCAGTACCACTCGTACGGCTCGGTGTCACCGTCCTCGGTCACGCTGGCGCCCGGCCAGAGCCAGTCCGTCACGGTCAGCGCCAGCACGCCGAGCACGCCCGGCAACGACTCCGGGTCGGTCGTGGTCACCCCGAGCAGCGGCGGCGCCACGTCCATCGCCGTGGTCACCCGCAGCCTGCTGGAGCCCGCGTCCGGCGGCTCGTTCAGCGGCACACTCACCGGCGGCAACGGCCGTGAGGGCGCCGCGGGCCAGCAGCAGTACTACAACTTCAGCGTGCCGTCCGGTGTCAAGAACATCACCGCCAACGTCAAGCTGACCAACGACGCCGCCGACCCGGTCGGCGTGTTCCTGGTCAACCCCGACGGTGACGTTCTCGGCTACGGGCAGAACACGTTCAACGGCAGCGACACGCTCGGTGCGACCGCCTACGCGTCCGATCCGGTAGCCGGCAAGTGGACGCTCATCATCGACTTCGCCGAGCCGGTGAAGGGGGATGAGATCTCCCAGCGGTACTCGGGGAACGTCGCGTTCAACGCGGTCAGCATCACCGCTCACGGCTTGCCTGACAGCAAGTCCACGGTGCTGACCCCGGGCAAGAAGGTGACCGTTCCGGTGACGATCACCAACACGGGCGCGGCACCCGAGGACTTCTTCGTCGACGCCCGTACCAGCACCTACCAGTCGATGACGCTGGTCCCGCTGACGTCCGCGGAGAACTACGTGCCGCTGTTCGCGGGGGAACCGGAGTGGATGGTCCCGACCGAGACGCGTAGCTTCGAGGTCGACCAGCAGGCGGGCGCGGCGTCGACCTTCGACATCGACCCGCAGAATGGTAATGGCGACCCGGACCTGGCCGCGTCCACGTTCGGCAGCGGCGGAGTCGGCGACAACTCGTGCGGCGTCTCCCCGTCGGTTTCCTACGCGCCTCCTGGCGGTGAGATCACGGCTGGTCCGTGGACGGCCTACCCGGCCCAGTGCGGCCCGTACGGGAACGGCGAGGCGCTAGCTGTCGCCACGGACACGATGACCATCGTGGCCAAGAGCTTCGACACGGCCATCACGTCGCCCACCGGCGACCTGTGGCCGGTGGCGTCGCTGGCCAGCACGGCGTCGTTCACGCCGGTCGCGGTGAACCCAGGGCAGAGCGTCACGATCCCGGTGACGATCGACCCGCAGTGGGTGCACAACACCACCACGTTCGGCGGGCACCTGTACATCGACACCTTCGACAGCGCGGTCGCGCCGAACTACCAGCTGGGCGCTGGTGAGGCGGTCGCTCTGCCATATGAGTACACCGTGGACGGGACCACGACCAAGTAATCCCTGACTGGTCACGTGGCCGCCAGGCTGGCAGGATATCTGCCCAGCCTGGCGGCCATGTCGGCTACGCGGGCACCGTGGTTGCCGGTAGCGTTCGGGGTATGACGACGAACACGGCCGGCCAGGCTGAAGGCTCCGCGCCGTTTGGCCAGATGGTCACGGCGATGATCACTCCGATGACGCCCGACGGGGCGGTCGACTACGACGGGGCGGCGCGCCTGGCCGACTACCTCGTCACCGACATGCGCAACGACGGCCTGGTGATCAACGGCACCACCGGCGAGGCGCCGACGACCTCCGATGCCGAGCAGCTTGAGCTGCTCCGGGTGGTGCTGGACGCCGTGGGCGGCCGGGCCTGCGTGGTGGCCGGGGTAGGCACCAACGTGACCGCGCACACCATCGAGCGAGCCAGGCAGGCAGAACAAGCAGGCGTGCATGGCCTCCTTGTCGTGACTCCCTACTACAACAAGCCGCCGCAGCCGGCTCTCGCCGCCCACTTCACCGCCGTGGCTGACGCCACGGACCTGCCCGTGCTCATCTATGACATACCGGGCAGGACCGGCGCGGCTGTCGCCACCGAGACGCTGATATCGCTGGCCGCGCACCCGCGGATCGTCGGCGTCAAGGACGCCAAGGACGATCCGGTCGCGACCTCGCACGTGCTGGCCGAAACCGACCTGGTCTACTACTGCGGCACCGACATGCTGAATCTGCCCTGGCTCGCCCTCGGCGCCGTCGGCTTCGTCAGCGTGGTCGGGCACGTGGCAGGCGACCGGCTGCACGAGATGATCTCCTCGTTCGGTGCCGGCGACGTGGCCCGCGCGCGGGCCCTGCACTATGAGCTGATTCCGCTTTATACCGGGCTGTTCCGCAACCAGGGCGCGGTCATGACGAAGGCGGCGCTGGACCTGCTGGGCCTGCCCGGCGGCGCCGTCCGGTTGCCTCTGCTGCCCGCCACCGACGCCGAACGCGCGCGGCTCCGTGACGATCTTGCTAACGGAGGCGTTAAGGTATCTGCGTGACCGTGAGCGAACAAGGGAATAGCGCGTGAGTCATCCGCACCCCGAACTGGAGTTGCCGGGCGCGCTGCACCCTGACGGGCTGCGCATCGTCCCGCTGGGCGGTCTGGGCGAAATCGGCCGGAACATGACGGTATTCGAGTACCGCGACCGGCTGCTCATCGTCGACTGCGGCGTCCTGTTCCCGGATACCGACCAGCCGGGTGTGGACCTGATCCTGCCCGATTTCGGCTTCCTCAACGGGCGGCTGGACAAGGTGGTGGCGTGCGTGCTCACGCACGCCCACGAGGATCACATCGGCGGTGTCCCTTACCTGCTGAGGGAACGACCTGACATCCCGCTGGTCGGCTCGAAGCTGACCCTAGCGCTGGTCCGGTCCAAGCTGGCCGAGCACCGCCTCGACCCGGAAACCGTGGAGGTCCGCGAAGGCGAGCTGCGCGGGTTCGGCCCGTTCGACTGCGAGTTCCTCGCAGTCAACCACTCGATCCCCGACGCCCTGGCGGTCGCGCTGCGCACCCCGGCCGGGGTGGTGCTGCACACCGGTGACTTCAAGATGGATCAGCTCCCGCTGGACGGGAGGCTGACCGACCTGGCCGGTTTCGCCCGGCTCGGCGGTGAGGGCGTCGACCTGCTGATGGCCGACTCCACCAACGCCGAAGTGCCGGGTTTCGTGACCTCGGAACGGGCCATCGGCCCGGTGATCGACTCGGTCTTCGCCGAGGCGGGGCAGCGGATCATCGTCGCGTGTTTCGCCTCGCACGTGCACCGGGTGCAGCAGGTGCTGGACGCGGCCGCCAAGCACCGGCGGAAGGTGGCGTTCGTCGGCCGGTCCATGGTGCGCAACATGGGCGTGGCCCGCGAACTCGGCTACCTGCAGGTGCCCGGCGGACTGCTTGTCGACCTCCGCGAGGCGGAGGAAATGCCGCCGTCCCAGGTGGTGCTGGTGTCCACCGGGTCGCAGGGCGAGCCGATGTCCGCGCTGTCCCGGATGGCAGGCCGCGATCACCAGATCCGCATCGCCGCCGGCGACACGGTGATCCTGGCGTCGTCGCTCATCCCCGGCAACGAGACCGCCGTGTACCGCGTGATCAACGGGCTGACCAGGCTGGGTGCTCGCGTCGTGCACAAGGGTTCCGCGCTCGTGCACACCTCGGGTCACGCCGCCGCCGGCGAACTGCTGTACGTGCTGAACCTGGTCAAGCCGAGGAACTTCCTGCCGGTGCATGGCGAGTGGCGGCACCTGCGGGCGCACGCCAGGCTGGCGTCGCTGTCCGGCGTTCCCGACAACCGGATCGTCATCGCCGAGGACGGGTTCGTCATCGACCTTGTCGCCGGTGTGGCCCGCGTTGCCGGGAAGGTCCCGTGCGGCTACGTCTACGTGGACGGGCTGACCGTCGGCGAGGTGACCGAATCCCAGCTCAAGGACCGCCGGATCCTGGGCGAAGAGGGTTTCGTGTCGGTGATCATCGTGATCGATTCCTCCTCGGGCAAAATGGTCGCCGAACCCGAGATGCACGCGCGCGGATCGGGCATCGACGAAGCGGCGTTCAGCGCGGTCCTGCCGAAGATCGAGGAGGCGCTCGCGGCCGCCGCGGCGGACGGCGTCACCGACGCCCGCCAACTCGGCCAGATGGCCCGCCGCGTCATCGGCAAGTGGGTCAGCGAAAACTACCGCCGCCGCCCCATGATCCTCCCCGTAGTAGTAGAGGTCTGACCGTCCCGCGGGGTGAGCCGCGTCCGGCGGCCACTCCAGCCGCCGACGTCACGCCGGGCGCCGGGCCTGCTCGTCCTGCCTGTCCTGCCTGTCCTGCCTGTCCTGCCGCCAACTAGCGCGGTAATTTTCTCCAACGCGGAAGAAATAGTTGCTCACAGCAACCTTTTCCACCGTGCAGGACTTTATTACCGCGTTAATCGTCGCAGTTGCGCGTCCGGAGGGGCTGCTGGGGCCGGAGAGAAACCGTGATCTGTGTTGTCTGGCGCGGTTTGCTGGGCGATGGGGGGCCGGTAACGGGCGCGCGTAGCGGGTGGGGGAGACGCCGAGCGTGGCGGTGAAGTCACGGGTGAGGTGGGCCTGGTCGGCGTAGCCGAGGTCGATGGCGAGCTGGGCCCAGTCCACCGGATCCCCGGTGTCCGCCCGCAGCGCGGCCTCGTGCAGCCGGGACCGGCGCATCACCCACTTCGGGCTTACTCCGACATAGTCGGCGAAAAGGCGCTGCAGGGCCCTGGCCGACAGGCCGGATACCTCGGCCAACTGGTCGACGCGGCGCAGGCCGGGATCGCCGGTTATCAGGGCCACCAGCTGTGCGGCCTGGTCGGCCGCCGGATCGGATTCGGGCAGCACGGCGGTGAGCAGCGCCGAGGCCTGGGCGATCATCTCGGTGTCGCCGTCGGCGTCCATGATCAGCTTGCGGGCGTGCTCGGCGGCCCGGCCGAACACCTGGATGGCGGGAATCACCTGGTCGGTGAGCTGGGAGACCGGGGCGTGCCAGAACGGGCGGAAGCCGCCGGGCCGGAAGCGGATCCCTAGCGCCTTCCCGTGGCCGGACAGGGTCCTGGTGAACAGTTTGCTGTCAACGCCGTAGATGCCCGCGCCGGTCGCCTCGAAGCCCAGGTTGACGTTGGGATGGGGCAGGATCGTCTGCTCATGGGGGGCTTGCCCGCGCAGGTCCCAGCGCAGGATCCAGATGAAGTCCAGGAACGGCCCGAGCGGGTCCGGCGGCTCGTGTCTGGCCAGCGCGAGTCGCTCCGCCGCCAGCGCCTGGCGGAGCACTCCCCGGCCGAGATCTGCCACCTGACCAGCCTAGCTGTCGCGTTTGTTCAAGACTGCCCCCTGGCCACCAAACTAGCCTCCCTCCTCATGAACTCACATGCCGAGATGACAGCCGCAATCGCGGAAACAGTACGGATCGTGGGTGGGTTCCGGCCGGGATCCGGCGAAGGGCTAGTTCAGCACCCGGACCGGCTCGCCCTGGGCGAACGCGGCGATGTCCTGCGCGGCGTCGCCGAAGAACACCTGGTAGGTGTCATCGGTGACGTAGCCCAGGTGCGGGGTCAGCACGACGTTGTCCAGCAGGCGCAGCGCATGCGACAGCGGCAGGGGCTCGGTGTCGTAGACGTCGAGCCCCGCACCCGCGATCGTGCCCGAGCGGAGGGCCGCGACCAGCGCCGCGGTATCCACGATCGGGCCGCGCGAGGTGTTGATCAGGTACGCGGTGCGCTTCATCCGGCCCAGTTCAGCGGCGCCGACCAGCCCGATGCTGCGTTCACCGAGCTTGTAGTGCACGGTCACGACGTCGGACCTGGCGAACAGCTCTTCCTTGCTGACCGCGTCCGCGTGGGCCTTCCCGGCCACGGCGGGATCTAGGTTCTGGCTCCAGGCGAGCAGCTTCATGCCGAACGCCCGGCCGACCTTGGCCACGGCCTTGCCCTGACCGCCCAGGCCGACGATGCCCAGGTGCTTGCCGTGCAGGCCGGTCCCGACCGTGTGCTGCCAGCCGCCGGACATGGCGGCTCCGCCCGCCCGGCCGACCGCCTTCAACCGGGCGTCCTCGGCCGGGATGTGCCGGGTCACCGCGAGGATCAGGCCCCAGGTCAGTTCGGACGTGGCGCCCTTAGCGCCCCCGGTGCCGCAGACGGTAATCCCGCGCGCCCGTGCCGCTTCCATATCGATCGACGCGTTCCCCATCCCCGTGGTGACGAGCAGCTTGAGGTGGGGAAGCAGGGAAAGCCGTTCTGAAGAAAAGGCAGTTCTCTCCCGCATCGCGACTATGACCTCGAACGGTTCGAGCGCGCGCACCAGCGCCTCCGTCCGCGCGATGTGCTCGGTGAACACGGTGTATTCGGCGTCCGGCCAGTGCGCGCTGGCCAGGGCAACCCGCTGGTAGTCATCGAGGATCGCGACCCGCATAATCCGACACTACCTCGCCAATAAGGCCTGCCGGAGAGGGACGGCGAAGGCGCTGATAACGTCACGTCATGACCTGGCTGGATGTGATCACAGGAAAGTCCCTGGCAGCAGAACCGCTAGACCGTGACGAGGCGCTGGCGGTCCTGGCCAGCGGCGATGACGAGCTGATGGACGTGGTGGCCGCGGCGTTCAAGGTCCGGCTCAGGTACTTCGGGCGGCGGGTCAAGCTCAACTACCTGGTCAATATCAAGAGCGGGCTGTGCCCGGAGGACTGCTTCTACTGCTCGCAGCGGGCGGGTTCGGCCGCGGACGTGCTGAAGTACACCTGGCTCAAGCCGGAGGAGGTGCTGGCCAGCGCCGAGGCGGGCGTGGCCGCCGGTGCCCGGCGGGTGTGCATGGTGGCCAGCGGGCGGGGCCCCAACGACCGGGAGATCACGAAGGTCGCCGGCATGATCGCCGGCTTCAAGGCCGGGCACCCGGACGTGGAGGTCTGTGCCTGCCTGGGGCTGCTCTCCGACGGCCAGGCCGAGGTGCTCAAGCAGGCGGGCACCACCGCCTACAACCACAACCTGAACACCGCCGAGGACCACTACGCGGACATCTGCAGCACGCACACGTTCGCGGACCGGGCCTCGACGGTGGAAAAGGCCAAGGGCGCGGGGCTTTCGCCGTGTTCTGGGCTGATCGCCGGGATGGGGGAGAGTGATGAGGACCTCGTCTCGGTGGCGTTCGCGCTGCGCGAGCTCGACCCGGACTCGGTGCCGGTCAACTTCCTGATCCCGTTTGACGGAACTCCGCTGACCGGCACCTGGGAACTCACCCCGCAGCGATGCCTGCGCATCCTGGCCATGGTGCGGTTCGTCTGCCCGTCGGCCGAGGTGAGGCTGGCCGGCGGGCGGGAGATCCACCTGCGTTCGCTGCAACCGCTCGCGTTGCACATCGTGAACTCGATCTTCCTCGGCGACTACCTGACCAGTGAGGGCCAGGCGGGCACGAAGGACCTGGAGATGATCGCCGACGCGGGCTTCGTCGTGGACGGTGGCGATAACAGCAAGAACGAGTCGCGGGAGGACCTGGTCAGGATCCGCCGTCGCGGCGCGGGCACGAGCCTGCCGGCCAATGCCTGAGGATTTCGCGGCGCTGCCAGAAGCCGAACGCGACGCCGCCATCGAGCGGCTGCTCTCGGCGATGGATGCCGCGGGCAAGGCGGGCTGCTACCCGGAGCTGACCGTGGAGCGTCCCTGGTCGGTGCACAACCCGGTGCTGCAGGGAGAGTTCGCCTGCCCAGAGGCGATCGGCTGGTACCTGCGCCGGGAACTGCTCCGGCTGGCCGACGCGGGCGCGCGGATCTCCGTCTGCGCCGGGCGTCCCGCCCTCGACCTGCACGATCCGGCTCTGGTCAAGGCCGTCGACGAGACCAGCTGGGACCTGCGGCGCAAGAAGCTGTTCCTGTTCGGGCCCGAGCGGATGGCGCTGTCCATCGACCGGCTGCAGCACTACACCGGAACGAGCGCTGAGTCGTTCCAGCGGTACGTGCTGCTGACCAACTACTCCTGGCACGTGGAGGAGTTCCGCGCCGAGTTCCCCGACGCGATCGGCCCGGCCGCGGACGGACGGCAGATGCCCGCCTGGCATCACGTCCTGCCCGACCGCGCCGGGCTGACCATGATCAACATCGGGGTCGGGCCCTCCAACGCCAAGACGATCACCGACCACCTCGCCGTGCTGCGGCCCGACCTGATGCTGATGATCGGCCACTGCGCTGGCCTGCGCAACCACCAGGAGGTCGGCGACCTGGTGCTCGCGACGTCCTACCTGCGGGACGACCGGGTCCTCGACGACGTGCTGCCGCTGTCCATCCCGGTGGTCTCCAACCACACGCTGAACTCCCTGCTGCTCGAGGAGCTGACCGGCCGGGGCCTGCGCAGCCGGATGGGCATCGTGTACACCACGGCGAACCGCAACTGGGAACTGCAGCTCACCTCCGTGGGAGAGCGGCTGCAACTGTCCCGCGCCGTGGCGGTGGACATGGAGTCGGCCACCGTGGCCGCCAACGGCTTCAGGTACCGCGTCCCGACCGCCACGCTGCTGGCGGTCAGCGACAAGCCGCTGCACGGCATGCCCAAGCTCAACGTCGAGGCGCAGTCGTTCTACGCCGATTCCCGCCGCCAGCACGTGGCGATCGCGATCGCGACCGCGTCGGCCGTGCGCGAGCGGTACCCGGGCGGCCTGCCCTCGGCCGACCTCCGCTCGGCCGACGAGCCGCTCCTCGGCGGGTAGGGCTCGGCGGGTAGGGCTCGGCGGGCAGGGCTCGGCCCGGGGCGACACGCCGAGAGCGAATATGCTTGGGCTTGGCGGGGGTTCTCGCTAGCTTTGCGACTATGGCGACCCGTGCGCCCAAGAGGCCTGCCCGCTCCCGAGAGGGATTCGACGAGGCTGCGCTCGAAGCGCTGGAGTTCGACGGACGCAGATCCCGCGGCACTTCCGGCACCAAGCGTTCTGGTTCTGGTTCTGGCTCGGGCTCCGCCCGCCAGACCAGCCGGCAGCCCGCGCCCAAGCGTCCCGCGGCGAAGAAACCCGCGGCGAAGAGGCCAGCCGCGAAGAGGCCGGCCGCGAAGAACACGAAGAAGCCATCAGCATCCGCGAAGGGCCGCCCGGCGCCGGCCAAGGGCGCTTCGCACGACCCGTTCGTGATCTTGATCGGCTGGGCTGGCCGGGCAATCCTTGGCGCCTGGCTGATCGTGGCGGGCGGTGTCGGCTTCGCCGCGCGCGCCATCGGCAAGGGCGCGCGCGACCTGGACCCGCACCACCGCAGGGACGGCCTCGGGCTGCTCACGCTCGGCGCGGCGATCGTGCTCGCCGCGAGCCTGTGGTGGAAGATGGGCAACCCGATCGGCCGCGCGGTGCAGTACCTGTTCTTCGGCGGCCTCGGCGCGCTGGCCGGCGTGACGCCGCTGCTCGTGGCGCTGCTCGCCTGGCGCTTCCTGCGCCACCCAGACCGGAACTCAGAGACCGCGCGCGCCTCCATCGGCTGGCTCGCGCTGCTGGTCGGCGCCGTCGGCCTCGCGCACATCGCCAGGGGCCTGCCGCACCCGTCCGACGGCGCGGCCGCGATGCGCGCGGCCGGCGGCTACATCGGGTACGCCGCCGCCGGGCCGCTCTCCGCCGCTGTCACCGCGTGGGTGGCAACGCCGCTGCTCGCGTTGCTGGCCGCGTTCGGCATCCTGGTCATCACCGGTACTCCGATCCACCGCATCCCCGAGCGGCTCGCCGACCTGCGCGAAGTCTTCGGGCATGCAGAACTAACAGATGATGATGACTCGCTCGATATCGACGATGAGTACGAAGGGTCGACGGGCAGCGTGACGCGGGGCGGTGCTCGTGCCCAGATCGCGAAGCAGATCAGGCTGCGTCCCGCGCTCGAGCCCGGTGAGCACACCAAGCCGTACGACAGCCCGCTCCTCGGCTACGGCAAGCAGGTGAAACAGGGCAAGGAACCGGACCTCACGATCCTCGACAAGCTGGGCTTCGACGACCCGCCTTCGTCAGCGGAACCGGAACCCGCGCCAGCGCCCGAGCCGGTCAAACTTCCCGAGCCGCACGAGCCGCTGCGCAACCCCGAGCAGCTGACGCTGACCGGCGCCACGCTCGGCGGGTACACGCTGCCGCCCACCGCCCTGCTGCGCCCGGGCACCGCGCCCAAGCAGCGCACCCGGGCGAACGACATCGTCGTCGCGGCGCTGTCCGAGGTGCTCGAGCAGTTCAACGTGGACGCGCAGGTCACCGGGTTCAGCCGGGGCCCGACGGTGACCAGGTACGAGATCGAGCTCGGGCCCGCGGTGAAGGTGGAGCGGGTCACCGCGCTGTCCAAGAACATTTCCTACGCGGTGAAGAGCGCCGACGTCCGAATCCTGTCGCCGATCCCCGGCAAGTCGGCCATCGGCGTCGAGATCCCGAACGCCGACAAGGAGGTCGTCAGCCTCGGCGACGTGCTCAAGTCGTCGGACGCGATCAACAACCATCACCCGATGGTGGTCGGGCTCGGCAAGGACGTCGAGGGCCAGGTGCTGGTGGCGAACCTGGCGAAGATGCCGCACATCCTGATCGCTGGTGCGACCGGTGCCGGTAAGTCGGTGTGCCTGAATGGGCTGATCACAAGCATTTTGACCAGGGCCACGCCGGATGAGGTGCGGATGATCCTGGTCGACCCGAAACGGGTCGAGCTGACCATCTACGAGGGAATCCCGCACCTGATCACGCCGATCATCACCAACCCGAAGAAGGCGGCGGAGGCGCTGGAATGGGTCGTCGGGGAGATGGAACGCCGCTATGACGACCTGGCCGCTTCTGGCTTCCGGCACGTGGACGACTTCAACAAGGCGGTGCGGGCAGGCAAGCTGACACCGCCGCCTGGGTCGGAACGGGTGTACCTGCCCTACCCGTACCTGCTGGTGATCATCGACGAGCTGGCCGACCTGATGATGGTGGCACCGCGCGACGTCGAGGATTCGGTGGTGCGGATCACGCAGCTGGCGCGCGCGGCGGGCATTCACCTGGTGATCGCGACGCAGCGTCCGTCGGTGGACGTGGTGACCGGCCTGATCAAGGCGAACGTGCCGTCGCGGCTGGCGTTCGCGGTGTCCTCGCTGACCGACTCGCGCGTGATCCTCGACCAGCCGGGCGCGGAGAAGCTGGTCGGCCAAGGCGACGCGCTGTACCTGCCGATGGGCTCCTCGAAGCCGGTGCGGCTGCAGAACGCGTACGTGTCGGAGAAAGAGATCCGGGACATCGTCGCGCACTGCAAGAAGCAGGCCGAGCCTGACTACCGCGCAGACGTGTCCGTGGCGCCGGAGAAGAAACGGGATATCGACGACGACATCGGCGACGATCTCGAGCTGCTGATCCAGGCGGCGGAGCTGGTGATTTCCACCCAGTTCGGGTCGACGTCGATGCTGCAGCGCAAGCTTCGGGTCGGTTTCGCGAAGGCGGGCCGCCTGATGGACCTGCTCGAGTCACGCAGTATCGTCGGCCCCAGTGAGGGTTCGAAGGCGCGCGATGTGCTCGTGCGGCCCGACGATCTCGAAGACACGCTCAGGTCGCTGCAGGGAGGGTAGCCCGGCACGCGATTTAGCCGGGAAATCGCAACCCTTGCTTCACCGATCTCGTGCTGTCCGCTGTCTACACTTGGTGATGGTTCCCGTACCCGGGGATGACCCTGTGCTTAAATTACCTCTTCCGAATAACAGCACGACGATACGCAGCAGGAGGCTCAGCGTGGCCATCGGTGAAACCCTGGCGGAAGCCCGCCGTCAGGCCGGTCTCACCATCACCCAGGTCAGCGAGCGGACCCGGATCAGGGAATCCATCATCCGCGGTATCGAGCAGGGTGACTTCTCGGCGTGCGGCGGCGATTTCTACGCCCGCGGCCACATCCGCAGCATCGCCGAAGCGGTGGGCCTCGATTCCGTCGCGCTGATCAGCGAGTACGACACTGAGCACGGCACGCCGGGCAGCATCTCGGCCGCCGACGTCTTCGAGCCGTCGACCCCGATCAAGCTCAGGGAACGGCGTTCGCCAAGCCTGAGCATGATCGTGGTGATCGTCTTGCTCGGCATCATCGGCTACGCCGCGTATCACCTGGTGTCCAGCCACAATCACAAGTCGTCCGACGTCGCTGCCGGGATCGCCACACCGCGCGCGACGGCGGTGCGCACGACGCCGAAGGTCGCGGCGACGCACTCACCCAGCCCGACGCCGGCGGTGCCCGACGACGTGGTGATCAAGCTGACCGCTACGGCGGAGTGCTGGGTGGAGCTCAGCAACACCAGCACCGGGCAGCTCGTCTTCCAGGGCGACATCTACGCCGGTTCCTCGCAGAGCTGGACCGAGAAGCAAGCGGTCACGCTATCGCTCGGCAACCCGCCCGGCGTGGTACTGACCGTCAACGGCAAGCGCGAGTCCACCAAATCCCCGGTCCCCGTCGAGCTCCACTTCAGCCCCCCGACGAATTAGTCGCGCTGTCAACTAGGCTCAAGCGTGTGGGGAGCACACCGAGAACAGTAAGCCTGGTCACGCTCGGCTGCGCGCGCAACGAGGTCGATTCCGAAGAACTCGCGGCGCGGCTGGCGGCCGACGGCTGGGAGCTCGCGGAACCTGGCGAAGAAGCCAGCGTCGTTATGATCAATACCTGCGGGTTCATCCAGGCCGCTAAGCAGGAGTCGATCGACGAACTGCTGTCGGCCAGCGAATCCGGCGCGAAGGTCGTCGCGGTCGGCTGCCTGGCCGAGCGGTACGGCGCGGACCTGGCCAGTGAGCTGCCAGAGGCGCAGGTGCTCAGCTTCGACGACTACTCGGACATCGGCTCCCGGCTTGACGATGTGCTCGCGGGCCGCGCCAAGCCAGCACACGCGGCGAGAGATCGCCGCAAGCTGCTGCCGATCTCCCCGGCGGCCCGTAAGTCGGCACCCGCCGCCGGAGATCCCGCTAGCGCCTATATCCCGGGCTTCGGGCTGTCCGGCGATACGTTCCGGCGGCGGCTGACCAGGGGCGTGGTGGCGCCGCTGAAGATCGCCTCGGGGTGCGACCGGCGGTGCTCGTTCTGCGCGATCCCTTCCTTCCGTGGCGCGTTCGTTTCCCGGCGGCCGCCGGAGATCTTGGCCGAGGCCGCCTGGCTGGCCGGTGACGGGGTCAAGGAACTGCTGCTGGTCAGCGAGAACTCGACCTCCTACGGCAAGGACCTGGGCAACCTGCGGCTGCTTGAGGAGATGCTGCCCGACCTGGCGGCGGTGCCAGGCATCGACCGGGTGCGGATCAGCTACCTGCAGCCCGCCGAGATGCGGCCAGGGCTGATCACGGCGATCGCCGCCACGCCCGGTGTCGCACCCTATTTCGACCTTTCTTTCCAGCACGCGAGCGGCCCGGTGCTGCGCGCGATGCGGCGGTTCGGTGACCGGCCGAGGTTCCTCAGCCTGCTCGACCAGGTCAGGGAGCTGGCCCCGAACGCTGGCGCCAGGTCGAACTTCATCGTGGGCTTTCCCGGCGAAACCGCCGAGGATCTGCGCGAGCTCGAGCTGTTCCTGAGCAGCGCCCGGCTCGACGCCATCGGCATCTTCGGCTATTCCGACGAGGATGGCACCGAGGCGGAGGGACTGCCGGGCAAGCTGGCGGACGCGGAGATCAGCCGCCGGGTCGAGGAGTTCGCCGACCTGGCCGAGGAGCTGATGGCCCAGCGCGCCGCCGAGCGGATCGGAGAGACCGTCGAGGTGCTCATCGAGGAGCGGCTCGAGGATCCTCTGCTCGAGGACGGTCCGGTCGGTGAGGCGCCGCTTGGTGAGGCCCTGCCGCCCGGTGTGACCCTGCCCGGTGTGACCCTGCCCGGTGTGGCCCTGCCCGGTGTGGCCCTGTACGAGGGCAGGGCGGCGCACCAGGCGCCGGAGGTAGACGGTGTCATCACGGTCCGGTCAGCGGTCCCGCTGGCCGTGGGGGACATGGTCACCGCCGTGGTGACCGGTTCCGATGGAGTGGACCTCACGGCCGACGTGCCAAGTTCGCGGTGAAACAGCCCGCGGTGGGTGAGCCGGGGCGGGTCAGCCTGTACAACATCGCCAACTGGCTCACGGTCGCCCGGATAGCGCTCGTGCCCCTTGTCGTGATCGGCCTGATGGCCGGCGGTACCGTGTGGCGGCTGGTGGCCCTCGCCGCCTTCGGCGTGGCGTCCGTCACCGATCTGCTCGACGGCCGCCTCGCCCGCAGCCGCGGGCTGGTGACCGACTTCGGCAAGATCGCCGACCCGGTCGCGGACAAGGCGCTCACCGGCGCGGCCCTGATCTGCCTATCCGGGCTCGGCGAGCTCCCGTGGTGGGTGACCGCCGTGATCATGGCGCGGGAGCTGGGCGTGACCGTGCTGCGGTTCTGGGTGATCCGCAGGGGCGTCATCGCGGCGAGCCGCGGCGGGAAGGTCAAGACCGTCCTGCAGATCCTCGCGATCAGCCTGTACATACTGCCCTGGGGGAACGCGGTGGTCCGTGACACGGCGATGGGCGCGGCACTTGTCGTCACTGTAGTGACGGGATTTGATTACGTGCTACAAGCGATGCGGCTGCGTCGCGGCGAGGAGGGGGCGCGGTGACCGGGATCGCCGGGGCGGCCGGGATCGCCGGGGCGGCCGGAATAGCTGGTTCGGCCGGGATCGCTGGTTCGGCGGGGGATGCGGCGGTGGGGCTGGCCCGGCGGGTGCACGCCCTGCTTCAGGCCCGCGGCCAGACGGTGGCGGTCGCCGAATCCCTGACCGGAGGGCTGGTGGCCGCGGCGCTGACCGATATCCCGGGCGCCTCCGCCTCGTTCCGCGGCGGGATTGTGTCCTACGCCACAGAGCTGAAGGCGGCCCTGCTCGGCGTGGACGCGGGCGTGCTGGCCCGCCACGGCGCCGTCTACGGCCCGGTGGCCGCGGCCATGGCCACGGGGGTCAGGACCAGGCTCGGAGCCAGCTACGGGCTGGCCACCACCGGCGTGGCGGGGCCTGAGCCTCAGGACGGGCAGCCGGTGGGCACCGTCCATATCGGCATAAGCGGCGCCGGCGACACGGTGGTCAGAACGGTCGCATTGTCCGGAGACCGTGCGCAGATCCGTAGACTGACGGTAGAGCATGCCCTTGGGTTGCTCCTCGGGCGGCTCGGGGAAGAGACAAACTGATTACAGCGTTACGTCAGGAGCGAACACGCAATGCCATGATCTCGCGCGGTTGCGGTCCGGCCGGTACGGTGGGAGTGTGGCCGGTGTCGCGTCGGGAAGTATCGCGTGGGGAAGTCCTGCCTCGGGAAGGGAGTGCGGCTATGGTTCTGCTCCGTCAGCTGCTAGGTGACGTGCTGCGGCGGCTGCGTATCCGCCAAGGCCGCACCCTCCGTGAGGTGTCTGCGTCGGCTCGCGTATCGCTTGGTTACCTCTCAGAGGTAGAGCGAGGCCAGAAAGAGGCCTCGTCGGAGCTGCTGCAAGCCATCTGCACGGCATTGGGCACACCGTTGTCCCAGGTGTTCCGTGAGGTTTCTGATAATTTCGCCCTTGCTGAGCTGCAGAGCGAACCGGTGCTTGAAGCGCCGAGGGAGCCTGCGATGAGAGGGCTGGCGGAAGCCACGCCCAGGGCGCCGGAAATCACTGACATGGTGCCGGTCTAACCGGAGTACCTCGTTGTCGGCCGACCTGGTTGCCGGTTGACCTGATGCCGGGCGGCCGCGTCGGTCCGGCGTGAGGGTTAGCTTGGCCGGTCAGCCTGAGGGCCCGCGGCTTCGCGGACGGGT
>DASXDG010000365.1:0-5893 GCA_036490795.1 Streptosporangiaceae bacterium
CCCGACGGGTCCTGCGACCTGGCCTTCGGACCGCGACTGCCGGACGGCACCCCCGAGGGCAACTGGATCCGCACCATCCCCGGCCGCGCCTTCTTCGTGCTCTTCCGCCTGTACGGCCCCACGACCGGGTACTACGGCCAGACCTGGCGCCCCGGCGAGATCCAGCCAATCCGGTGACTGCGCGGGTCGCGCAGCCAGTGCGCTGAGCCCGTCGCTACCTACTGGCCGATGCGCCCGTCGATCCGCTCGCGCAGCAGGTCCACGTGACCCATGTGGCGGGCGTACTCCTCGATCATCCCGACCAGTATCTCGCGCAGCGAGATCGCCGCGCCGCCGCTGCCATGCTGATTCAGGGGATCATCGGCGGTCAGGTCGAGACTGGACGCGCCGGCTACGAACCGCGTGGAGAAGTCCACCTCGGCGCGCCAGGTGTCCCACGCCTCGGCGACCACCTCCGGGTCGGCCACCGCGCCGTTGAAGTCACCGTCAGGGTCGGCGCTCGAGCAGTACGGCCGGGGCACGTCCTGGCCCGCCATCAGCCTCCGGAACGTAGCGCGTTCCCCCTCGGCAAAGTGGCGCACCAGCCCCAGCAGCGACATCGTGGACGGCTCGACCGAACGCCGCGCCATGGCCTCCGCGTCGAGATCCGCGCACTTCATCTCCAAGGTGAGGCGCTGGCAGCGCAGGGATTCGGTCAGCGTGATGCGTTCGCCGTCCAGCCTCGCCTTGTGTTCACGGGGGTCGTCGTCAGACGGCCGGCCGTCCTCGGTGAACATGTCGGCGCGTCGGGTCGCTTTGCTCATGGCTGCCATCCTGGACGATGCAGCCGGTCCTGGCGAACGAATAAAGGCACGCGCGGAAAGGTGCGGGTTCACGGGTCGCGGCATTGTGCCGGGCGGCTGGCGCCGTCCTGCGGGGCTCGCATGGGCTGGCGGGTGATCAGCGCGGTACTTATATCCAGCACGGAAGAAAAGGCTGCTCACAGCACCATTAACCACCGCGCTGGACATAAGTACCGCGTTACCGTAGCGGCGGCGCGGCCGCGGACAGGACGGGCACCCGCTGGTCCGGGTCTGCTGGGATCAGCCCTACCGCGGGGTGCGGGTTGAGGCTTTGCCTGAGACTCCTGACTCATCCATTCCGCGTGAGCCCTAAATCCCGGATACCTGAGGCTCTCAGGACATAACTCAGGGTTGGATCAGGGCTGATCCCGATCGACGTGGGCGGCTGGCTGCGGCAGATTTAAGACATCAGCACCGCACCTGTATGAATGGGAGACCGATTATCATGCCCGCGATCATTGCCCTGGTCCTCGTAGCCATCGTGGCCCTGATCATCCTCACCGCCGCCGTGCACGTCCTGTTTTCCCCCTTGCTGCTGGTGGCCATCGCCGTCCTGCTCTTCCTCAAGTTCCGTCCGCGCAGCCGCCGTCCCTAGGTTCACGGCACGGCGATGATGCGCGTCCGCACCGGTCAGGGTCACCTTCGGCCTGCGCAGACCGCGGACCGCTACAGCCATAGGGTTACGGCTGGACGGCTTGCAGGCTTTCCGCGGACCTGCCGACGATCGCCAGGTACCCGTGCTTCACCGCCAGCTCCGACGCCGCCGCGTACGCGGCGGCGTCTGGCCGCACGTTCGTCGCGAGCCCGTCCACGTAGCGGTTATACATGCAGAACGCGGCGGCGATGAGCACCGTGTCGTGGATCTCGAGGTCGGTCGCGCCCTCTTCCCGCGCCCGCTCGACGTCCTGTTCCCGCACTGCCTTTCCGCCTTGCTGCACGGCACCGGCGATCCGGAGCAGGGCCGCCAGCTTCGGCGTTACCGGGGCGGTGCCCAGGTCAGCGCATACCTGATCCACCAGTGCCATGCCTTGTGGCAGCTGAGCCGAAGCGGCCGCCGCGTGCGAGTCGGTGCAGTAACCGCAGTCGTTGCGCGAAGACACGTAGGTGGCGATCAGCTCCCGCTCACCGCGGGTCAGCGCACTGGGCCCGCGCAGCAGGACCTCGGCCAGCATGCACATGGGATAGGCGGTCTCCGGCCGGTAGGTAAACAAGGACCGGATACCGAACTCTTCGTTGCCAAGACTGATCTGCGGCATCCGCCGACTCCCTACCGGCGCCGCCTGGGCAACGGCTGCCGCATGGGCAACATAACCAGGCAGGCACGGAAATGTCTTCTCCGAGATTGCCGAGCCGCCAGTCGCCGAGCCCGCCAGTCGCCGGGCCAGTAAATGGTTGTACAGGTCAGCGGCACCGCGGCTAGCGTGGTGATCATGAAGGTCAGCCGCGAACGCATCTTCGCCGCGGCCGCGCGAGCTACCCGCTCGCCGGCCGCCGCACTGACCTGACATCACATCCTGCCGGCGACCGGGAACGGCCGCCGAGGGCAGGTTTGGGTTTCGTCCATCGTTGAACGGCTCGTTCCCGGCGCGCCTGCGCTACCGAGAGGACGCAGCCGTCATGAACACCGAAGAAACCATCCTCACGTTTCTCAGATTCTTCTCCGATCGCGGACACAAACCGATCCCCAGCGGCTCACTGCTGGCGCCGCCTGGCGACCCTGTGCTGTTCACCTCGGCGGGCATGCATCCGCTGACCCCGTACCTGACCGGCCAGCCGCACCCGCTCGGCCGGCGGCTCACCGGAGTGCAGCGCTGCCTGCGCACCACCGACCTGACCGAGGTCGGCGACGCGACGCACCTGACCGTGTTCCAGATGCTCGGGTCGTGGTCGCTGGGCGACTACGACGGGCCGCGGAGCCAGCGCTGGGGTCTTGAGCTGCTGTGCGACGGGTTCGGCCTGGACCGTGGCCTGCTTTATGCGACCGTGTTCGGCGGCGACGAGCAGGTCGGGCCGGATATCACGGCGCAGCGGACCTGGGCGGAGCTAGGAGTGCCGACGGAACTGCTGGGTGCTGACGACAACTGGTGGTCGAACGGGCCGACCGGACCGTGCGGCCCGGACTCGGAGATCCACATCTGGACCGGAGATGGCCCGCCATCCGGCACGCCGAGCACCGACCCGCGCTGGCTGGAACTGTGGAATCACGTCACGATGCGATACGAACGCCACCGGGACGGCAGCCTGACCCCGCTCAGCCAGCCCGGCGTGGACACCGGCATGGGCCTGGAACGCCTGCTCATGGTCTCCCAGCAGGTGAGTTCGGTCTACGAGACGGACCTGTTCGGTCCGTGGCTGCGTGAGCTGCCTTCGCTGTGGCCGCTCTCCCCCGGGTCATCGCGGACCCTGACCGACCACGTGCGCGCGGCGATTGTCGTGATCGGCGAAGGGGTGCGGCCGTCCAGCACCGGACACGGCTACGTGCTGCGCAGGCTGCTCCGCCGGGCGTTGCTGACGCTGTGGCGGGACGACCGGCCGCTGACCGAGCGGACCGTCACCGCGCGGACCGTCACCGCGCGGACCCTCGCCGACCTGCCCGCTGATCTCGTGCGGCACACGGCCAGCCAGTTCGGGCAGCTCATCGAGCCGTCGCTGGTGACCTCCGTGCTGACCGCCGAAGAACGCAAGTTCCGCGACCTGATCGGCCGCGGCCGGGTGCTGCTGCGGCGGCTGTACCCATCCGGCCAGCTCACCGAGCAGGACTATGAGTTCCTCCGGGACACGCACGGGCTGCCTCGAGAGGTCGCCGCCGAACTGCTCGGCGAGCCGGCTGCGGTATTTGATATACCATCGCGCCCAAACGGCGGCGTTCAAGGAGGTAGGCGGTGAATCCGCGGCTGGAGGGCGGCGCTGGTAACGTTCGTCGCCTCAGGCCACCACCATGGACCAGTAAGGAAAAACCATGCCTGACAGCGTGATGCAGATCGAGCAGAACGGCATCAACGTCATCGCGGAGAGCGAACGCAAGGGGCATCCGCGCGACCTGTTCTGGCCGTGGTTCGCGGCCAACGTGTCCGTGCTCGGGCTGTCCTACGGCTCGTTCCTGCTCGGGTTCGGCATCTCGTTCTGGCAGGCCGCGATCGTCGGGCTGGCCGGGATCGTGCTGTCGTTCCTGGCCTGCGGGTTCATCGCGGTGGCCGGCAAGCGCGGCTCGGCGCCGACGATGGTGCTCAGCCGGGCGGCGTTCGGCGTACGCGGCAACACGCTGCCGACCGTGGTCTCCTGGATGCTGACCGTCGGCTGGGAGACCGTACTGGTCATCCTCGCCACGCTGGCCATCCCGACCGTGTTCGGGCGTCTGGGCTGGCCGAGCGGCGACCCCACCAAGGTGATCGCGATGATCGTGGTGATCGCGCTGACGGTCTTCGGCGGCGTGATGGGATTCAACCTGGTCATGCGCATGCAGACGTGGATCACCGTGATCACCGGGGTCTGCACGGTGATCTTCATCGCGCTGGTCGCTGACAAGATCCACTGGCCCGCGGTGTCCGCGGTACACAGCGGGTCGGCGCAGGACCTCATCGGCGGCCTGGTGTTCATGATGACCGGCTTCGGCCTCGGCTGGGTGAACTGCGCCGCCGACTACTCGCGCTACCTGCCGCGGCGCGCCTCCGGTCGCGGCGTCATCGGCTGGACGGCGTTCGGATCGTCCATCGCGCCGGTGTTCCTGCTGGTGTTCGGGCTGCTGCTGGCCGGTTCTTCCAGCAGCCTGAGCACGGCGATCGGCGCCAACCCGATCGGGGCGCTGACCACCTTGCTGCCCAAGTGGTTCCTGGTCCCGTTCGCGGTCGTGGCGGTACTCGGGCTGATCGGCGGCTCCGTGCTCGACATCTACTCCTCCGGGCTCGCGCTGCTCACCGCCGGGCTGCGGGTGCCGCGGTACGTCGCCGCGCTGATCGACGGCACGGTGATGACCATCGGCACGATCTACGTGGTGTTCATCGCGTCCGGTGACTTCTTCAGCCAGTTCCAGGGCTTCCTGATCACGCTCGGCGTGCCGATCGCGGCCTGGTGCGGCATCATGCTCGCCGACATCGCGCTGCGCCGCCACGACTACGCCGAACCCGAGCTGTACAACAAGAACGGCCGGTACGGCGACATCCGCCCGGTCCCGGTCAGCACGCTGATCGTCGCGACCGTGATCGGCTGGGGCCTGGTGACCAACTCCAGCGCGGGCTGGCTGAACTGGCAGGGATACCTGCTCAAGCCGCTCGGCCTCGGCGGCAAGACCGGATCCTGGGCATTCGCCAACCTCGGCGTGCTGGTGGCGCTGGCCATCGGCTTCGTGGTGATGCTGGTGGCCGACCGGTCGCGGGTGCGCTCCGAGGAGGGAAAGCCGGTTTCGGTGCGCGCGTTACCGGTCCTGGCGCAAGCCGTTATCAGTAGGGTCTTCCGCGCCGCACCGCCGGGACTTACGCTCACGGCATGGACCCCGCCAGACGACGCCGGCGGCGTCGGCTTCGCCGCGCCTGGATGATGAGCGGCTTCAGCCTGCTGACGTTCGCCGTGCTCGTCTTCGTGGCCGCCACGGTGATGCGGCTGGACAAGACCGGCCCGCACGCGCTGGTGCCGGCCGCGTTGTCCACCAGGGCAGCGAAGGTGCAAGGCGATGCCGTGATGACCAAGCCCGCGGTGACCGACAAGACCACCGGCCTGTCCTACGTGCGGCTTGGCGCGCCGTGGCAGGCCGGCTGCCCGGCCGTGCTGTCCACGGCCGAGTTCCGCTGGACCAGCGGCGAGTCAGCGGTGGCGGGCCTGATCCCCAGCGGCAACGCCTGGCACGGGCTTGCCTGCTCCGGGCCGCTCCCCCGGCAGTTCGCCGGCCAGGCACCGGTCCAAGCCGCGTGGAGCGTCGCCGACTCGGCCGAGTCGTTGTACTACAACGGGCTGAGCCACTCGCTGTCCATCAAGCGCAGCGCCGCCGTCCGGGTGGACGGCAAGCCGGGCTGGCTTGCCGAATTCCTGGTCCGCTACCACGGCGGACAGCACCTGGA
>DASXDG010000366.1:0-5630 GCA_036490795.1 Streptosporangiaceae bacterium
CTCCGCTGCCACGCGCAGCTCGGCCCGCTCGGACTTCCCGGAACGCGCACCGCCGAGCACCAGAACCCTGTACGTCTGTTTTTTCTCATAACTAACGGTGGTGACTCTGCCCCCATCGTCAAGCACGCCCACCCGCCAGAATTCACACAGGCGTTCCAGCTCAGCACCCGATCGAGCCCGGTGGTCCGCGCACGCCGCGAGCACGATCGTGTCGTCGGTCACCAGCCCTTCGGCGCGCAGCCGGCCGAGCCGGAACGGATCGCCGAGCACGTCCACGAACGCGACGTCGTACGGAGCGGTGTCCGCCGGCGGATCGCCCAGGTACAGCAGCCGTGCGCCATCCGGCGCGGTCACGTCCCACCCGCCGGGGATCGCCTGTATCCGGCGCCCGCCGTTTTCCCCTGGGGGCCCGTTTTCCCCTGGGGCCCAGTTTTCCCCTGGGGCCCCGTTTTCCCGGGCGGTCCCGTTTTCCCAGGCGGTCCCGTTTTCCCAGGCGGTCCCGTTTTCCCCGGCGGGGCCGTCGATCCCGAGCCTGAGCACTCCGTCGACGATGATCGCCGACGGCCCGCGCGTGCTGCCCGCTCGCGCCGCGCGCTGGCACGACGCACACCGGCAGCCTGGTTCCGGCCAGCCAGCGGCCCCGCCCGTGCCGGTGGCGATGATGTCCATCAGCTGAGGAACGACAGCCGCACCTGCCGGTCCGGGTTGTCCACGTTGAGGTCGACCAGGGTGATCGACTGCCAGGTGCCTAGCGCTAGCCGGCCCCCGATCACCGGCACGGTCGCGTACGGCGGAACCAGCGCGGGCATCACGTGCGACCTGCCGTGCCCGCGCGAACCGTGGGCGTGCCGCCACCGGCCGTCGGCGGGCAGCAGGTCCGCCAGCGTACTGAGCAGGTCATCATCGCTGCCCGCACCGAGCTCGATGATGGCGATCCCCGCCGTCGCGTGCGGCACGAACACGTGCAGCAGCCCGTCCCCGCCGCCCGACACCCGCTGTGCGAACCCGGCGCACTCCCTGGTGATGTCCAGCACCACGTCGTGCCCGCCCGTATGTACCCGGACGATCTCACTTTCCATGTTCCCGGATCATAGGCTGGCCACCGCCGATGCCACCACGCGCCCTGCTCGTGGGGCCGAAGCAGCGATGCCGCACTGTCCTGGCTGCACTGCCCTGGCTGCACTGCCCCGTATGAACCTGCCGCTGCAGGAGTGACACCACCACCAGGTTCGCGGAGCAGTTCAGCGACTCCAGTGCCGGCGCAGGTGCGGGATGAGATCCTCGGGGCGCTCCTCAGGGAAGAAGACCCTGGCTCCGTCGACTTCGATGAGATCCCGCACGCTAGGGATCAGGTCACGCAGCCGGTATGCCCACGCGATGTCAAATGGCGGGTAGCCGGTTCCCCAGACCAGCAGCGTGGGCACGGTCAGCGCGCTTAGCTGCGAGTGCACCGCCTCCAGGTCCGCGGAGTCCAGGCCGGCCATCAACCGCTCGAACTCACGCGCGCGCTCGATCGTGTTCGGCGCGAAGTAGCCCTGCCAGACCTCGTCCGGTATCTGGTCGGGATGTTCATATCCCTCGGCGAGCGGGCCAGTCCGCCACGCTTCGGGATTGTTCGCGATGGCGAGGAACAGGTCCGCCACCTCACCCTGGGCCGCCGCCTTGACCAGCGGGACGAAATCCGCGGGCGGGAGGTTGCCCTCGGTGTCGCAGTTGGTGAGCGTCAGTGAGCGGAGTAGTTCCGGGTGACGAGCGGCGAAGACCTGGGCCACGGCGCCGCCAGTGTCGTTGGCAACCAGGTCGACCTGGTCGAGCCCGAGTGCCGTGCACAGATCGGCCACCATTTCGGCCATGGCGGGTACGGAGAGATCAGCACGGCCGGGTGTCCCGCCGTGCGCTGGGAGGTCGATGGCGATGCACCGGCTGTTGTCCCGCACCTGCTCGATGACATGACGCCAGAACGCGCCGTTCGTGCCGAGGCCGTGCACGAACACAGCGGCGGGTCCCTCGCCGAACTCGGTGTAGGCGATCTCGCCCGCCTCGGTCGCTACGGAACGGCGCTGGGAGATAAAGGCGGCGACTTCCATGGATAAGCAAGCTCCTTTTTCACATACCGACTGTCGGTATCACATTGACAGACCGGCAGTCGGTCTGTCAATCGCTGCGAAGAGTGCCCTGGCCATGCGGTCCGGCCCGCGCCCGCCCGGCCCGTCGTTGCGAGACTGTCACCGGTGTTGCTGGCATCAGTGGTGCGCACGTTGCGCTCTGTGCCGTGTGGCGCATTCCAGACAGCAAGCCGACCCGAGCGGCCGAGGGCGGTCGAGGGGCTCAATGTCACCCGCTAGCCGGCTATGTCACCCGTCAGCGTGGCCAGCACCGGGACAAAAGCCATTTCTACTCGCGAGTACGGGTGACACGGCAACGTTGCGGGTGACAAAGCCAGGACGACCGCCCTTTGCCGTGCTCACGGATGGTATTGGAGCGGCCCACGTGTCTTGTGTTACCTACCTAGGTTCGAGGACGCCCGGGTCGCCCCGTCTTCGACATGATCGTGCGCGTGGCGTTCCGGAAACCTGGAACGCCACGCGCACGATCATGTCCCACCGCCACGCGATGGGCGGTTTGGCTGTATATGCGCCCGGGGTGGCGGTGGTTGCGGGGACCACGGCGGCGTGGGCGGGCAGTGGCGGGCGCCCGGGGTGGCGGCGGCTGCGGGGCGGGGACCACGTGGCGGGGTGGTCGGCGCGGGCGGGGTGGGCTGGTGGGTTATCTGGGCGGGGTGCGGGTGCGGAGGGGGTACAACTGATCCATGACCAATCGGGCCGCGCAGGGGCGGGCGACCCGCGAGCAGCTCATCGAGGTCGCTACCGGGCTGTTCGCGGAGCACGGCTACGAGGACACCTCCATTGAGGCGGTCCTGCGCGCCGCGGGAGTGAGCCGCGGCGCGCTCTACCATCACTTCGCGGGGAAGGACGCGCTGTTCCAGGCCGTGGTCGAGGCCCTGGAGGTCCGCGTGCTCGCCGACCTGGCCAAGCTCACCGAGGCCGGATCCGACGCGGTGACCACCTTGCAGAACGCCGCGATGGCGTGGATCGACCTGGCCGCTAACCGGGAGATCCAGCAGATCCTGCTCATCGACGCGCCCGCGGTTGTGGGCTGGGAGCAGTGGCACGCGATCAACGAGAACCACGCCCTCGGCGCCATGCGGGGGCTGCTGGGGGAGGTGGCGAAGCAAGGCCGCCTACCCGCACAGTTCATCGACCCGTTCGCGCACATGCTGCTTGCCGCGATGGACGAGATCGTGTTGGTGATCGCCCGCGCCGACGATTCGGCGGCCGCCGCGGAACAGGGCCGCGCCGCGGTTGCGGAACTGCTGCGCCGGATCACGACGCCGTAGCCCGCTCCGGCGAACAGCGGCGCGACCGCAAGCACGAGCCACAGGCTGATCGGCCGGTAGATCAGCACGGCGACCGCCGCCGCACGCACCGCGGCGACCGGCGCCGCGCGTGGCGGAGACCGGCGAACCTGGCGAAGCACCACTGCTTGTTATGAGACTAGCGTGCTAGCATTATCGCATGGTAGCCAGCCAGCAGTTCAATGTGTACTTGCCGCCGGACCTGGTGCGCGCGGTCAAGCACGCGGCGATCGACGAGAACATGTCGTTGTCCAAGCTCGTCGAGGAGGCGCTGCGCCGGTACCTGGCAACGCTCGCGGCCGGAACGACGCAGCAGGAGGAGTCATGAGGGCCATGCCGATCAGGTACGTGCGTGACGTGGAGGCGGCACGGCGGTTCTACGAGGCGCTCGGCATGACGCTCGACTTCGCCAGCCGCAGGCCGCGCAGGGGCGGGCCTTCGGTCTGGACGGAGCTGTCCGGCAGCGGGGGAGGGCTCGCCCTGCACTACTGGGACGAGGACCCCGCCAAGCAGGTCGGGCTGGCGTTCCAGGCGGACGAGCCGCTGGAGCAGGTGATCGAGCGGCTGCGCGCGGCCGGGTATGAGCCGGCCACCGAGATCGTGGACGAGGCGTACGGGCACTCGTTTACGATCCGCGATCCGGAGGGACTGCTGATCCAGGTCAACGAGAACGACTATGACCTCCAGCGTTGAAGTGCACGGACTGACCAAGGACTTCGGCGGGACCAGGGCGCTCGACGGGGTGACGTTCGCCGTGGCCGCGGGAGAGATCTTCGGCCTGCTCGGGCCGAACGGCGCGGGCAAGACCACCACGATGCGCATCCTGCTCACCTTGCTCAAGCCGACCGAGGGAAGAGCGCTGGTCGCCGGCCACGACGTGGCCGAGCATCCGGTCGCGGTGCGCGCGCACGTGGGCTGGGTGCCGCAAGAGCGGGCGGTCGATCCGCTGCTCACCGTGATGGAGAACATGACGTTCATGGGCGGCCTGTACCACCTGGCGCCGGCGGTCGCGCGGCACCGGGCCACGGACCTGCTGGAACTGGCTGGGCTGGCCGGGCACCGCGACACGGTGGCGACGAACCTGTCCGGCGGGATGCGGCGCAAGCTGGAGCTGGCGATGAGCCTGGTGAACGTGCCGGCCGTGCTATTCCTCGACGAGCCGACGGTCGGCCTTGACGTCACCGCGCGGCGCAACCTGTGGGCCTACGTCCGGCAGATCCGCGCGAACGGGACGACGATCGTGCTGACCACGCACTACCTGGAGGAAGCCGACGCGCTCTGCGACCGGGTGGCGATCATCGACCGGGGCCGGATCCGGGCGACCGGCGCGCCGGACCGGCTCAAGAGCAACTACCAGGTCGGCAGCCTCGACGAGGTGTACCTCGCCGCGACCGGACAGGAGCTGGCGGCATGAGGGATGTGTGGCTGGAGCACCAGGTGCTGTTCGGCCGGTGGCTGGCCCGGCTGCGGCGGGAGCCGATCGCCGTGCTCGCGCTGCTCGCGCAGCCGATGGTGTGGCTGGTGCTATTCGGCCACCTGTTCACGAAGATGTCGGTTCCTGGCGGGAACTACCTGCGGTTCATGACGGCGGGTTCGGTCGTGATGACCACGTTCAACGCGTGCCTGACCGGCGGCGTTGAGCTGCTGTTCGACCGCGAGTCCGGTTTCCTGGTCCGGATGCTCGCCTCGCCCGCCCACCGGATATCGATCGTCACCAGCAGGTTCATCTACCTGGCCGCGCTCACCGGTGCGCAGGGCCTGATCATCTTGGTGGCGGCGTGGGTGATGGGCGTACGGTACGCGTCGGGCCTCGGCGGCCTCGCGGCCTGCCTGGCGATCGGCGCGCTGTTCGGCGCGGGCATCACCGCGCTGTCGGTGGCGCTCGCGTTCTCGCTGCGCAGCCACTCGCAGTTCTTCCCGATCACCGGGTTCGCCAGCCTTCCGCTCACGTTCGCGAGCACGGCGCTGGTGCCGCTGGCGCTGATGCCCGGCTGGATGCGGGCGGTGGCGCGGCTGAACCCGATGACGTACGCGATCGATGCGCTGCGGACCCTGGTCATGACCGGCTGGCAGATCCCGGCGCTGGCCGGGACCGCCGCCACCCTGGCCGCGTTCGACGCGTGCTGCCTCGCCGTCGCGACGGTCGCCTTCCGGCACGGAATGCGGTTACCTGGCAGTGAACCGGTCGGGCCAGGCCCACGCGACGTGGGCCTGG
>DASXDG010000367.1:0-8746 GCA_036490795.1 Streptosporangiaceae bacterium
CGAACCGGATCCCGGCCAGTTGGGTGCTCTGCGCCACCATCCGTCCGGTGGCGTCCCATACGAAGCAGATCTCGTCGACCCGATCGTCGTCGATGAGCTGCGCGCGGTGCAGCACGCGCACCGGCCCGGGTGCTGGCAGCGCACGCACGTAGGCGGATATGGAAAGCGTCGGCACCCATCCGGACGGCGCGATTTCGAAGGTGGCTGGCGGGAACGCGTCCACCGCGTACAGCAGCGACAGGGGCGTGAAGTCCTCTCCGCCGGGCAGCGCGAGCCAGCCGCGCAGTTCGCCGCGCCCCGACGGTTCCCTGCGGGCCCATCCCCAGGTGTCCGGCTCGATCCGCACCTCGACCTGGTCCATGATCGCGACCCGCCCGCCGTTCGGCGCCCGCGACTGCACCCGGCGGCATTGGTCCCACGGCACCGTGCTCATCGCCGGCAGGCCTCGCGCCCAGTACGGGACAGCGTCCGGACTCATCGTCGCGACGGTGCACAGCGCCTCGACGCACGTCACGTCGTCCTGGCTGAGCGAGGCCCGCACCTGGGTCGCGGACCGGCCGGCCCGCAGCACCTCGGCGGTGACCATCACCTTGCCCGGATCGGGGGCACGCAGATACGTGGCTGAAGCCGCGACGACCTGATCATGGTCCCCGGCCACCGAGACCGCTGCCCGGGCGAGCAAGGCGAGCAGGTAACCGCCGTTCGGCTTGCCGAGAATGGTCCACTCAGGGTCGATGACCCCGGCGAACCGGCCGGCCTCCGCTGGCGCCAGCACGGTCACCGCACTGAACGCACGGGTCACCTCAATAGACACATGAATATCGTCGCACACCCTCGCGTCCCGGTCCGGACAGCCCGGTTGATGCCTGACGCACACGGTTCTTGAAAAGCAGGCAACCCACTCGGTGGTTCACGCCGAGCAGGGCTCCTGGCGTAGCCCAGACTCGACACGTTAAGCACGGCGCCACGCGGGTGCGCCGTCAAACCTCAAGAAACGGTCAGGCGGCCGTGTTGAGGGCGCCGCCCAGCCAGCGTCGTACCGATTCCTCGGGGATGCGGAACGACCGTCCGATGCGAACCGATTCCAGCCGGCCGGCATGCACTTCGCGGTAAACGGTCATCTTCGAGACACGCGCGATCCGCGCGATCTCGCCAATCGTGAGGAAGCGAGTCTCCAGCAGGGGCTCATCACTCGTAGCCATGACACCTGTCTCTCTGTATTCGTATCCGCACTCAGTAAACAAGCACGAATCACGCTTGTCGTCAACAGCCCGAGAAGCACTCCATGATCACGAAGCCCGCGCCGGCTTGGTCCGCGGTTACTCGCGTGCGCCTGGCATTATCGGAAACGTGAGTAATCCAGATCGTGAGCATCTCGCCCGAACCGCCTACGAGGCGTATCGCGCCGCGCTTCCCAACCCGCCGCCGGCCTGGCACGATGTCCCAGACGATGAGAAATACGCATGGACGGTGGCCGTGACCGCCGTCACCAGCGCGCCAGACGCGACGCTGATCGCCGAGGGCGTGAAGGCGCAGCAGATCATCGTCGACGGCCCGGACCAGACACATGTTTTCCACACAGATTTCACCGCCGGACGGCAGGGCACACTGCCCATCCGCGACGAGCACGCGTCCAGCCACCACTGCCTGTTCCAGTCCGCGCATGGCCTGTGGTACGTCGAGGACCTCGGCTCGACGAACGGTACGTTCCTGAACGGCCGCCGCATCATCGCCGCCCAGCGGGTCAAGAAGGGCGACAAGGTCAGGATCGGCCACACCACGCTCACCGTGATCTCGATGTCGGACGGCGGCAGGTAAGGCTTTGCCCGCCGATTACGAGAAAATCCGCGAGGAGAACATCGCCAGGTACGGCTGGGACACCGCCGTGCTTGACCTGCTCGGCCACCTGTACAGCGAACGCACCCACTTCATCTTCGAACTGATCCAGAACGCCGAGGACGCCGGCGCGACCGGGATTGCTTTCGACGTGCACGACGACCGTCTTGAAGTCCGCCACGACGGCCGCCCGTTTACCGAGGCCGACGTGCGGGGCGTCTGCGGCGTCGCGAAGAGCACCAAGGACCTGACCAGCATCGGGAAGTTCGGCATCGGGTTCAAGGCCGTCTACGCCTACACGAGGATCCCGCGTGTCTACAGCGGCGACGAGGCGTTCCGCATCGAGAACTATGTCCGCCCCTACGCGGTCGACCCGGTCGGAACCGAGCTGCTGAAACCGGGTGGCACGCTGTTCGTGTTCCCGCTGGACAGCGCGGCCGACGCCGAGGAGATCCGCGCCGCGGTTCGCGCGCTGGACCCCGATGCCCTGCTCTTCCTGCGCAACCTCCAGCATTCTCATAACAAGCACTGGCGCGTGTTCCGGCGTCCGGTGGGAGCCCACCACGTGGAGATCGCCTTCCGCGCGGAGCCGGCCATCGTTCCGTGCGCGAGCTCACCGTTGTACGTCTACCTGCCCACGCAGAAGGAAACGTTCCTCGGCTTTCTCGTGCAGGGCCCGTACCGGACGACGCCGGCCAGGGACAACGTCGGCGAACACGACCCGGACAACCAGGCCCTGGTCCGCGAGACCGCGATCTTGCTCCGCGACGCCCTGCGCGAGCTGCGCGACGACGGGCTGCTGACCGTTCACGCGCTCGCCGCGCTGCCCGTCGATCCGGTCCGGTTCCCGCCAGGTTCGTTCTTCCGGCCGCTGTACGACGCGGCGCGCGACGCGCTGACGCAGGAGGATCTCATCCCGGCGGCGGACGGCGGCTACCGCAAGGCGGCCGACATCCGGCTCGCCGCGGACCCCGAACTGCACGACCTGTTCGGCGCCGGCAATCCGTACGTCTTCGTGCCCGACGGCAGCACACCCGCGCTGTACGCCTACCTGCGCGACGAGGCCGGCATCGCCGAGGTCACCGCCGTCGACCCCACGGCGGAGTTCCTCCAGGCGCGGTCCGATGAGTGGCTGATCGGGTTCTACCGGTACATCCTGCGTGACCTGGACAGGTGGCGGTCCCGGCCGGTGATCCGGCTCGAGGACGGCAGTCACGTGGTCCCGTCGGCGGCGTACCTGCCCGGGCCCGGACCTAGCGGTTTCCCGACGGTGCGCCGGGCGATCGCGGCCAACCCGTCGGCGCGCGCCCTGCTGGACGCCTTCGGCCTGGCAACCCCCGACGTCGTGGACGAAGTACTAGAGCTGGTTCTGCCCAAGTACGCGGAAGAACTTCCCGACGATCATGACGCGGACCTGGCGCTGATCATGCGCGCCCTGGATGAGGCGCCGGCCGCGCGTCGTCAGCTGCTCGGCGAGTGGCTGGAGGATACGGCCTTCCTGCAAGGCGAGCGTGCCGATTCAACAGCCGGCGCCGATGGGGAGCAGCGGCTATGCCGCCCGGGGGAGCTGTATCAGCGGAGCAGGGAGCTTGAGGTGTACTTCGGCGGGAACCCGGACGTGTGGTTCGCCGCGGACAGGTACGGGCCGTGGCGTCTTCAGCTGCGCGAGATGGGCGTGCGTGAGTCGGTCGCCGTGCTGGCTCGGAAGCCGGATCTTTTCGGGCACGTGGTGCTTGCGGACGAGTTCGCGCGGCACGAGCGCGGGGTTGACGGGTTCGATCCGGACGCGGAGATCGACGGGCTGGAGTTCGCGCTGCGGCATCCGTCGCATGCGCGGTCCGAGTATGTGTGGAACGCGGTGCTGGCGCCGAACCATCGCCTGATCGCCGGCCTCGTGGAGAAGTCCGTTCGCGAGGCGTTCGCTGACTCGACCAGGGAAATCAGCGGTTCAGCCATAAGCGAAGCGGCCAGGCGCGAGGCATGGCTGCCGGCGCCGGACGGGTCGTTCCGCCGCCCGGCCGAACTGTCGGTTGAGGACCTGCCGTCGAGGTTCACTCAGGATGAGAACCTGGCGCGAGCACTCGGCATGGCCGAACCGGTGGTGGCACGAGCCGCCCGCCAACTCGGCCTGCCCGCGGAGTTGCTGTGGACCCTCAGTGCCCGCCCGGACCTCGTCGCCCACATCATGGGCCTGCTCAACCCCCCCGTCCGGTGAACCCGGCACCCCACCGGAGTCACCGGCACCCCACCGGAGTCAATTGCGTGATTGACTAGGCTACAGCGTGTTAATCGCGCAATTGACTCCGGTGGATCGGGGCGCAAGCGTGATGCGTCATCGGCGGAACCACATCATGATCGCGGTGACCGCACCGGCCGGGCCGCGCACCGAGATCCGCCGCCGGATCAGGCCGCGTAGTCACCGCAACTAGACACGGGCCCCGCGCGTCTATAAGGCTGTACTCACCACACGAGACGCAGAGGACGACGCCATGCCCCTACGTACTGCCGCTGTCGCATTGTTCGCAGCCGCCGCGCTTGCCTCCTCGACGGGTGCGGTGGCGAACGCCAGCACCGTGAACGCCAGCACCGCGAACGCCAGCACCGTGAACGCCAGCACCGCGAGCGGCACGACCGTCTGCGCGTCTGTCACCCGGAGCGTTGCCGGCCTGACCGCCGCCCAGGCGATCCGCGTCATGGCCAGCGAGATGCCGCATGCCTGCGGCTTCACGGTCTCCGGCCAGTTCGACGGGCCCGGGTTCAATCTGGACGGATGGGAACTGGACGGCACCAGCACTTACGGTGCGCTGGGTGGCGCCCACATCGTCTGGTACAACCAGGGCATGGTGCTGGACTTCTACCGGGTCGGTAACGGCGAGTTCCTGCGGATTTACGAGGCGGGCAAGCCGAACGCCGCGCCTGACATCAACGTGAAGGGGGAGTGGCAGGCCTTCGGCATCAGCAACGCGCTGGTCAAGAAGCTGGGCTCCGCCAAGTGGATCAAGCTGACCGCCGCCGAGCAGAAGAAGATCAACCCCGACCTCGGCGTTCCGGTGACCGCGTCCGCACTCGCCTCCGATGTCGCGAAGGGCAGCGGGAAGCCATGGAAGCTCGGCGGCACCAAGACCGTGCGCGGCGTGCACTGCACGGTACTGATCGCGCCGGTGAACAACTCCGCTCCCGGCTTCCTCGGTGAGTCGCTGTACGTGAACACGGCGACCGGCCTGCCGGTCGGGATCAACTATGTCAGCCAGGACAGCCAGTCGGTGACCTCGACCTTCGGTCACTGGGCTACGGCCGCTACCGTCACCGCGCCGCCGGCGTCGAAGGTCGTGCAACCGTAGCTCGCCCCGGCCGCATCAGGTGAGTGTTGATTACCATCTGATGCCTGAAGGGCGACGCCATGTTCACTTGTTCCACCCGAGTTTCTTGCGCCGTATTGCTAGCGGCGGTCACGCTTTCCGCTTGCACGTCGGTTGCGCCGACCGCCGCTAAGGCCACCAGCGCCAGCCGCGTTGTGAGCACTGACAGCGGGGCCGGCCGCGGGGCCGGCCTCACCGCCTGCACGCCTGCCACGCGCGGTATCGCGGGTCTGAGCGCCGCCCGCACGATCAGCACTGTGACCGCCAACATCCCGAAGGCCTGCGGGTTCGACGTTTCCGGTACCTTCGGCGGCGCCGCCTTCGCGGACGGGTGGCCGATCATCGGCAAGGCAACGTTCGGCGCGCTCGGCACGGAGCATTTCGTCTCCGGTTTCCAGGGCGTGATCATCAGCTTCTACAACACCGCGGGTGCCGAGTACACCAGGCTCTACGGGAGGTCAGCGGCACTCGTCCGCCCCATGTGGTCCGGCTTCGGCGTCACCAGCAAGGCCGCGATCGACAGGGCCGGCACCACCAAGTGGATCAGGCTGCCCGCCAGGCTCAAGGCCGGGACGTACAACTACGCCCCGCTGGGCGCCGCCACCCTCGCCGCGGACGTCGCGCGGGGATCGGAGTGGACCGGGCAATCCTGGCACCTGGACGGCGCGACGACGGTGCACGGCATCAGGTGCACGGTGCTGGTCAGCCGGCCGGCGACGGCGAAGAGCCCGTGGGGGCCCGAATGGCTGTACGTGGACACCGCCACCGGGCTGCCGGTGCAGATCGGCTACTACTACGAGACCACCCACAGCGAGCACGTGACGGCGTTGTTCAGCGACTGGGGCCACGCCGGCTCGGTCACCGCGCCGCCGGCGTCGAAGGTTGTCGCCGGATAAGGGCCTATTGTTACGGTCGCGCCGATCTGGGCACGATGTCTGTGTGACCGGCGGCATCGAGGGTGACCTGTGGTCGCCGGCCGACGTGCCCGGTGGCGAGCAACTACCGCTGCTCGTGGTGCACGACGGACCTGAGTACGACACGCGGGCCGGCCTCACCGAGTACCTCGGGGCCGGCATCAGCGGTAAGCGGCTGCCCCGGCTGCGCGCGGCGCTGCTCAGCCCGGGCGACCGGAACCGCAACTACTCCGCGAACCTCCGGTACCTGAACTCACTGATCAAATACGTACCGTCGGCGCCGGCCCGGATCGGCATGGGCACCAGCCTCGGCGCGCTCGCCATGCTGTACGCGCACTCCCATAGCCCGTCGCTGTTCGACGCGCTGTTCCTTCAGTCGGGGAGTTTCTTCACGCCGCGGTGCGATCCGCAGGAGCGGCCCTTCCCGTACTTCTCGAACGTCGTCACGTACACCGCCGCGCCCAAGCTGGACCGGCCGATCCCGGTGACGCTCACCTGCGGCCTGGACGAGGAAAACCTCGCGAACAACCGGCGGATGGCGGACGTGCTGCGTCAGCACGGCTACCCGGTCACGCTGCACGAGCTGCCCGGCGGCCACGACTGGGGGTCCTGGCGCAGCGCCTTCGACCCGTACCTGGACGACCTGCTCCGGCAGGCTTGGCCGTGAACCGCCTCCGCTACGGGCACTGGGGCCGCCCGGTACTCGTCTTTCCCACCGAGCAGGGCAAGGCTACCGACTTCGCGCAGAACGGACTGTGCGCCGCGGTCTCGGATCTGCTGGAGGCGGGCCGGCTGAAGGCGTACTGCGTGGACAGCTTCGACCACGAGTCCTGGTCCAACCAGTCGATCCCGCTGGAGGAAAGGGCGCGCCGGCACGGGTTCTACGAACGCTGGATCCTGGACGAGGTCGTGCCGTGGATCTACGACGACTGCGGCGGCCCGCTGGACATCATGACGCTGGGCTGCAGTCTCGGCGCGTTCCACGCGGCGAACTTCGCGCTCAGGCACGCGGAGCTGTTCCCGCTCGCGCTGTGTTTTTCCGGTAACTATGACCCCTCGTCCTGGAATGCCTGGGGCGAACGGGGGAACGAAGCGTACTTCAACAACCCGATGGATTACGTCAGGCACCTGGGCGGCGACCACCTGGACTGGCTGCGCGGCCGGCTGAAACTGCTGCTGGTCTGCGGTCAGGGCCAGTGGGAGGACACGACCGGATCGCTGGATAGCACCCGGAGCCTCGCCGCGCTGCTCGCCGAACAGGGAATCAGTCACGAGCTGGACCTGTGGGGCCACGACGTTCCGCACGACTGGCCGTCGTGGCGGGCCCAGGTCGCCTACCACCTGCCGCGTTTCTGCTAGCTGGAGCCGTTAATGTCGGAACATCTGATCGGCCTGCTGCTCGGCACCGAGGACGACTGGCCCCGGGCGTTCGAGGAAATCCTGCGTCGTCTCGGTCCGGTAGACGGGCACACGTTCGCGACCGAGCGGATCACCATCGAGCCGTTCAGCCTGCGCGACAAGCCCCGCTACGACCTGGTCATCGACCGGCTCGCGTACTGGTATTACCACCCCCGGGAGTGGCTGAAGAAGGTCGCCATGATGGACGGCGTCTACCTGCTCAACAGCCCGTTCACGTTCCAGTCGATGGAGAAGCACGCGGCCTACTGCGCGATGATGCGGCTCGGGCTCAAGGTGCCCGAGACGGTGCTCGTGCCGTACAAGAACCCGCTCGACAACTCCCGCTACGCCTACACCGCGGCCCGCTACAACCAGCCCTTCGACCTGGACGCCATCGCCGCCACGATCGGCTACCCGCTGTTCATGAAGCCCTACGACGGCGGGGCCTGGCGCGGCGTGTCCAAGATCAACAACGCCGACGAGCTGCACGCCGCCTACGACGCCAGCGGCGAGATGCTCATGCACCTGCAGAAGGCCATCGACTACGACGTCTTCGCCCGCTCGCTGTCCATCGGGGCCGAGACGATGGTGATGAAGTTCCAGCCGGACAAGCCCATGCACGAGCGCTACGCGGTCGAGCACGACTTCCTGGCCCCGGACGCGGGCCTGGAGGTGGTGACGATCGGCAAGCTGGTCAACGCGTTCTTCCGGTGGGAGTTCAACTCCTGCGAGACCCTGGTGAAGGGCGGCGAGGTCTACCCCATCGACTACGCCAACGCCTGCCCCGACGTGGCGCTGACCAGCCTGCACTACTACTTCCCGTGGGCGATGAAGGCGCTGGTCAAGTGGACCGTCTTCACCATGGTCACCGGGCGGCAGGCCAAGCTGGACCTGGAGACCGACCGGTACTTCGCCGTGGCCGACGGGCCGGGGATGTCGTACGGGGACAAGCTGGGCGCGTACCGCAAGCTGGCCGACGAGTTCTTCGAGACCGACCGCTACCAGGACTTCTGCGCGACCAACCTGTCCGGCCTGGACCAGCTGGTGCTGGACTGGGTGGCCGGCCCCGGCTTCGACCAGCTGCTGGTCCGCACGGTCCAGACGGTCTACCCGGCCCACGAGCACGACAAGTTCATCGCCCACCTGCGCGGACTGCTGCACCTGTGGGTCCGCGACGAGAGCGCGCGGCTGGACACGGCGTGAGACGGGTACGAAGCTGACAGCAAAGGCAGATTTACC
>DASXDG010000368.1:0-13833 GCA_036490795.1 Streptosporangiaceae bacterium
CGCATGAAGGCACTTGTCTACCACGGTCCTGGTCAGAAGTCCTGGGACAGCGTGGACGATCCGAAGATCCTGGAGCCGGCCGACATCGTGGTGCGTATCGACACGACCACTATCTGCGGCACGGACCTGCACATCCTTAACGGCGACGTGCCCGCGGTGACCGATGGCAGGGTGCTCGGCCACGAGGCGGTCGCTGCGCGCCGGGATGGGGCCGCTCCCGGCGCGCGAAGACCCGCATCGACGCCGGCCAGGCTCTCAGCTGGTCCCCGCCGGGCCCTGACCGGAGCAGCCCGGTCAGCTCGGTGACGTGCGTTTCCTCGGTCCAGCAGGCCCGGTGCGCGCACCGGCCGTGACCGCAAGCATTACCAGAGCGGCGTTCGCGGACCTCCCCGGCCGGGCCGATCGCGATCTGCCAGGCATGGTCCGGGACCAGGCGCAGCGCGTTCTTCTCCCGCTCGCCCAGTGCCCACCCGACCGAGTACGTCAGCTCATACCCGCGGCGCGCGGCGAGCTTGTCCAGGTGCTTGATGAGGTCGTGACTGGCTCCGGCGCCGTCGCAGGTGATCATGAGCTCGCGGCGGAACCGGGGCGGGACCGCGGTGACCGCCGCGTCCACGATCGCGGTGTGGTCCGCGGCGGTATTGGACCCGGCCGAGCCGCGGCGCTGTTCCAGGCCAGCGGCTCCCCGCCGGTGTTATCGCAGACGGCCAGCAGCGGGTGATGCCCGAATCCTTTGAAGTTAGCTTCCGCGAGTTCCTTGTCCGAGTGCGCGAACGTGACCGTGGCATCAAGGCGGATGCAGGTGACGCCGTCCAGGACCTGGTCAGCGACCCGGATACCGGGCAGCGCCTAGTACCGGGCCACGACCTGCTCCCACGCGTGCCGCCGTGCCTTGCTCACCGCCGCGGTGATCCGCTGTTCCGCCCGGGACCCGCCGCGGGCGATCTCATCCAGCGTCCGCCACGCGGCCGGCACCGATGCGACCTTCCCGAACAGCTCCCGCTGGTCAGCCATCACCCGGAAATCGCTGACCACCCGGGCGCCGTCACCGATCGCGCACGCCAGGTCCGCGAGGATCCGGCCATGGTCATGACCGAGCAGCCGCGCATTCGCCAGTGCCCCCGACAACCCGCCGGTCAGGCCCGTCTTATCGGACAGATGCCGCAGCAGCGCCAGCCCGGCATGCGACACGACACCCTGACCGCCCCCGGATACCTCCAGGCCCCTCGACCACCCGGTAACCTGCATGCAGAAAGTGCTCCTCGAACTCGGCACAGCAAGGACCTCAACATCCCTTACTGTCCCAGCTCAGGAGCACTTTCTACGTCAGGCACACCGCCAAGAAAACACACCCCGCTGAAAAGACAGGGCTGAGCCTATTATTTAACCTCTGCTGTCCGGCGTACATCTCCTGGCCGCGGGCAGCGTGCAGGTCGCCCAGATCCAGGATGTCAGTCCACCCGTAGCTCTTGCGCGGCCGATGCGGGCAGATAATGCTGGTAGACGAATATCAGGCACCACCAGTTCGAGCCCACCTCGGAGCGGACCGTTGCGCAGCGACCAGCATGCTTCACAGAACGAAGAGCCGCAGCGCTTCATGGGCATGCCGGTTCGGAACATCGGAGGTCGCTCCCGACACGAAGAAGAGCCGCAGCGAGTACTGGGGTTTCCCATCCATTCTCTTGGGCCGGGACCTGCCGAACTCGAGCGACTCCGCTCACTGGCACATCCCATCCAGACGTACAAGCAATGGATGCGCCGCCGCCACCAGGGTTCTTAAGCGATCGACGATAACGAACTGTAATCGGCAGCCGCTCCACGGCAGGCCTGCCCTAAAACTGGGCGCACAGTTACGCTGGCGTCATGGTGCTGGTGCTCAGTTTCCGGGTGAAGGACCCGCAGTCCGCCGCGGAGCGCTTCTGGAACCGTGCCGAGGACGTCCTGGGCACGATCGCCGTGATCTTGCCGATCACGCTCAAGCTGACCGGGGTGATCACCTGGTCCTGGTGGTGGGTGGCCCTATCTCCGGTGTGGATCAGCCCCGTCCTGATAGCGCTGCTATTCGCCGTGATCGCGATCCAGCCTTTCAAGCAGGCAAAGCCGTGGCATGCCAGCAAGGCAAACCAGGAAGGCCCGCCACCAGGCGAGGTCGACCGGCATACGGGCAGTCCGCCAGGCCGCCGGCCTTAAACGAAACGGCCATCCACGAGAAGAGAGTGACCTGGGCAGTGAAGATCTACACGGGTAAGGGTGACTCTGGCCAGACGAGCATCTGGGGTGGGCGCCGCCTCAGCAAAGATCATGCCCGGATGGAGGCGATAGGCGCGGTAGACGAGACCAACGCGATGATCGGCTCGGCCGTGGCCATCGGGCTCCCCGCCAGGCTGGGTGACATACTGCGCACCGCACAGGGCTGCCTGTTCGTCGTCGGCAGTGAACTCATGGCACCCGACCGCACCGGGAGCGGCAGTGCCCTGCCCCGGCTGGGTGACAGCGACGTGACCGACCTGGAGGCGGTCATCGACGCTCTCGAGCCGGAGCTGCCGGAGCTGCGGAACTTCATCCTTCCCGGCGGTTCCGCCGCCGCGGCCGCGCTGCACGTCGCGCGCGGCGTATGCCGTCGCGCCGAACGGCGGGTGGCCACGCTCAGCCGGGCCGAGGATGTCGTCCCCGTCGTGCCTGCCTACCTCAACCGGCTGGCGGACCTGCTATTCGTCGCCGCCAGGTACACCAACGACGCGGCCGGGATCACCGACGTGGTCTGGGCCGGAAGCCGTTAACCCGACCGGTAACGAGGCCGCCAGCCCAGCAGGTTCCCGGCAACCGAGCAGTCGACGAACGCTCGCCACGGATCTGCCAGGTAGCGAGAACGATCCCGCACCGGCACCGACGGCGCGACCAGCGCCGCCATGTCGAGGCTGGGCCGGGTGGCCGCGATGGAATCCGAGCACAACAGCGCGCGGTGGTGCCCGCTCAGCGGCACCGCGAGGGCCAGTCCGACGGCGCTGGCGACATCACGCACGTCCACGATCCCGCCGAACTCCCAGAACGGATTCCACTCAGACTCGGGATCGGAATGCCACTGCGAAGCCGTCCGCTCATACTGATCGGGAGTCCACACCCACACCGGCCGCAATGCCACGCTAGGGATGCCGGTACGCGCCGTGAAGCCGGCACACAGATCCTCGGCCAGGCATTTGGACAGGCCGTAGGGGCGCATTGCCCGGCGCGGATGCGCGTCGTCGAGCGGGAGATAGTCGGGCAGGCGCTCGCCCTCCGCGGTGCCGAAGACCTGGGCGCTGGAGAAGTAGATGAACCGTTCCGCGCCAGCGGCTTCCGCGGCGAGCAGCGCGTGCCAGGTGCCGAGCACGTTGATCGCCATGATCTGTTCCGGACTGCCCGCCGCGTCGTGCGCCAGCGCCGCCAGGTGCACGACAGCGGCGCAGCCCGCCGCCGCGTCCCGCAGCCGAGCGGGATCGAGGATGTCCATGCCGTCGGCGCGGTCGAAGCCGGTGACGTCGTGGCCGAGTCCGGCCAGGTGGCGGGCCACCGGATCACCTACGTGACCACGGTGCCCGGTGACCAGGATGCGCATGGATCCGTACGCTACCGTGGCGAAAACGACGACTCCTCTCGAACCCTATGCAACCGGCATGCTCGACGTTCTCCGGCCTGATCGGCCTGTTCGTCAAGCAGTCGGCGACCTGGCCGCCCGGGGACAGGCCACCGCGACCTATCAGCTGCGTGGCCGTGCGGCGCCCGGCTGACCACGCTAGCCGACGCCCGCCCGCCACTCCATCGAATTACCCGGTGTATCTGTTAGCTTACGGGTAGCAAAAGCGCCCATGATCAGCATGTGGGCGCGGGCATCACACGGGGGAATTCGCAATGCGCACTCTTATCTGCAAAGCCTCGGCTATCTGCAAGGCCTCGGCGCTGGCGGGCCTGGCGATGGCGGCCGTCATCGGCACCAGCGTGCCGTCGATGGCGGCGACCGTTCCGGCCGGGGCGGGACCGCAGAATGTCAGCGTCACGCCTGGCCCGGGCGGGGCGGCCTCGCAAAGCCTCGGCGTGCAGCCGGGCGGCCCGAATCTGGTCTGCGCCCTGCAGAACCTGGCGCCCGGCCCCGGCTGCCAGACCCGGGTGCCGGCGACGACCAGCAACGAGCAGAACACGTTCAGCTTCGGTGGTGCCGGACTCGGCTCCGCCGCGGCGAACCTGATCAGCTCCACGATCATCGGCCTGCCAAGCCTGGCCCCGGACCTCCTTCAGAGCATCTTCCACCCGGCCTGATTGTCATCTCATAACTGACGGTGGTTCGTGGTCACGAGCCACCGTCAGTTATGAGAGCAGGTCCGTCCATCTCTTGACCGCGTCCGGTGACCACTTCGCGTGCCGCGCGGTGAACAGCTTTGCGGCGCGTTCGCCACTCCACCGTGACGGCAGCAGCGAAAGCGGCAGGCCGGGGTCGATCGTCGGGAAGCGGCGCCAGGCGTGCACGAGCTCGATCAGCCCGATCAGCGGGTCGCCGTCGGCGCTCGGCGAGGCGAACTCGGCGAGGAACTCCGCGTAGTGCTGCTCGATCGCGGGCAGATCCCAGGCCTGGGCGACGAGTGCGGGCAGTTCCCCGCCGCCGTGGTGGCGGGCGGTGAAGATCTGCGCGTCGGCCAGGCCGGCCTGGCGCAGCACTTGCCCGACCTCGCTGGCGCGTTCGGTGTGGGTGGTGAGCCAGATGCCGGGGGCCGGGCTGCCCAGGCCGGCCCAGCCGAGCCTGGTGCGCAGCAGATGCCGTGCGGAGCGGTCGCTTTCCGGTACCCGGGCCAGGACGAGCAGCCAGGAACCATCCCAGTCGCGCTGCGCGCCGGCGAACGCGTAGATGCGCTCGGTGCCCTCGGTGAGCAAGCGGGTGCCGTCGGGGGTGAGCTGCCACTGGGTGCGCCGTCCCGACTTGGCCGGCTCGATCCAGCCGTCGGCGGCGGTCCTGGCCAGCGCCTGCCTGGCCGCCTTCTCCTCGACGCCAAGCCGGGCGAACACGTCGATGAACGCGGACGTCCAGGCCGATCCGCCGGCCGGCAGCACGAACTCGCCAAGGACCGTGAAGAGCAGGCCGCGGGCGCTTTCCGCGCCAGCCGCGTGCCGCCGGGACAGCTCCGGGGTCGTCATGCCCAATATTCTACTAAGTCTTGACAGTCAGACATAGACATGTAGAAGATTGACGGCATGACGGCGACGAAGGACCGGGTCGAATTCCGTACCGACCCGAGCCGGTACCGGCACTGGCGGCTGTCCATCGACGGCCCGGTGGCGACGCTGGCCATGGATGTCTCCGAGCAGGACGGCATCAGGGACGGCTACGAGCTGAAGCTCAACTCCTACGACCTGGGCGTCGACATCGAGCTGTACGACGCGGTGCAGCGGCTCCGGTTCGAGCACCCGGAGGTGCGCGCGGTGGTGCTCACCAGCGGCAAGGACAAGATCTTCTGCGCCGGTGCCAACATCCGCATGCTGGCCGCGTCCCCGCACGAGTGGAAGGTGAACTTCTGCAAGTTCACCAACGAGACGCGTAACGGCATCGAGGACGCCACCGAGCACTCCGGGCAGACCTACCTGGCCGCGCTGAACGGCACCGCTTCCGGCGGCGGCTACGAGCTGGCCCTCGCCTGCGAGCACATCATGCTGATCGACGACCGGTCATCGGCGGTATCACTGCCCGAACTTCCGCTGCTCGGCGTGCTGCCCGGCACCGGCGGGCTGACCAGGGTGACCGACAAGCGGCACGTGCGCCGCGACCTGGCCGACTACTTCTCCACCAAGGCCGAGGGCGTGAACGGCAAGAAGGCGGCCGCGTGGAAGCTGGTCGACGAGACGGTGCCCCGGCCGAAGTGGGCCGAGACGGTGGCGCAGCGCGCGGCCGAGTACGCGGCCAGGTCGGCACGGAGCGGTGCGAGCAGCACGCTGCCGCCGCTGGTCAAGGAGCGGACCGATGACCGTATCGGGTACCGCTACGTCGAGGCGGACCTCGACCGTGCCGGGCGCTCGGTGGCGATCACGGTGCGCGGACCGGACGGCGACCCGGGCGGCATCGACGCGGGGTTCTGGACCCTGGCGATGACCAGGCAGCTGGACGACCTGATCCTGGACCTGCGCACCAACGAACCCGAACTCGGCACCTGGGTGTTCCGTACCGCGGGTGATCCCGCTCCGGTGATGGCGCACGACGCGGTCCTGCTCTCTGACGGCGGCTGGCTCGCCAACGAGACCTTGCTGTACCTCAAGCGCACGCTGAAGCGGCTGGATGTGACCAGCCGCAGCCTGATCGCGCTGATCGAGCCGGGCAGTTGCTTCGCCGGCTCGCTGCTCGAACTGGCGCTCGCCGCCGACCGCAGCTACCAGCTCGCCTCCGACGAGCCCGGCGGACAGGTCTCGGTCACCGTCACCGAGATGAACCTCGGCCCGCTGCCGATGGGCAACGGGCTGAGCCGGCTGGCGACACGCTTCTACGCGGACGGCGCGTCGTACAAGGCCGCGGCCGAACGCGCCGGCGAACCGCTGAACGCGGAGGAGGCCGAGGCGCTCGGCCTGGTCACGTTCGCGCCGGACGACATCGACTGGGACGACGAGGTGCGGATCGCACTGGAGGAGCGGGCCAGCTTCAGCCCGGACGCGCTCACCGGCATGGAGGCCAACTACCGGTTCGCCGGGCCGGAGACGATGGAGACGAAGATTTTCGGCCGGCTGACCGCGTGGCAGAACTGGATTTTCCACCGGCCCAACGCGTCCGGTCCGGACGGCGCGCTGCGCAGGTTCGGCACCGGCCAGCGGGCCGAGTTCGACCGGAGGCGAGTATGACCGAGACGACGGACTACTCGGAGAAGATCCCGAACAACGTCAACTTGCGCGAGGACCGCAGGCTGCAGCGGGCCCTGGAGTCCTGGCAGCCGGACTTCCTCAACTGGTGGGAGTCGATGGGTCCGACGCTGCCCGCCGAAGACGTCTACCTGCGTACCGCGGTGAACGTGGGGCGCGAAGGCTGGGCGCACTTCGGCCACGTCCCGATGAAGGACTACCGGTGGGGCATCTTCCTCGCCGAGCGGGATAACGACCGGCGGATCGGCTTCGGCCAGCACAAGGGGGAGCCCGCCTGGCAGAAGGTGCCCGGCGAGTACCGGGCCGACCTGCAGCGGCTGATCGTCATCCAGGGCGACACCGAGCCCGCGTCCGTCGAGCAGCAGCGCAACCTCGGCGCGACCGCGCCGTCGCTGTACGACCTGCGGAACTTGTTCCAGGTCAACGTGGAGGAGGGCCGTCACCTGTGGGCGATGGTCTACCTGCTGCATGCCTACTTCGGCCGGGAGGGCCGGGAAGAGGCCGGGGAGCTGCTGCACCGCAACTCCGGCAGCGAGGACGCGCCGCGGATCCTCGGCGCGTTCAACGAGGAAACACCGGACTGGCTGTCGTTCTTCATGTTCACCTACTTCACCGACCGCGATGGCAAGTACCAGCTCGGCACGCTGAAGGAGTCCGCCTTCGACCCGCTGTCGCGGACCTGTGAGTTCATGCTCAAGGAAGAGGCGCACCACATGTTCGTCGGCACCACCGGCGTGGACCGCGTGGTGGAGCGGACCGCCCAGGTGATGCTCGAGCACGACAGCGACGACGTCGCCGCCCACGGCGCGATCCCGCTGACCACGCTCCAGAAGTACCTGAACTTCCACTACTCGGTCTCGCTGGACCTGTTCGGTGGCGAGACGTCCACGAACGTGGCGAACTACTACACGGCCGGGCTCAAGGGCCGCTGGATGGAGGGGCGCCGCAAGGATGACCACCGGCTGGGCGACGACGCGATGATGGTGGACGCCCTCGTCGAGGCCAGCGACGGCAAGCAGAGCATCGGGCAGACCGAGGTGTCCGCGCTGACCGGCCTCAACACCGACCTGCGCCGCGAGTACATCTCCGACTGCCAGGGCGGCGCGAACCGGTGGAACAAGATCCTCGCCGAGGCCGGCCTGCCGCACCGGCTCAAGCTCCCGCACATCGCCTTCAACAGGAAGGTCGGCGTATTCGCCGGCATCGAGGCGAGCCCCGGCGGTGAGCTGCTGAGCGCGGCGGAATGGGAACGGCGGAACGCATCCTGGCTGCCCACCGACACCGACAAGACCTACGTGCGGTCGCTGATGCGGCCGGTCTACGAGCGCGGCAAGATCGCTGCCTGGATCGCGCCGCCGCGCAACGGCATCAACGGCAAGTCCTTCGACTACGACTACGTCCACCTGGCATAGGAACCGATGCAGACGTTCAACGCGTGCGAGTACCTGCTCGACCGGCGTCTGGAGGCCGGCGATGACGACCGTCTGGCACTCACCGGCACTGGCGGTTCGTTCACCTACTCCGAACTGCTGAACCGGGTGCTGCGCGTGGCCGGCGCGCTGCGTGACCGGGGCCTGCGGCCCGAACAGCGGATCGTCATGTTCATGTCCGACAGCCCCGATTTCGTCGCCGTCTACCTGGCCGCGATGCGGGTCGGCGCGATCCCGGTGCCGGTTTCCACCATGCTGCACGCGGACGGCCTGGCGGCGCTGCTGCGCGACTCCCGCGCCCGTCTGCTCGTCATCACGCCGGAGTTCGCCGTGCCCGCCGCCGCGGCGGCCGCCGCGGCCCCGGAGCTGGATTCGGTCGTCACCGGCGGCGAACTCGCCAAGGCCGCACCCGACCTCGAGGTGTACCCGACCACGGCGGATTCGCCGGCGTTCTGGCTCTACACGTCCGGTACCACCGGCACCAGCAAGGCGGCCATGCACCGGCACGGTTCGATCCCGGTGGTGTGCGAGACCTACGGCGCGCAGGTGCTAGGCATCGGTCGCGACGACCGCTGCCTGTCGGCGGCCAAGGGGTTTTTCGCCTACGGCCTCGGCAACTCGCTGCTGTTCCCGCTCTCGGCCGGCGCGGCCGCCGTGCTCGAGCCGGCCCCGTCCCGTCCTGACCTGCTCGCGTCGCGCGCCGCCGAGTTCGGCGCGACGCTGTTCTTCGCCGGCCCGACGTTCTTCGCCAACATGCTCCGGTCCGGCCTGCCGGCGTCCTCGCTGGACGGCGTCCGGATGGCCGCGTCCGCGGGCGAGACCCTTCCCGCGCTGCTCTACGAGCGGTGGACCGGCCACTTCGGCGTGGACATCCTGGACGGCATCGGGATGACCGAGATGCTGCATATCTTCTTGTCCAACCGCCCCGGCCAGGTCCGCCCCGGCACTACCGGCGTGGCGGTGCCCGGCTATCAGCTGAAGATCCTCGACGACTGCGGCGTGCCGGTGCCCGCGGGCACCCCTGGCACCCTGTTCGTTCGCGGCGACTCCACCGCGACCGGGTACTGGTCCAGGTACGAGGCGTCCCGGCTCGTGTTCCAGGGGGAGTGGCTGCGAACCGGGGACACGTACGTCGAGGACGCCGACGGCTACTACACGTGCCTGGGCCGGACCGGTGACATGCTCAAGGCCAGCGGTATCTGGGTCTCGCCGGCCGAGGTGGAGGACCGCCTGCTCGCCCACGACGCGGTGGCCCAAGCCGTCGTCGTCGCCGGGCTGGACAAGGACGGCCTCGAGAAACCGGTCGCGTACGTCGTGCTGCGGGCCGGTGCGGCAGCCCTGGAAGACGAGCTGATCGAGTTCTGCCGGGCCAGCCTGCCCTCGTACATGCGACCGCGCCGCGTCGTGTTCACCGAGTCGTATCCGGTCACGTCGACCGGCAAGGTCCGCCGCGTCGAGCTGCGCGAGATGGCCGCCGCCGCACTCGCCGCCATCGCGCCTACCGAGGCACTGTCCGGTCCTGCCTGACTGACACCCGTGGTTTCATGATCATGGCGTGTTCGCTGGCTAACCGTGGAGAAGTGATGTCTGTGCACAGGGTAAGCGTGGCAGCGGTCGGCGCGGGCACGATGGGCGCCGGGATCGCCCAGATCGCCGCGGCCGCCGGTCATCCCGTGCTCATCTACGATGCCGTGCCCGGCGCGGCCGCGGCCGCCATCGAGAAGATCCGTGACCGGGTGGCCAGGCGCGGCAATGACCCGTCCGCGCTCAACCTGACCGCCGTTCCCGACCTGGCCGGCCTTGCTCCCGCGCAGGTCGTGGTCGAGGCGGTGGTCGAGGATCTGACGGTCAAGCGTGCCTTGTTCGCCGACCTTGAGCGCGTGGTGTCTCCCGGCTGCGTACTCGCGACGAACACGTCGTCGTTGTCGCCCACGGCCATCGCCCGTGACCTGCTCCATCCGGAACGCTTCGTCGGCTTGCACTTCTTCAATCCGGTGCCGGCGATGAAGCTGGCCGAGGTCATCCCCGGGCTGGCGACCGGCACGCACGTGGCCGACACCGCCGCCGCGCTCGCCGAATCATGGGGCAAAACTGTGGTGCGTGCTTCCGCCACGCCAGGCTTTATCGTCAACCGGATAGCCCGCCCCTTTTACGGTGAGGCATGGCGCCTGTACGAGGAAGGCGCGGCCGATCCGGCGACGATCGACGCGGTGCTGACCGGCTGCGGCGGCTTCCGCATGGGCCCGTTCGCGCTGATGGACCTGATCGGGCACGACGTGAACGAGGCGGTGACCCGCTCGGTGTGGTCGGAGTTCGGTTTCGACTCGCGCTATACGCCGTCGCTGGCGCAGCGGGCGCTGACCGATGCGGGCTGGCTGGGCCGCAAATCCGGCCGTGGCGTGTATGACTACCGTGACGGCGGCACACCGCCCGCGGCTGTCCCGGCGCCGCCGGCCCCGTTCGCGGCTGTCCCGGCGGCGCCGGGGGATGAGTTGACGGACGGCACCCTGCTGCTGCCGAGCACCGGCCGGACCGCCGCCGAACTGGCCGTTATGCATGGCGTGCCGGTCGTCGTGACCGATCGCGCCCTGAACGGTGAAGCCGCGACCGCCGTGGCGGTCGCGGCTTCACCGGATACTTCGCCTCGCGCCCTGCACGAGGCGATCGGCATGCTCCAGGAGCTTGGCCGGGACGTCTACGTCATCGACGACGTGCCCGGCCTGATCGTCACCCGCACGGTCGCGATGCTGGTCAACGCCGGCTACGACGCCCTTCAGCACCGGGTGGCCAGCGCGGCTGACATCGACTCGGCGATGCGGCTTGGCCTTAACTACCCGGCCGGCCCGCTGGAGTGGGGCGACCGCTGGGGCCTGCCGGCCGTGCTGGACATTCTCGATGCCCTGCACCGGGCCGAAGGCGATCCGCGGTACCGCGCCAGCACCCTGCTGCGCAGGCGCGCCTGCGGATCGCCTCCGGTTAATCCCGTCTAGCTGGTGGTCCAGACCTGGTTGCCGCCGCCGTTGTTCGTCCAGATGTCCTGCTGGGTGCCCGCGTGGCCCCAGCCGGTGTCGTCAAGCACCTCGCTGGACGCCGCCGGGTTGTCGTAGTGCACGCGCCAGCCCTTGGTGTCCCACAGCTGGTTGTTCTTGCCCGTGCAGGCCCACAGCTGGACCTTCGTCCCGTTGCCGGTGCCGGAGTTGCGCGCGTCAAGGCACAGGCCGTTGTGCTGGATGGTGCCGTTGCTCATGACCTGCCACTGCTGGTTGGCCTTGCCGTTGCAGCCCCAGACCTGGACGACCGCGCCGGAGGTGCTGCTGTTGTTCCTGTCGTCGAGGCAGAGCCCGAGCTTGGGCAGCTTGATCGTGCCCGCGTAGGTCGTACCGCCCGTGCCGGTGCCGCTTGACGAGTTGACCAGCCAGGCGAACTGCACCGATCCCTTGGTGCCGCCGGAGTCGGTCGCGGTCACCGTGACCACGTAGTTGCCGGCGGTCGTGGGCGTGCCGGTGATCGCGCCGGTCGAGTTGATGGTCAGGCCCGGCGGCAGGCCGGTGGCCGTCCAGGTCGAGATCGAGTCGCCCTTGCTGGACGACGCGGCGATCTGCAGTGAGCTGATCGCGGTGCCTGCCGTGCTGGTCTGCGAACCGGGGCTGGTCACCGTCACCACGTCCGCGCCGGCCGCGATCGTCTCGCCGTTGTAGCTGACGTTGGTGATGATGTCGCTCGTGCCCGCGGGCTGGATGGTGTCGGCGATGATGAGCGCGGCGGAGACGTTACCCCCGCACCCGGCGTTCTGGATGAACGCCAACGCGACTGTGTAGCTGACGTTCCCCTTCTCCGTCGCGGTCGAGCACGCGCCGGACGAAGCGGGAACGACCTGCCAGTTCGACGTGCCGAAGCCGGACTGGCTCGGATAGCCGTACAGCGCGTCGCCACCGGCGAACTGGATCTCCCAGCGCGGCGAGCCCTCGGCGCCACCGGTCGTCCTGGCCGCGGAATAGTTGCTCGTCGCGAAAGATGGTGCGCTGGTGGGCGCGGTGGTTGACACGCCGTCAAGCTGTATCTCGGCGTAGCTCCCGCTCGACGAGCCGACGGTCAGCACGGGGTTGCCAGCCGAGTTCCATACCGCGGTCGCGCCAGTGCCGGACGCGGAAAGCGTGACGCTCAAGTTCGTGGCAGCGCCCGCGGTCTCCGCGAAGACCAGTGCCCCGCTCGCCAATCCGAGCACGACGCCGGCTGCTACCAGCGACTTTGTTCTCGCACGCATGCGTGCCTCCTGAATGCTGTAGCAAAATGTCAGATGTTGCCCGCTTTTATTGACGCTTCAGAACACGTTAACGTTTACCGCCCGGCCGTGAGACCGCATTGATGAACCCGTCCGGATCTACGAGGCTTAGCGTCAGCAATCGCACCGCGGCCCGCAGGTATGCGGTGGAGAGTGTGCGCCCGGTGTAGACCGGCGGCGAGATGCTGAGCTCCACCAGTCCGTCCTGCGCGCCGTTCACCAGCCACTTTCCCCGGCCACCGTGCACACCGGAGGTGCCGTGCAGGTTGCGGAACGACCGGTCGGCGGACTGGACGGACTCGCGCGGTATATCGAGGTTGAAGCCGGGCACGCGAATCTGGATTTCGTCAGCGCTGACCGTCGCTCCGGAAAGCCCGGGACCGCCGCCTAGGAAGCGGTCGGTCCAGAGGCCTAGCCTGTCCAGTCCCGCGTCGCGGTACTTGAGCTCGAAGAACTGGCGGCCGCTCGCCCGCTCGCGTACCGAGTGCTCGCGGATCACCGCCCGCCGGGCGGCGGCATACGGCTCGCCGGTTTCCGCCATCCGCTTGCGCGCGGCCGCGCTGATCTTGTCGTGCGACATCGTGTCCTCGTATCCGATGGCCACGCCCCGGCGCCCGGCCATCGTTGTGAAAGAGCACGATGACAGGAAGGAACCACACGCGAGGGCTGTGCCGCTCTTGTCCTCATCGTCACCCGGCGCCGGGCCGGCATAACTCGGATCAGGCAGGCGTGTCTGCCGCCACCAATAATACCGTCACACCCACCGCGGCACAGGCCCAGCCAACCCACCCTCGCCTGCCCCCACCCCAGCCATCCGCGCGGCGCCGGCCCCGGGCATCCGCGCGGCGCCGGCCCCCCGGCATCCGCGCGGCGCGCGGCAGCGGCCCCCGGGCATCCGCGCGGCGCGCGGCAGCGACCAACGCGGTAATTCGATCCAACACGGTAGGAAACCATGCTGTGAGCAGCAATTTCTACCGCGTTGGACAAAAGTTCCGCGCTGTTCGCGCTCTGCGGGGCGTCGGCTGAGGCTGCCGGGAGCTAAGTGATGCGCGTGACTAGCTGTCACCTCGCCACCACCTCGCCGCCCCGCCAACTCGTCAGCAATACGGCAGCCGGCCACCTCGTTCGCCAGAAGCGGCTATCTGGCGGGCGGCTCATTCGCTGAGGGCGGCTATTCGATCGGCGGCGGCGAGCATCTGGGCGCCGACGGGCTGCAGGCCGACCCGGGTGGCGAGCAGGCCGGTGGATACGCGC
>DASXDG010000369.1:0-34802 GCA_036490795.1 Streptosporangiaceae bacterium
CCGAGCCGGTCACCGGCCTCGAACAGCGTCACATGGTCGGTTCGGGACAAGATATAGCCAGCGGTGATCCCGCTGATGCCACCGCCGATGACGGCGATCCTGCGTCCGGTCACAAGCCCCTCCTCTAGCGACCCCATTCGCGGCCGGTCCCGGGTCGGATTGGTCAGTCCGACGGGTCGCGGCCGAACATGTGCCGCAGCGCCCCGTCGAGTTCTGGCTGGCGGAACCGGTGGCCTGCCTGGAGCAGCCGTTCCGGCAGGACGTACTGGCTGGCCTCGGCGATTTCCCTGGCGCCCTCGTCACCGAGCAGCAGCCGCGGCCCGAACCCGGGGACCGGCAGCACCGCGGGCCGGTGCAGCACCTTGGCCAGCGTGCGGGTGTAGTCGGCGTTGCGCACCGGTTCCGGCGCGACCGCGTTGACCGGCCCGGACAGGCCGGGATCGAGCACCGCCCGCAGGTAGATGTCGAGCAGGTCGTCCAGCGCGATCCAGGAAAGCCACTGCTTGCCGGTGCCGAGGCGGCCGCCGAGCCCGGCCTCGAACAGCGGGCTGAGCAGGCGCAGCATGCCACCGCGCGGGGTCTGCACGACGCCGGTGCGTACCTGGACCGTGCGGATGCCCGCCGCGGCGGCCGGGCCGGCGGCGTCCTCCCAGTCCGCCACCACGTCGGCCAGGAATCCGTCCCCACGCGAACTGGTCTCGGTCAGCACCTCCTCACCCCGGTCCGCGCCGTAGCTGCCGACAGCCGACGCGGTGACGAACGCCTTGAGCCGCGGTTGCGGGCCGGTGCTTGCCGACACGGCCTGCCTGGCCCGTTCGGCCAGCAGGCGGGTGGGCAGGATCCGGCTGTCCCGTATCTGGTTCTTGCGTTCCGGGGTGAACCGGCCGCCGATCGAGGCGCCGGCCAGGTGGATCACCGCGTCGACACCGTCCAGCAGTTCCGGGCCGGGGTCATCCGGCCGCCAGTAGCGCTCCCCCGCGTGCCGCGGCAGCCGGCGCACCAGCGGGATGACCCGGTGCCCGCTGGTGGTCAGCAGCGCGGTGAGGGCGGACCCGATCATGCCGCTGGCTCCGGTGACCGCGATGGTCAGCGGGTCCGGGTTGATCTGCCCGGCCCTGTCCAGGGCGGCCAGGTCGGCGGCGAGCTGACGGTGCCGGTAGGCGAACACGGAGCGCAGGACCCGCGCGGGCACCGGGGTCTCCACCAGGTCCGTGACCAGGGTGGACCCCTCCCCTACCGGGCTGAACCGGTGAGTGTGCCGCCACCGCAGCGGCAGCGACGTGAGCGAGTCCGCGAACGCGTCCGGCGGGTTGTACCCGTCCGGGTCGTGAGCCGCGACCCAGTGCAGGCGGCCGGGCAGGCCGAGCACCGCCCGCCCGTCGCGCAGCGACCCCGCCTCGCGCAGGACCGTGACCGGAAGCCACGGCGGAGTGAGCCGCTTGACCGCCCCCGGCCTGCCGTGCCAGCAGAACACCTCGTCACGGCTCGCGTTCACCACGCTGGAATACGTCAGCCCCATCGCGTTCCCCACCCCTCCCAAGGCGCCCAGATCATCCAGGCTCCCCCGCCGGAGATCTAATAAACGCTAAATTATACTAAAGCCTTGACGTCGCTTACGCGGGGCCCCCGCTTGCCTGCCTGCCGGTGTTCGCGGCGATCTGGCCCCGGAAGCTAGCATTCATAACTGGCGGTGGTATCACCGCCAGTTATGTATCTCGGTGCACGGCGCGGCCACCTCCTTAGTGAGAGCGACCTTATTGACAGCGACGCACAGCGAACGCGAGGCAGCCAATGAGCGGGACAGAGCGGCAGTACAGCGCCGGCACGGTCGAGCATGGTGCGACGGACTCCAGTCTGTTCGCCGCTAGCGGGAAGAAGAGCGGGCACGGGACCATCGCCTGGCTCCCGGCGCCGTCATATGAGATGCCGGACGGCCCGGCGTGGCCGCCGGCGAGCAGGCCAGCGGTTATCGCGCTGCTGGACACGGGGGTGCAGGAGCATCCCTGGCTTCCTACAGACAGCGGCACACCATTCCTCCTGCACCCCGAGGACGACGGCTGGACGTCGCCGCTCCCCGACGACGACGAGGTGGCCGACGGCTACAGCAGTCACTGGGGCCACGCCACGTTCATCGCCGGCCTTATCCGGCTGGCCGCGCCCGGCGCGCAGGTGCTGTCGATGCGGGTGATGGACAGCGACGGCAAGGTCAGCGAGGACAACGCCGTCAGCGCGCTGAACTGGCTGGCCGGCAATCCCGCGGTCGAGGTTGACGTCGTGCTGATGGCGTTCGGGCGCCAGGAGCATCCCGCCGCCCCTGACCTGGGCAAACTCAGGACACCGCTGACGAAACTGGTCGAGCGCGGGGTGCGTGTCGTCGCGTCGGCGGGCAACGACGGTGCCGACCGGCCCGTTTATCCCGCGGCATTCGCCGCCGAGGCGGGGCTGTCCCGGTCGGTGGTCAGCGTCGGCGCGCTCGCCACCGCGGTCGAGCGCGCGCCGTACAGCAACTTCGGGCCGTGGGTCACCCAGTGGCGCAACGGCACGAACGCGATCAGCATCATGCCGCTGACCACCAAGAGTCCCGACGATCCCGCCCCCGGCTTCGACACCGCCGTCGCGCCGGACCCGGGCAACGGGTACGCGTGGTGGAGCGGGACCTCGTTCGCCGCGGCGGTCGTGGCCGGGCAACTGGCCGCGGGATTGGCGCTGCCGGATTCGGCTGCCGGCTCGTAGCATGGCCGTTGTGACACTTAGCAGCGGTCACGACGTCGCCTCCGATCGCGCCGAACGCCTCGGTGCGTGCCTCGTGCGTGCCAGAAACGGCGAGACCTCGGCGCTCAACGAGATCGTCAGGGAACTGAACCCGCTGCTGTGGCACGTCGCGCGGAGCGAGGGACTGACGGCCGAGGAATCGGCCGACGTCGTGCAGACCAGCTGGCTGGAACTGGTGCGGCGGCTGCACGACATCCGTTCTCCGCAAGCGCTGACCGCCTGGCTGATCACCGCCACCCGCCGGGAGGCGTGGCGGGTGCGCGAGCTGTCCCGGCGGGTGATGCCGTCCGAGCTGGAACAACTCGAGGCATTGCCCGATCCAGGTCCTGGCCCCGGCGAACGGTTTCTCGCCGACGAGCAGGACCGGGTGCTGTGGCAGCACGTCCAGCAGTTGCCTGAGCGCTGCCGCAAGCTGCTCCGCGTCGTCGCGCACGTTTCGCGGCCGGATTACACGGCCGTCGCTGAGGCGCTGGGAATGCCTGTCGGCAGCATCGGCCCGACCCGCGGCCGCTGCCTGGCCAAGCTGCGTGAGCTGCTGCGGGCCGATCCAGGCTGGAGCGCATCATGACTAGTCCCGCTGACCTGCCGCTCGACGGCGACGACCAAACGGTCCTCGACCGGCTGGCGAGGATCTACGCGGTGCTCGACCCGCCTCCCGCCGACCTGGATCAGCGAGTCTGGTTCGCGATCGCGCTGGAGGACGCGGACGCGGAGGTGGCCAGGTCGAGCGAGGAACTGGTGGCCAGCTCCGGTGCCCGTGGCACCGAACGCACCCGTACCATCACCTTCGACGCGGACAGCCGCGCCGTGATGATCACGGTCGCGACCCGGGCCGACGGCCTGGTCCGCATCGACGGCTGGCTGGCGCCCGTCGCGGCACTGCGGGTCGAGCTGCGCTTGCTCGAGCCCGAGCCGCCGCGGATCGTGACCGCGGACGAGGCGGGGCGGTTCACTTTCGACGGAGTTCCGCACGGGATGGCCCAGCTGCTGGTGTATCAGGCGGCGGGGCTTCAAGCGGCGGGGCTTCAGGCGGCGGACGAGGCGGCACCGCGCGTGATCACGCCGGCGTTCTCCCTCTGACATGGTGACGGTCGCTGATCGGGCGGCCCGGATGCACGCGGCCGCGCTGGCGGCCAGCGACGACGGCCGCCCTTCGGCCGCCGTCCGCCGGCTGCTCGCCGGGTTGCGCCTGCTCGGGCCGGACGCCGCGGCCGACGATCCCGCCGTGGCGCAGGTCCGCGCCCGGCTGCTGATCAGCCTTGCCTGGGCGGAATCGGAACGTGGCCGGGTGGACGCGGGGTTCCGGCTGCTCGACCAGGCCGAGCGGCACATCCCGCCGGATCAGCGGCCGATCCTGCTCGCGCAGCGAGGCTTGCTGCTCAAGCGAAACGGGCAGAACGAACTGGCGCTTGGCCAGTACGACGAGGCGGTGGCCCTGCTGACCGAGGAATCCAGCCCGCTGGACCTGGTTAAGGCTCTCAACAACCGGAGCCTGGTGCACCTGGAGGCCGGCCACATCCGGCTGGCCCGTGCCGACCTGCGCCGGTGCGGGCTGGTCGCGACCAGGCACGGGCTTGCCCTGCACCTGGCGCTCAGCCGGGTCAACCTCGGCTGCATGGACGTGCTGGCCGGCGACATACCGTCAGCTCTCGGGGCTTTCGCCGCCGCCCGCGCCGACTACGAGTCGCTGGCGCCTGGCCGCCTCGCCGCGCTCGCCGTGGAACGGGCGCGCGCCCTGGTGTCCGCTGGCCTGTTCACCGAGGCCGACCACGAGCTGGCCGGTGCCATCGAGCAGGCCGCGGCGCAGCGGCTGAGCCACACGTACGCCGACGCGGTACAAGTCCGCGCCGAGGCCGCGCTGCTGGCTGACCGGCCGGAGGCTGCCGGGCAGTGGGCACGGCTTGCCCGGTCCTTGTTCCTTGGCCGGGACAACGCACGCCGCGCCGCGCTCGCGTCGCTGATCGAAGCCCGCGCCGACCTGGCGGCGGTGCGGGTCACGCCCGCGGGGGAGGCACCGCGAGAGTTTCCCGCGGTCAGCCACCTCGGTGCGATCGCGGGACGCGGGCAGGCTCTGGCCAGGCGGCTTACCAAGCTGGGCCTGCCGGAAGACGCGCGGGTGGCGGGCCTGGTCGCGGCCCGGGCGCTGATCGGGGCGAAACAGGCCGGCCGGGCGGCTCGGGTCATCGGGCGTTACGGGTCCCCCGGCCGTGTCGACCGGCTGGACACCCGGCTGCTGTGGCGGCTCACTCAGGCTGAACTCGCCACGGCCGAGGGCCGCGGGGATGAGGCGTTCCGGCAGCTGAGGGCCGCGATGACGACACTGAACCGGCACCGAGCCCAGTTCGGCTCCCTTGACCTGCAGACCGGCGCCTCCGTGCACGGGCAGGACCTGGCCCGGACCGGGCTCTCGGCGGCGATAGCCAGCGGATCGCCGGCGTCGGTGTACCGGTGGTCGGAACGGTTCAGGGCACAGGCCTTGCTGCTGCCCGTGCCGCGGCCGCCGGACGATCCGGCCGAGGCGGAAGCCATCGAGGAATTGCGGCAAGCCAGGTACGCGCTGCGGGCACGGGAACTGGCTGGTCGTCCGGCCGGCGCGTTGCGTGCCCGGGTGGACAGGTTGCAGCGGCGCATTCGGGAGCAGTCGTGGGCGGCGCCGGGGCTATCCCGCGTTCCGGCGCTGCCGCTCGCACCGTTCAGCGTGGTGCGGGACGACACCGACGGCGCGGCGCTCGTCATCTACCTACGCGACGGCCCGCTGCTGCGAGCGCTCGTCGTCGTCGACGGTTCGGCTCGGCTGCACGTGCTTGGCGAGTACGCCGCCGCCGAGGAGGCGGTGCTGCGGCTGAGGGCCGACCTGGACAGCCAGGCGGGCCGCGTGCTGTCCGCCAGGGTGCTCGCGGCGGTCACCACCGCGACGCGGCGAGATGCCGAGGCGCTGGCTGGGGCCGTGCTCAGCCCGCTGCTCGCGCAGCTAGGCGAACGGGACCTGATCGTGATCCCGGCCGGCCTGCTGACCACGGTGCCGTGGGCGGTCCTGCCGGGGTGCTCTGGGCGCGCGGTGACGGTGGCGCCCTCCGTCACCGCCTGGCACGCCGCCAGCGGCAGACCCGCTGCGAGCGGGCCGGTTCTGCTCGTCGCCGGACCCGGCATCGCCCGCGGCGACGCCGAAGTGGCGGCCATCGCCGCGGTCCACCCAGGCTCCGCGGTGCTTACCGGGGCAAACGCGACGCCCGCCGCCACCTTGGCCGGACTAGGCTCGGCCGCTATCGCTCATCTCGCCGCGCACGGCCAGCACCAGGCCGAGAACGCGCTCTTCTCGTCCCTGGAACTGGCCGGAGGGCCGCTGCTCGGCTACGACCTGCGGCGAGTTGCCCGGGCGCCGGCCATGGTTGTGCTCTCATCGTGCGACCTCGGATTGACCGACGTGCGTCCCGGCGACGAGACGTTCGGGATGGTCACGGCGCTGCTCTCCGCGGGCGCCCGCACCGTCGTGGCCAGCGTGGCCAGGGTCGCGGACGATACCGCGATGCGCACCATGGTCCGCTACCACCGGGCGGTCAAGACGGGCAGCGCGCCAGCCGCCGCGCTCGCCACGGCCATGACCGGGGAGACGCCGGCCGGATTCGTGTGCTTCGGTGCCGGCCGCTAGCTACGCGTTACCGCGCTGCCCGCACGCGCCCTTGGCATCGCCCGCAAACCACACCCAGCTAAGACGCCTGAGATGTATCTGGCGGGGCGCGGGTGCCCCTGTTCGGGTGTAGGGACATCGCGACTCAAAGGAGCGAAGCAATGAGCTGGCAGCAATTCGAACTGGACCCTGGAAACAGTGCCGCGCAACGGGCAGGCGTCGCCGCCGTGTCCCGGGTACCGAACAGCATGGAACTGTGGTGGACCGGCGCCGACGGCTCGATCCAGGACAACTACTGGTACGACGGCGCACAGTGGCAGCGGTTCACCCTGGCACCGGCGGGCAGCGCGTCGACCAGCGGCGGGATCACCGCCGTGTCCAGGATCGCGACCAGCATGGAACTGTGGTGGATCGGGCCGGCCGGATCGGTGGAGGGCGCGTTCTGGTACGACGGCGCCCAGTGGGCCCGGTACCAGCTCGCCCCTCCCGGCAGCGCCTCGACCAGCAGCAACATCGCGGCCGTATCCAGGATCCCCACCAGCATGGAACTGTGGTGGACCGGAGCCGACGGCTCCATCCAGGACAACTACTGGTACGACGGCGCGCAATGGCAGCGGTTCACCCTGGCACCCGCGGGCAGCGCGTCCAAGACCGGACGGATCGGCGTCACCGCTCGCATACCCGGCAGCATGGAACTGTGGTGGCCGGGAGCCGGCGGGTCGCTGCAGGATAACTACTGGTACGACACCGTCCCGACGTCGATCGACTTCGCCTTCGATCCCATCGTGTTCGGCGGCGGCGTGCCGGTCGGCGGCTCCGCACACCTCACCATCCGCAAAGACGGCTCGTACACCTTCACTGGCCACCTGCACGACTCCGGGGCGACCGAGTACAGCGTGGCGCTTGCCTGGGCCGTGAAGGACTTCAGGGACATGGTGTACACCTTCCAGCACGCCGGCCATGTCGCGGGCACGTTCGAGACCGGCTCGCGCGACGACGACTGGAACATCGAAGCGCATAACGATGCCCTCTCCGCCAACTGGAGCTACCTCACCGCCCGCTCGACCGGAAACGGCCAGGCCAGCGCCACCTTGGATCTGGTCAACGTCACCAACAGCCTCATCGGCACGCTCGGCACGGTGCTCGGGGTGGTCGCCATCGCGGTCGCATAGCCCGGTTCCGGGCCCGGCTGGAGCCAGCAGAAGCGGGTGTGGTGGGAGCAGCCCCGGGCGCTCCCACCAGGGCGCCGGCTTATGCGCCGGCGGAAAGCCCCACCGGCCCGCGCTGTAGCTCCAAGGCGTGCTCGACCAGCGTCGTCAGCGCGTCCTTGGTTGACCCGCGCTCACGGGCGTCGCACCGGATCAAAGGCACGTGCGGGCTGACCGACAACGCCTCCCGCACGTCAGCGATCACGTGCGGGAAGTCACCATCGAATCCGTTGACCGCCACGATGAAGGGCAGCCCCGCGGTCTCGAAGTAGTCCAGCGCCGGGAATGAGTCGGCCAGCCGCCGGGTGTCCACCAGCACCACCGCCCCGATCGCCCCGCTGATCATGTCATCCCACATGAACCAGAACCGCTGCTGCCCTGGCGTACCGAACAGGTACAGCACGAGGCCGGCGTCGAGCGTTACCCGGCCGAAGTCCAGCGCAACAGTCGTCGTCGTCTTGTCTGGGGTATGCAACAAGCTGTCGAGACCATCCGACGCCGAGGTCAGCACGGCCTCGGTGGTCAACGGCGTGATCTCGGAGACCGACCCGACGAACGTGGTCTTCCCGACACCGAAACCCCCCGCCACGACAATCTTCACCGACGTCATGACGGAATCGTCCGCCGCACCGGAGACCATGTCAGATTCTGCGAAGTCCACTGAGCACCCTTTCCAGCAACTTGACGTCCGGACGGCCCTGAGCGTGATCGGTCTGGTTGATTCGGACCAGGCCGTCTGCCGCCATGTCAGCCACCAGGACCCGCGCAACCCCCAGCGGCATCTGCAGAACCGCGGAGATCTCGGCCACTGACCGCCAATCGCGGCAGAACTCCAGAATCGCCTGGCACTCCGGGCTGAGCATCGGCCGGCGGCGGACGTCATGATCCATCACCGCGACCATCGCCTCGATCTCCAGCTGAGACCGCGGCTCGGTCCGTCCCCGCGTCACCGTATAAGGCCGGACCAGAAAGTCCTCGTCGTTCTCCGGCACTTCAACGTCATTCAGTGACGGACGACGGTCGTCGCCAGCAGGCACCCGGTCATCACGGCTCGGGACCGGCACCAGCGTCTCCTGTCACAGTGGATCATCCCCGGGAATCATCTGGGTGGCTGAGCGCCGCGCGCCATCGGTGTCAGCGCGCTGCCCACCCGCTCGACCAGCAGTGTCATCTCGTACGCCACAAGTCCCATATCGCAGTCCGACGACGCCAGCACCGCGATACTCGAACCGTCGCTGATCGTCATGACGACCAGCAGTCCTCGCTGCATCTCTACTACCGTCTGGTTGACGGTACCGCCCGCGAATATTCGTGACGCCCCCTGGGTCAGGCTGGTCAGCCCCGACGTCACTGCCGCGAGCTGATCAACCCGGTCCGCCGGAAGACCCTCCGAATAAGCCATCGGCAGGCCGTCGGACGATACCACGACCGCGTGCGCGACCGACGGCACCTGGTCCGCGAAGTTCGTAATCAGCCAGTTCAGATCCTGGGCCGGACGTGTAACTGAAGTCACCACCGCTCCTTTTGGATCCGAGTCTGGCCAAGATCAAGATGCCTCATCAGGTAAGGCCCTCTCTGTTATCTGGGTTCCCGCCATTCACCGCGGCACGGCCCTGCCGGATACCGTTCTGGTAGCTCGCGTAACGCCCCGCGATCTCCGCCGCTGACCTGCTGGGCGCGGGAGCTGGCGATGTCCCGCTCACCTGCCCGGTTGCCGCTGAAGCGGCAGCGGTCCCGGGAACGAGGTTCGCCTTCGGCGCCCGCTTCGGCAGCCCGGCCGACGTGGTGCCATCCGCGGTCGGCGCGTGAGCCACCTGGGCGGCACGCCAGCCGTCGTCCGCTGGAGAGGACCAGCTCTCCTCGCTCTTGTCGAACCTGCCGATAGCCGGTCCGCCGTTGAACCAGTGCGACTCCACCGAGTCGTAGATGGGCAGCCGTTCCCGCTCGGCGAAATTATCCGCGGGAGGCACCGCCACTTCACCGTTCGGCGGCGCTTCCAGCCGGTTAGCTGAGCCGCCGTCCGTGCGAAGGGGCGGGCCAGCCTCAGCGCCGAAGAAGGCAACGGGCTCAGCGGCCGGGAATGAATCGTCGCGCTGATCGCCGCCTTGCCCAGGCTCTACGTCCCACAGCCTGGAGCCGGCACCCTGCTCTGCCGTGCGCAGGCGGTTGCCGTTCCTGTTGGGCAGCGACGCCGCCGGTGCCCAAGGCCCCCGATCGTGGGCCAGGGTGCTCGCGATCCCGGAATCGGCCTTTTCCACCCGCTCGCGCACTGGCATGGGTGCCGGTGCCGGTGCCGGTGCGGGTGCGGGTGCGGCGAAGCTGTCCCACCCGTCGGCTGCGCCGAACCCGTCGTTCATGGGCGCGGCAGCCCGGTTCGTGGCGGCGGCCCGGTTCGTGACCGCGCCCCGGTTCGACGAAGTCGCCGCGACCGGACGCAGCGGAGCGGAACTGCCAGTTTCCCGCGTGATCGTGTCGTCGGGCAGCCAGATCAGCGCGACCAGGCCGCCGGTCGGCACAGAGCGCAGCTGGACGCGGATCCCGTGCCGCGCCGCCAGCCGGGCCACCACGAACAGGCCCATCCGGCGGGAGACCGCCACGTCCACCACCGGCGGGTTGTCCAGCCGCCAGTTGGCGCGTGCCAAGTCCTCGGCGTTCATGCCCACGCCCTGGTCGGTGATCTCGACGAGCGCCCCGCCGCTACTGGGCAGATATGCCGCGACCGTCACCGGGGTCTCGGCCGCCGAGAAAGAGGTCGCGTTCTCTACCAGTTCCGCGGTCAGGTGCACCACGTGGCTGACCGCCTCCGTGCGGACCGAGATCTCAGGCTGCACGTTCATCGTGACGCGCTCGTACTGGTCAATCTCCGATACCGCCGCGCGGAGCACGTCGACCAGGCCCACTGGACGGCTCCACCGCCTGGAGAGCTCGTGACCGGCGAGGACAAGGAGGTTCTCCGAGTTGCGGCGCATCCGGGTGGCCAGGTGGTCCATCAGGAACAGGCTCGCCAGCCGCTTAGAGTCCTGTTCGCCCTGCTCCAGACGGGTGATCACGCGAATCTGCCGCTCTACCAGCGACTGGCTACGGCGGGACAGGTTGACGAACATCGCGTTGACGTTGCCGCGCAGCGCCGCCTCGTTGGCCGCGAGCCGTACCGCCTCCCTGTGCACCTGGTCGAATGCCCGGGCGACCTCACCGATCTCGTCGGAGGAGTCCACATCGATGGGCTCGACCTCAAGCGGGATGGTTTCCCCGTCGGTCTCGCTCATCCGGCGGACCATCTCCGGCAGACGTTGTCCGGCTATGTTCAGCGCGCCGTTCCGCAGCCTGCGCAGCGGCCCCACCATGGACCGGCCGACGATGGTCGTGGCGGCTAGCGCGATTCCGAGCAGCAACGCGACCGCGACGCTGAACAAGATCGCCGAGGTGATCGCGCCGCTGTGCAGCGACCCGCTTCGGGCGATCACCGAGTTCGAGAGCTGCTGCTCCACTGACCGCATGCCGCCGACCACATATGCGAGCGAGGAACTGGCGTCGGAGATCGTGGGGTCAGTGGCGATCGGCGACTTGCTCGACGCCAGCGAGATGGCCTGCTGCTCCTGCGCCTCGGCTTGCACGATGTTCGAGGCCGACAACGCGTTGTTGAATATCTGACGCTGGGCGGCCGTGGCCGCCGTGTCGAACTCGTTCAGGTCGCCTTGCTGCTGGGCCTGCGCATCGGTAATCGCTGCTTGCTGGGCTGGTCCGAACTGTGCCAGGCTGACCAGGTCGGACCGGAGCGCCGAGGTGAGCAGTGCCTGCTGCTCCGACGCTTGTTCCTTCATGCTGGAGACCAGGCCGAGCACGCTGACCGATCCCGCCAGCGTGGAGTCACTGCTGCCCACCGCGATCTGGCTCTCGACGGCCAGCAGCGTGTTGATCGCTGTCGCGTACTCCTGGATCACGATCGACGCCGGAAGCTGGGTCTGGGTACCGGTCGACGCGGCGCGGATGGCGGACAGGTTGCCGATAGCGGTGAGCGCGGATTGCGCGTCCTGCTGTGCCAGCGTTGAGTAAGAGCCGCCGATCCTGTCGGCCAGGACCTTTACCTGATTCGCCCAGCCCGTGGTGATCGCGTAATCCTGGTTGAGCAGGCCGAGTTCCGGCCCCACCGGTGGCACAGTCGTCGATGACGCCGGTGCACCCCGGCCGCCATCATCGCTGCCCAGCACGATGAACTGGACCGTGTCCTGGCGTTCGTTCTGCAGCGACTGCGCCAAGCCGGTGATCTTGCCGGTCAGGTTGGCGAGCGTCAGCACGCGCTGGTAGACGAGGGCGTTCTGCACAGAAGAGGCGATGAAGATCCCGCCGCCCGCAACGGCGGTGACGGTCGGGATGACCACCAGCAGGAGCAGTCGCGACCGCACCCGCAAGTTCTTCAGCGCGCCGAAGCGACGCGCCGGCCCATCGCCCGACCGGGGGCCGCCGGCGCCATGCACCGGGAACACCTCGGTCGGCGAACCGTCCGAGGCTGTGGACGGGTTAGCGTCACGCGGCAGTTGCTTAATCTCCGCGCGAGGAGCATCGCCAGTTTTCCTGGCCCTGGACAGCACACCGCTGGCGCCCTTAGCCATGTGACCAGCAAAAGCACAGCGACATACGAACGCCGCAGCAGAACAACACCGGGGTTCTCCCTCCCACCAGGAGATCTGCGTGCACAGTGTGACCGGTTAGACGTTGGACACTCTAACGCGCGGCACTACACATATGGAGACGAATCATCACCAATCACTACCCAGATCCTTCTTGTCGGGACTCATGTGACATGTGAAGTTTGAGTAATTCATGGTCAAGCAGGGGAAACTGTAACCTATGCCCCAAGCCACTTTGGCGAGGACGGGCAGGCCGCCCTCCCGAACCGGCAGGCGCCGCGGCGTCCGCCGCACCACCGGGCTCACTACAGAACCATGCTCACTACAGAGTCATGCTCACCACAAGTCCACGTTCACCACAGAACCACGTTCACCACAGAACCACCGAAATCAACAGGTCTCAGGCACAAAAAGGGCACAAGGGTAAAAACGGGCGACCAGTGTCTCATTCGCCATGAAAAGTTCCGAATGCCTGACACTTGCTGATTTGGCAGCATTGGGGCATCCGCCCGCGCTACGGTTATGCCCGCGAACGATGCTGAAATCTGTGCTCTAGAGAGGGCTCCATGCGGCTAACCTGGGCGGCGGCCCGCGTCCCGGCGTTGCGCACCGCGCTGGCAGTACTGTCGGTTTCGGTGCTGGTCTCCGGCTGCCACGTTCCAGGTACCAGCGCGTCGGGTGCCGCGTCCGGGAGCGGGCCGATCACGGTAGCTTTCGTTCCCGGAATCGACAACGCCCCGCTCAGCGTGGCCGTGAGCGACGGGCTGTTCCAGCAGGCCGGCCTGAAGGTAACCGTCAAGCAGTACCCGTCCCTCAGCGCCGAGTACCAGGCCCTCACCAGCGGCCAGGCTCAGATTGCCGTCGGCGACTACACCGGCTTCCTTTACAAGCAGGCCACTGGTCACGCCTCACTGCGGCTCATCGCCGACGGGTATGACGCCGCCCCGAACTCGGTCGCGATCCTTACCCTGCCCGGCTCGGGCATCACTACCCCACAGCAACTGGGGCAGGCCGTCAGCGTGGCCACGCCACCAGGACAGCTGATCACGGCCACCGAGTCGGCCCCCTACAACGTGCAGACCCTCGCGGCGGAAGAAGTCCTGCAGAACGACGGAGTCAGCCCCAGTAGCGTGACCTGGTCACAAATGCAACCGCAGAACTTGATCGGGGCACTCCGCAGCGGTCAGGTGAAAGCAATCCTGGTCACCGAGCCCTACATTCTCGAGGCCGAGCAGCAACTAGGGGCCGTCGAGGTAGTGGATGCGAGCACCGGTGTAACATCCGGGCTCCCGATGTCGGGCTATTTCAGCCTTGAGAACTACGCGCACGAGCATCCGTCGGCCGTGCTCGCATTCCAGAAGGCACTGGACCAAGCCCAGTCCGCCTGTGCTCAGCGAGGCGCTGTACAGGCAGTATTGCCGAAACTCACCGGTATGAGTACAGAGGACGCGGCATTGGTCACCCTGGGGACATACCCGGCATCGCTGAACGTGGGCCAAGTTCAGCGGGTGGCGTCGCTAATGTATGACTCCGGGATGATCAGCAGTCCGGTCAGCATGAACCGCCTGACTTCCGGGTGACCCTCGGGGCAAATACGCAGGCAGAGACATGTATGAACGATGAGCGTTCCATAATTGCGCCTGATGAAGGCGCAGCTCATACCGTGAGCCGAGACTCAGCCGCGGAGACCGGCGTACCCGATTCCCGGCGGTGGCATGCGCTGGTCGTGCTGACGGCCATTCAGTTCATGCTCGCCCTTGACGTAACCGTGGTAGTCGTCGCGATCCCCAGGATCCAGGCTGACTTGCACTTTTCGCATTCGGGCGTGGCATGGGTGATCAACGGCTACGTGCTGACGGCCGGCGGGTTCCTGCTGCTGGGCGGGCGGCTGTCCGACATGTTCGGCCGCCGGCGGCTGTTCCTGGCCGGAGTGCTGGTCTTTGGCGTGGCGTCGGCGATGTGCGGATTCGCGGTGTCGTCATCGATGCTGGTCCTCAGCCGGTTCGGGCAGGGAATCGGGGAGGCCCTGGCCGGCCCGGCAGCGCTGGGCATGCTCCCTGTCCTGTTCCCGGACAGCCGGGAGCGGATGAGGGCGCTCGGGATCTGGTTCGGGATTTCCGGCGTTGCCGGGACGTCTGGTTCAGCGATCTCCGGAGCGCTAACCAGCGTGAACTGGCGATGGATCTTCTTCATCAACATTCCCGTCGTGGTTTTCGCGGTGCGCGCGGTGCCGCGCGTGCTGCCGGAAAGCCGGATGGTCCGCGAAGGCCACAGGATCGACCTGCCCGGAGCCGTGACGGCGACCGGCGCTCTGGTGGCAGTCGTCTATGGCCTGCTGCAGGCCGCCTCCCACTCGTGGGGGTCCTGGCAGGTGCTGCTGCCAGTGCTCGGCGGGATCGGCCTGCTGGCGGTCATGGTCGTGGTGGAAACCCGCTCCCCCGATCCGCTGATCCCGATGCGGTTCCTGGCTAACCGGACCCGGGTGAGCGCCAACGTCCTGAGCATGGTCACCTGGGCCGCTTTCTATGGCTACGCCGTCATGCTGAACATGTACATGCAGCAGGTGCTGCACTATTCACCGCTGCGGACGGGACTGCTGAACGTTCCGCTCGGAGTGGTAACCGCCGGGATCATCCTCAGCACCAGGCTGATTCCGCGCGTCGGGGTCAAGCCGGTACTAGTCACCGGCTATCTCGGCAGTGCGGCGGGCCTGTGGATAGCAAGCTATATCCACGTCGGCTCCTCCTACACCAGCGCGGTCTTGCCCGGGATTATCGTGTTCGGAGGCTTGAGCGGGCTGTGCTTCCCGGGCCTGGTCAGCGGCGCGCTGCATCAAGTCACCGAACAGGACTCCGGTTTGGGCTCCGGAGTGCAGAGCGCCATGCAGCAGATAGGCGCGGCGCTCGGCCTGGCCGTCCTGGTCACGCTCGCGCTGCGCCGTACGCAGCACCTGGCGCATGCCGGGGCGCTTCCCGCGATCGCGCAGTCCGCCGGGTACGCGCTGGCATTCCGCGTCAGCGCGGCCGCACTCGCCGTGGCGGGCGTACTCGTTGTGGTCGTACTCGAAGGTGCGAGCGCTACGATGCGCGCGCCCCTCGCCGAACTCCAGCCCGGCAACGAGAGTCTTCCGGCGGCCCCGACGACTCAGTCCGCGTCGAGTACGTAGAGCCACGAATGCGGCGTGCCGAACGGAAGCACCTGCCGGGTCCGCAGTCCCGCCTGCGCGAACAGCGCTTCGTAAGTGTCCTTGGTATGTAGCGGCACGCCCATGAGCGCGTGGGCGAGTTCGTAGCCGGCCGAGAACACCGGCAGCGTCGCGTCGTCCGGTTGAGCAGGCCGGAGCATCGTGTCGGCGAGGACGAACGTGCGCGCCTTCGGAAACGCCTCGCGCAGTCCCGGTATCACCCGTGGCCTGGTGTCCGCATCGGCAAGCAGGTCGTGCAGCAGGAAGAAGCTCATGACGGCGTCCACCTCTGCCAGGACGGGATACTTCTCGGTGCCCTTGATCACGCCGAGCACGTCTGCCTGCACCGCTTGGACGTCCTTGTCGAGGCCGGCCCGCCGGATCGCGTCCTGCCCCAGGCGTGTCGCGTCACCACTGATGTCCAGCCCGACACCTCGTGCACCCTCACGGGCGGCTGCCACCCGGCACACTCGCGCCGATATCCCGCTGCCCAGGTCCGCTATCACAGTGAAGTCGAGCTGCCCGACCACCTCGTCAACGGTACTGGCCATGAACGCCCGGTCGTTCGAGCCTGAGCCCAGAGCGACCATTGCCTCGTCGCGGAAGATATCGCTGCCGAACCGGCGGTCCCCCGAGACGATCCCGGCGATGTTGCTGAACAGGTCCGAGTAGCCGCCGACGGCCCAGATGAAGTAGCCACGCATGAACGCCATGTCCCGGCCCGCTGGAGTGATCGTCGCTACGCCATCTCGCAGCACCACGTAACCGCACGTCTGCGCGCCACGGAGCAGCTCACCGAGCATGCGCTCGTCGGCGCCGGTGCGATCGGCGGCCACGCGAACGTCCGCCTGTCCGTGCTCCAGCAACTCATCAAGCAGCCCAAGGCGGTCCAGCGCGAAGACAATCTGGGCCGCCACATAGCCGTTGAACGCCTCGTCGACACTGATCGGAATGGCTGACCTGCCTGTCCAGTCGGCCGGCCAATCGCTACCTGACTCCACTTAATCTCCCCTGTAGTTCCGGCCGGTCCGCTCTGTGATCGCCCAGAAAAGCCGGTTGTCCAGCACTTGCCGCAGGTAAGGCACTCCGGCCGTGTAGCCGGATCCGGGAGCGTCGCCGAGCATCATGGCGGCGAGCCGGAAGTGAGTTGTCTTCCAGCGCTGATGGGCCTTCTCTAGCTCGTCGAGCGCGGCATCGATGGATTCCCACTCCGCGGCACCGAACCAGCCTCCGCTTCGCGCGTCCAGGTAGGCGCGGGTCAGAGTATCCGGATCGCCGTGTGCCTCATCCTGCACGGGCGGCACGTTGCTGAACGCCGCCGAAGCCAGGCGATGAGCGGACGGGACGCCGCAGAGCAGTTCGAAGCGCTTGTAGTGCTCGGACTGGATGGCGCTGGCACCTTCGGTGAACTGGCGGAACCGCCGGAACGAGTCCGCGCTCATCGTCGCCAGGATGCTGAATAGCCGGCCGCCTTGGGCAAGGCACTCACTCGCGGCAACCATGGCCACCCGCGCCCTCTCCGCGTCTTTTGCCCGAATATCCCGGATTGCCGCCCGCAGATGATCCATCAAGATCACGAAAGTTGCCTCGGAGGCTTGCAGAACGCGGATGAACAGGTACTCGTCGTGCAGCACATCCACCGGCAGCAGCGACGTGGCGATGCGCAGCGCCGCGTCCTGGTCGGTTGGCGCGGGCAGCGCGGCGAGCAACAGCCTGGCTGTTTCCGGATGCTCTGGTCGTTCCGCCAGCTCAAGGAGATAATCCAGGATGCGGCTCGGACGACGGGGAAATTCGTACGGCGAAAACCAGGGCGCCGCGAACCGCGCGCCCTTCCGGAGCCGCTTGCGTACCGTATCAAGCGAGGGTCTCTCGGCAGGCATGAGCTTATGCCAGCCATGCAGAGCACGTATTTCGAATCGCAAGGCATCGGCAACAAGGAAAGCCGCGATCCGGGGTGCCGACAGACGCGTTCTTTGGCTAGATATTAGCGGCCTGAGGACCGGGAGAGCGAGGTAAGTCTCGTAGCGATAGCAGTTATCACGTTTGTCGAGGACGCAATCAAGGTACGCGCCAGTGAGGGCATCCCTAGACTCCAGCCCGCCCCGTATCTCAGCGAGTCGCGAGATGACCTCGGCTGACATAAAGTGCTTGCCAACATTCTGCACGTAGGTCGTGGTCGCCAGGTAGGGGAAAAGCGGGTCGCTCGCATCACCTAGCCGATGGGACGCTAGTTCGGCAAGTAGCTCGGTCGAATGCGTGCAGATATCACCTGCTAGCATTTCAGATCGCCAATCGGAAGGACTTCAACTCTTGCCGAGCCATCGCCCGGAAGCGCATATCAACAACCGTTCGGGGCATATTGTCGCATAGCGACCACTATGCCCGCAAGTAGCTTCCTGAGCAGTGGCATTGCTACTCGGGAGGGTGCGGGTGCCGGTAACCATGTCAATCACATGCCCCCACCGGTACTCCAGTCACAGTTGGTGAGGTTGCTGGTGCCGCCGTTCAATGCCAGACGGGGCCGTAAGTGGCGGCATCGTGACGGATTTCGAATGCCCGCGATTACGAGGCGAGCAATGCAGCCTTGGACCGATCGAAACAGCCGATCGCTCCCGCTACGGGAACGCTTGGCGGCTGGCATGGACGTTACCACCGTCAGTGCGTGCAACAGGAGCGACTCCTGTGCCGGATGTCTTCGATGGGTCTGCAGTGAAGGACTGGACGGTGCTCCCCCGCCACCCGCGGCGGCCACCTGAGCCCTTGCCCGATGGACGCGTCGCACCCCTGGTTGTCCGGTCCGGTTCCCCGGCATGTCAGTGAACTCCGTCGCCGCGGCACTAATCGGCGCCTCGCCCCTGACGATTGAGGACAAACGTTGACAATCGATCTAGATTCGTATGAAACTGGTGCGCAGTGCTGGCAACGAGGGCCCGGGCAGCGATTCAAGAAAGCGGACACTGAAATGACTAGTCTCCATTTGGACCGGCGCATGCCGCCGGATCTCCTCATGAACGCGATCCGCGTAGATGCACGGGAGGGACTCACCGCGTCACCTAAGCAGATTCCCTCAAAATGGCTTTTCGACGCCAAGGGAAGCGAGCTCTGGGGGAAGATTACCCAGCTACCTGAGTACTATCCTTTCAGGACCGAACGCGACATTCTGCGGGAGGTCGCAGATGAAATCGCTGCGACCACCCAGGCGAGCAGCATCATAGAATTGGGCTCAGGTTTCGCGGATAAAACCATAATCCTACTCGGTGCATTTTGGCACGCAGGAATCATCCGCAACTATACCTCGATGGATATTAGCGAGCTGGCTCTCACGGCAGCAGGGTCGCAAATCATAGCAGAATATCCCGGCTTGTCTGTGCGAGCCGTGCTAGCCGATTTTGAAACGCAGGCCGAGATAATCGCGACGGACGAGTCCCCCTCGCCGAGACTTATATTGTTTCTCGGTGGCACGATCGGTCAACTAATGCCAGACCAGCGAGCCGAATTCCTGCGAGGACTCCGCGGCGTTTGCCGTGAGGGAGACATGCTGTTGCTTGGCGTGGACCTAGTTAAGGATCCCGCCGAGTTCATGACCGCGTATAACGACTCGGCGGGAGTCTCAACCGCATTCAACAAGAACCTTCTTGCCGTGCTAAACACGCAGGTCGGCGCCGACTTCAATCTGGACACTTTTGACTACATCGTCACCTGGGATGACGAGGCTGAGTGCGTGGCCATGTGGGAACAGTCGCGGATCAGCCAGGCCGTTCGCCTGTCGGACATCGACCTGTCAGTAGAGTTCGCGGCCGGAGAACGAATTTGGACGTCCATTTCAGCAAAGTTCCGGCGCGATGGCATCCAGGCAGAGCTTGAACGTGCCGGGTTCTCCCCCGACCGCTGGTGGACTGATCCTGACGGGCGCTACGCACTGTCCCTGTCGAGGCTGGCATAGAGAAGTTACTGGATCCGCGTAGATGTCGCGCCGTGGTTGCCGAGGACCCTCACGGTGAGCCGCCGGTGCACGCCAAGGTCAAGACCCTCCCGACGGCGTGCACCAGCAGCTCACTGTTATTTATGAATATGGGATCTCTGGACTCAGACGAACGACCAGTTCTCGAAGTCCATAGATGACAGCGGCAGACCCACGACAGACGGAGAGTAGCCCGTGATTTTGGTGCTGTAGGCGTCGAGCGCGTCGATGAACGCGGGAATGATGTATCCGCCGTAATTGTAATCGTAGTTCTGCATCTCGGACACGATCTGCTTGCGCGCCACCGGGTCGAGCGTCTTGTTCGCGGAGTTGTACAGGCCGTTGAGGGTAGTGCTGTCGGTGTGCGTCTCGTTATACGGCGAGTTCGACCCCAGCATGGACTCCGCCGTCTGCGGAAGGTACGGGTTGTAGTTGTAGAAGTCCTGCGAGAAGTCGGACTGCAGGTAGGTCGGCCCGAAGAACGATGAGGGCGGGATGTTGTTGAGGGTAATGGTGACCCCGGCCGCCTTGGCCTGCTCGGCCAGGACCGTCGCCATCGCCACCATGCCCGTGCCCGCGGCCGAGGTAACGAGCTTCAGCTTGAGGCCCTCCTGCCCGGCCTGCTTCAGCAGGGACTTCGCCCGCGGGATGTCCTGCTCGCGGGTCAGCGAGTGATCGAAGTCGACATCGTACGGCGAGAAGACGTCGGAAGCCGCTACCCCGTAGCCGTCCAGGGCAGAGTCGATGAGCTGCGGCCTGTCCACCAGGTACCGCAGTGCCTGGCGAACGCGCACGTCGGTGAACGGCGCCTTGTCCACCCGCATCGTGAACGGCGTGATCGCCCCGCTGTGCGAAGCGACGACCTTCACGCCGCTGACAGAGCCGAGCGCCGCGAGTTGCGGCCCGTCGAAGCCACCCGCCGCGTCGATGACGCCAGTGGTGAGGGCGTCTTGCAGGGACGTGGTGTCAGGAAAGTCAATGACGGTCACTGAGTCCACGTAGGGCAGCCCGGACTGCCAGTAATTCTTGTACGCGGTGAACACGCTGCGCTGCTGCGGGGTGAAGCTCTCGTACATGAAAGGCCCCGTGCCGTCCGGCTTCTGCTTGGCTGGGTTGAAGCCGTCCGGGATGATGTACAGGTAGTACCAGTACGCCAGCTGCTCTTGAAAGCTGGCGTAAGGGGCCGTGAAAGTTACCTGCACGGTGCGGTTGTCCACCGCCTTCAGCGCGTCCACGTCCATTGGCCCGAGGGAGTTGAAACCGGAGAAGGGCGGGGGATAATCCGGCTTGGGCGGGGTCTTGATCCTCCGGAACGTGTAGATCACGTCCTGCGCGGACAGCGGCTTGCCGCTGTGGAAGGTGACGCCTTCGCGAAGCCTGATGATGAACTCCGTTGGCGACTTCGCGGTTATCTCCTCGGCGAGGACCAGCTCAAGTGCGCCCTGGGCGTTAATCTGGAGCAGGGGCTGATAAAGCGACTGGGCGCGGGCGTTGTCGATATAAGTCAACCCGGCGTGCGGGTCGAGGGTGTCGGCACCCGAACTGCCGGACAGGCCCACCTTCAGGTCGCCGCCGCGCTTGCGGATCGCGGGGGACGTGCTCTTGGCGGCGACTGTCGAGCCGGAGCTGCTGCAGGCCGCGATCAGGCCACCCGCGCTGGCTGCCACACCGGTGGCAGCGACACCTCGAATGAACTGGCGCCGGTTCAGGGCCGCCACCCCGGAGAGCAGCCCTCCGTTCCCATCCGATCGATCCACGGAACTTACCCTCCAGTAAGAGATGCCCGCCGATTAGGTAACAAATGCATTGTTATTAGGTCTCAGCGGGGGAAAGTATGGCTTACCACCTGAAGCTCGGCATTCTCGATAACAGGGGTCATGTTCTCACAAGCTGCACGCACGACGCAGTCGAACCCAAAGGGTTCAGCACGCACCTATCGTTAATTTATGACCCGCACCTGGCCCGGGCGCGTCTGCGCAGGTCAGCACGCCGTAATAGACAGGCCCGGGTTCGTTGGGACACTGACGGCCTTCCCGGCAAGCCGCATCGGGGCATATTCCGAAATCACCGGCTGGACCGATAAATCGAATATGCAAAGCCCTTCGACGCCCGGGAGCATGTCAATCAGATCCTGGTGTGCGATATTGCTCCCGCTGGCTCAGGCGCTCCGGTACGGTACCGGCCGGCGCCGCCGCAGGGAGCAGCCGAGGGGCTTCCCGCCGGGGGCTTCCCGCCGAGGGACTTGCCGCCGGGAGCTTGCCGCCGGGGGACTTGCCGCCGAGGAGCTTGCCGCCGGGGACTCGCGGCCGGGACTCGCGGCAGCGGGCCACATCGGCGCGCTCCGAGCGGCGCCCGGGACGGCGCGCCGTCGTGCCGCGCGCTCGGCTGGCCGTGCCCGGTCCGGGCAGACACGGCCGCTACCTGGCCGCCCACGAGCGGTCCTCGCACTACCGATGACCCGCTTTGCCCGGGTTCGGACATCCCCATTACGCGCAAATACAAATACAAATAGGGTGATCACCGGATGAAGCCCGCCTCCGGCGCTTCCCACGCCTAAACCGGAAGGAATCGACGACGTGGTTGCCCTCGTCACCGATGAGCGCGGTGGCACAATGATCCGCTGGCTGAGCCCGCGATGGCCGTAGTCACGGCGCCTACTCGATCGGCCGCCGCGCCCAGGGCACATCCCATCGCACGCCTGATCCGGCGGCGGCTGGCCTTCGGCGTGCTGACTTTGCTCCTGGTGTCGGTCGTGGTGTTCGTGGCCACTGAAGTGCTGCCAGGCAACGCCGCGTACGCGCTTCTCGGGCACAATGCCACCCCGGCACGGGTACGAGCGCTTGAGATAACCCTGCATCTGAACCGCGGGATATTCGACCAGTACTGGGTCTGGATATCCGGGGTGTTGACGGGCAGACTCGGCAATTCCCTGGTCAACGGGCTATCGGTGTGGTCTTACGTTGAGCCGAAGCTGATCAACTCGGCTGTCCTGGTTTTCGTCACCGGCGCCATCGGCGCGCTTGCCGGTGTGGCCCTGGGCGCCGTCGCCGCGCTGCGCAAGGACGGCTGGTTCGACCACGTCAGTTCGGTGGTCGTGCTGGCGGTGACGTCGCTACCCGAGTTCGTGGTGGCCATCGCCCTGATCATCGTGTTCTCCACCGTGGTCTGGCACATCCTGCCGGCGGTCTCACTGCTGGCCCCGGGCACGTACGCGTGGAGCCAACCGGAATTGCTCGTGCTGCCGGTCGCCACGCTCGTTATCGTGATCGTGCCTTACATCGTGCGCATGATGCGTGCCTCGATGGTCGAGGCCCTGGAGTCGGACTATGTGGAGATGGCCAGGCTGAAGGGAGTGCCGGAGTGGCGCGTCGTGGTCGTGCACGCGCTGCCGAACGCGATCGCGCCCACCATCCAGGTCATCGGCCTTAACTTCCTGTACCTGGCAGGCGGTGTCGTGGTCGTTGAGTACGTATTCAACTTCCCGGGCATCGGGCAGGCCCTGGTCTATTCGGTCAGCGACCGGGACATTCCCGTGATCCAGTTCATTGTCCTGGTCCTGGCCGCGTTCTACGTCGTCATGAACATCCTCACCGACGTGATCGCTTTGCTGGCCACGCCGCGCCGAAGAATAGCCAGGTAGCCATGGCCGTGAATGCTCCCGCCACTCCCGCAGCCCAGCCGCGGCATGCCCTGCGGATCCGCCGGCATCAGTGGGGATCCGTGTTCTGGAGTGCCGCCCGGACTCCGCGCGGCATGGTCGGGCTCGGGCTGGCCTCTTTCGTCGTTCTGGTCGCGATCATCGGCCCGTTCGTGGCCCCGAATTCACCCGACGCCCTGGTCACCCTGGCCTTCGGGAAGCCCTCTGGACAGTTCCTGCTGGGCGGCGACTTCCTGGGCCGCGACGTGCTGTCACGTGTACTCAACGGCGGCTGGGTCCTGCTGATCATGGCCGTCTGCGCGACCTTCCTCGGGATCATCGGCGGCGCGGCGGCTGGCGTGTCGGCCGCCTACCTGCGGGGGATCAGCGACGGGATCATCATGCGAACGGTCGACGTGATCCTGTCGTTCCCCCAGCTCGTATTCGCGCTGCTGCTGCTCAGCCTGCTGGGTCCGAAGCTGTGGCTGATCACGCTCGCGGTCGGCGTCTCGCACGCGCCCCAGGTCGCCCGTGTCCTGCGGTCGGCCACCTTGGATCTCTCCGAACGGGACTTCGTGAAGGCGGCGGAGTTGCAGGGCATGCGGCCGGCCAAGGTCATGTGGAAGGAGATCTTGCCCAACCTGGTCAGCCCGCTCACGGTGGAGGCCGGGCTGCGGCTGACCTACTCGATCGTGATCATGGCCGGGCTCGCGTTCCTCGGCTTCGGGGCGCCGCCGCCGAACGCGAACTGGGGCACGATGATCAACGAGAACCGGGACGGCCTGTCGCTGAACCCGTGGGCGGTCATCGTGCCCGCCCTGCTGATCGCGCTCCTGACCATCGGCACGAACAGTTTCACCGACGCGTTCGCACGCGTGGCGATCGGCGTCGATCGCCGGCCCGAGGAAGCGGCGCTGATCGACAACCTCGGCCAGGAGGTATCCAAGTGAGCGAGCCAGAGGGCGCGGCAGTGCCTGGACTGAGGAGCGAAGCGACCATCCGGCTGAAGGTGACCGGCCTGGAAGTCCGGCTGGGCCGATCCGGGCCCGACGTGGTGCGTGACGTCTCATTCGCCGTCTCGGCCGGTGCGGTGCTCGGCTTGGTCGGCGAGTCGGGTTCGGGCAAGACCACGGTGGCCTTGGCCCTGCTCGGTCACGCCAGGCGAGGGCTGCGCATTACCGCGGGCCAGGTTCTGCTGGACGGAATGGACCTGCTGGCGCTGAGCCCGCGCGACCTGCGCGCGGCGCGCGGCGCGCGGGTCAGCTACGTGCCGCAGGACCCCTCCTCCGCGCTCAACCCCACGCTGCGTGTGGGAACGCAGATCAGGGAGGTACTGCGGGTCCACGCCGAGACCATGGGCGACGCCGGTGACCGCGTGGCCGAGGTCATGCGGGAGGTCTCTCTCGATCCCACGCCGGAGCTGCTGCGCCGGTATCCGCATCAGCTCTCTGGCGGCCAGCAGCAGCGGGTAGCGCTGGCCATGGCGTTCGCGTGCCGGCCGTCGGTGATCGTGCTGGACGAGCCGACCACCGGGCTCGACGTCTCCACTCAGCGCCACGTGCTGGAGACCGTCCGCGGCTTGTGCCATTCCTACGGGGTGGCGGCCGTCTATGTGAGCCACGACCTGGCCGTTGTCAGCGGCCTGGTCTCCGACGTCGCGGTCATGTACGCGGGGCGCGTCGTGGAGATCGGGTCCACCGCCCGGCTGTTCGGCGAGCCGGTGCATCCGTACACCCGCGGCCTGATCGGGGCCGTGCCATCGCCCGAGCACGCCGAGGTGCTGACCGGTATCGACGGCCAGCAGCCCAGGCCTGGCCACCGCGGAGCCGGTTGCTCGTTCGCCGCACGCTGCGACTACGTCATCGCCGGCTGCGACACACAGGCACCGGAACTGGTCACAGCGGCCGGGCGTTCCGTACGCTGCCTGCGGGCCACCGACATCCAGATCGCCCCTTCCCGGCGCATGCCGCTGAAGCCGGGTCCGGCTGTTACGGCGGGCGAGCCGGCCATGTCGGTTCACGAGGTCTCGGCCAGTTACGGCAGCACGCGTGTTCTGTCCGGCGTCAACCTCGAGGTACCGCCGGGTACCTGCGTCGCCGTCGTCGGTGAGTCTGGCTCCGGTAAGACCACGCTCGCCCGCTGCATGGCCGGGCTGCACAGCAACTGGACCGGTGAGATCACCTTCCAGGGCACACCGCTGGCTCGCGGAGCCCGCCAGCGGGAGAAGGATGTGCTACGGCGGGTTCAGTACATCTTCCAGAACCCGTACACCTCGCTCAACCCCCGCAAGACCATCGGCCAGATCATCGACCAGCAGCTCAAGCAGTTCACCGACCTCTCTCAACGCGACCGCTCCGCGCGCGTCCTGCGTGTCCTCGAGCACGTGTCGCTGGGCACGGACTTCCTGTCCAACTATCCGGACCAGCTATCCGGCGGGGAACGGCAGCGGGTCGCCATCGCCCGTGCCCTGGTAGTCGAGCCGGAGCTGCTGATCTGCGATGAGGTGACATCGGCCCTGGATGTCTCGGTTCAGGCGATCATCGTGGAGCTGCTGCGCCGGATTCAGCAGGAACGGCAGCTCGCGATGATTTTCATAACACACAACCTCGCCCTGGTCCGCAGCATCGCACAGTCAGCGGTAGTTCTGCGTCAGGGCACGGTCGCCGAATCGGGCCAGGTCGAGCAGATCCTTGACCATCCGGCCGATCCCTATACGCAACGTCTCATCGAGGACGTGCCTAAGCTCAGCCGGCGCTGACCTGCGGCATTACTGGCCTGCTCCCGGCCGGCAACAATAGGCGCAGGTCAGGCATTTCACGCATGACATCAGCCAATCCCGGGGACGCCATGCGGCGGAAGGATTAATGGGTAACAAATCCGGGCGTTTGCGATCCAGCGCACCAGTAGGCACTGTAGAATTGCTATTACTCGCGCAGAGTGTGCAGCAGGCGCCCTGGTCTTGATCAGGGATCCGGCAGAGCGACTCATGATGGCGGGTCTGCATCCTGTGGGTGCCGGGAAACCGGCACTCACAGGTTTTTATTTGCGCAGGTCAAGCCCGTATGGCGACGCTGTGCGGCACGTGGCCCATCTGGCCGCAGCCCCGAAATAATCTGCGCACGGCCCTGCCGTCGGCTGTTGTGCGCGATGCCGCTTGACTTGAGGCGGACTAGGGTGGATCTGCGGCATTTGCCCGGCTAGGGGGAGCTAAACGAATTTGCGTGTGTATTTATGCCCGGATATCCTGGCATAAATACACACGCTAATCGGATTCGGTCAATGGGCGGCGACTTTGTCCCGATATGCCGAAGTGCGCCGGCAGGCGGCGGCAGGCGTGGCGGAGCGCGCACCGGCCGATGAGAGCATCCGCATTACGGGGGCGTTACCGGACTCTGAACTCCTGAGTGACTACAGCCATGACATCGCGATAGCCCGGATCGTCCTCGGTAACCCGCACTGAACCGGTCGATGACCCTCCGGACGGATGGCCGGCGTGACCGTTTCCCTCTACTGGAGTGTGAATCCCAGCGCGGCGGCCGCGTCGCCTGGCGGTCGTCCGGCCCACAGCTGAGCGTAGTTGCCGATGGTCGCCAGAGACTTCGTCTCGACCAGGTCCAGATACAGGCGGCCGCCGAGGTGGTCGACTTCGTGCTGGACGATGCGGGCCGCCCAGCCGGAGAACACCTGGTCGACGGGCTGGCCATGCTCATCGAGCGCTTCGACGCGCACAGCACGGTGGCGAGCCGCCACCCCGGTAAGCCCGGGAACGCTCAGGCATCCTTCGTAAAAGCTGACAGTGTCGCCGTCAGCGACTGGCCGCAGGACAGGATCTCCGCATTCCACGATGGGCAGCGTGCCTGGATCGCTCATGGCCGCCGAGCGGCGTGCTGGCCGCCGAAGCGGCTGTGGTCCTGGCCGCGATGAACGCGCTGACCCTGTGACGGGCCAGGGACACCCGGGTGTCCGACGAGCCGGGCCAGGTGACCGGTGCCGATGAAAACCCTTACCGGTCCGCCCAGCACCATGGTTACGATCGGCATTAATGATCTATCAGGACCCGCTTGCCTACCTGACCGGCCTGGAAGGCATCGCGCTGCTGAATGCCTGGGCCGGGGACCACGGTCGCGACTTCACCGATGCCCGGCTGGCCGAGATCCGGCGGCTACTCGATGACGAGAAGCTGCGCGACCGTGGCGTGCTCGCCGAACGCGTGAGTAGCGTCACCGCCTATGAGCAGGAGTCCGCCGGCTATGACGCGGACGGCGGGCTGTTCCCGTTCGACGAACCGGTCGTGGCCGAGTGGCTGGACGGCAGGGAGCCTGGTGTGGCGCTGGACGCCGCATGCGGAACCGGCGTTTCGCCGAGTTTCTCGCCAACCGCGGGCATCAGGTGATCGGGGTTGACAACTCACCGGACATGCTCGCGTACGCGCGCAAGCGGGTCCCGGGTGGCGAGTTTCATGCCGGCGAGCTCAGCCGGCTGCCGCTACCCGATGATTCGGTGGACGTAATCGTGTGCGCGCTCGCTCTCGTGCACGTGCCTGACCTCCAGCCGGTCCTGACCGAATTCGCTCGCGTGCTGCGCCCGGGCGGGGACCTGGTCATCTCGGACGTGCATCACGAGCTTGTCACCCGCGGCTCGGTGATCACGGCGCGTGGACCGGCGGGTGAACCGTGCATCGCGGCCACCTACCGGCACCAGCTTGGCGACTACCTGCGGGCGGCACTGGGCCTCGGCCTCCAGGTCAGGCACTGCGAGGAGCCGATCGGTACCAGGCAGGCCGATCCGCTGCCCGAGCCCGCGACCGACATCGGCGACTGGCCGGACTGGCCGTGGTCGCTGAAGGACTACCTGCCATCGGCCGCGCGCGCCGCTGGCGGCCGCCCGGTCCTGGTCATCTGGCACTTTCAGCAGCCCGCTCGCTGACGGTCCGTGAGCCCTTCCGGCCTCGTGACATCACTCCCGCACCATGCACCACGGTCAGTTATGAATCAACGCGGTAATTTTGTCCAACGCGGTAGAAATTGCTGCTCACAGCAGCCCCAATTACCGTGCTGGACATAATTACCGTGCTGATGAGGCAGCGCCGTGACCGGTATGGCTGGTGGGGTGGAAACGGCGGTTGCTCGCCCACGGCGGCTACACCCGGCTCGACGAGCGGGGACGCGGGCTCGACGGGCGGTGGTTACGCCGCGCCCGCCATCGGCGCCGATCCGGCCCGTGGCATCGAAGCGCGGTAACGGTGGCCGGTGAAGGGCGTGCCTGCTAGGTCGCCGCATTGCTGGAGGCGGGAGCGCGGCGTGTGCAGCAGCGGGCCGCGGACCTCGCGGATTTCCTTGATGTCCAGGGCCGGCTTGATGGCGCGGCGGATGCCGTCATCGCGGCACGATGCGCCGCCATACGGCACTCGGTCCACCCACCGGTCCACCACGGACACCTGTGCACCGGGGAAACCACAGGTGGGGCGGCTGGGGCTCGAACCCAGGACCGGCGGATTATGAGTCCGCTGCTCTAACCGGCTGAGCTACCGCCCCGCACTCGCAAACCTTACCGGACTGGGCTCGCATGGGGGAACACTATTCCGCTGTCCGAATAATGAGACGAACTTGACTGATATGCAAGACAAACGGATACGGTACCGACATGGCAACGTACACGCACGGGCATCATGAGTCGGTACTGCGGTCGCATAGCTGGCGGACCGCCGAGAACTCGGCGAGCTACCTGCTCCCCCACCTTCGCCCTGAGATGACGCTGCTCGATGTGGGCTGCGGGCCGGGTACGATCACGGCCGATCTCGCCACCAAAGTCCGTCAGGTGACCGGGATCGACTCCTCGCCGGAAGTGATCGGGGTCGCGCGCCGGACTGCACCAGCGAACGTCACGTTCCAGGCAGCCGACGTGCACGACCTGGCGTTCGCCGACGCGAGCTTCGACGTGGTGCACGCACACCAAGTGCTGCAGCACGTCGCCGACCCGGTCCGCGCGCTGCGCGAGATGCGCAGGGTCTGCCGGCCCGGCGGCATCGTCGCCGTCCGCGACTCGGACTACCCCGCGTTCGCCTGGTACCCGCGGCTCCCCGAACTCGACGCCTGGCTCGAGCTCTACCTGACGATCGCCAGCCGCAACGGGGGCGCACCCGATGCTGGCCGCCGCCTGCTGGGCTGGGCACAGCGGGCGGGCTTCAGCGACATCACGGCGACGTCCTCTACCTGGTGCTTCGCCACCCCTGAGGACCGCGCCTGGTGGGGCGGCATGTGGGCGGACCGCATCCTGCACTCGGGGATCGCGACCCAGGCGGTCGACGGCGGCTACGCCACCCCTGACCAGCTAGAGCGCATCTCCGCGGCGTGGCAGGCCTGGGCACAGGCGGCAGACGGCTGGATGTCACTCCTGCACGGTGAACTCATCTGCCGCCCGTAAGGGCCTACGCGTGCACGCACGGCGTACGCACGCCCGAACGGCCGCGTCCCACCACTAGTCAATTGCGCGATTGACATCGCTGAGGCGTGTCAATCGCGCAATTGACTCGGCTGGATCTTGGGTGACTCGGCTGGATCTGGGGCGACCCCGCGGAATTGGTCCGTTAGCTAGTAACGACTTGCGGTCTGCATGGACATGGCGTGCTCGACCAGGGTCACTAGCGTCGCCTTGGTCGACTCGCGGTTCCGCGCGTCACACGGGATCACCGGCACGTCGGGGCTGATCGCCAGCGCCTCGGAGACGTCACGGCTGCGGTGCGGGAACTGGCCGTGGAATCCGTTGATGCCGATCACGAACGGGAGCCCGCTGGCCTCGAAGTAGTCCACGGCGGGGAACGAGTCGGCCAGACGCCGGGTGTCGACAAGCACCACGGCACCGATCGCGCCCTGGATCAGGTCGTCCCACATGAACCAGAACCTGTGCTGGCCCGGTGTGCCGAACATGTAAAGGACCAGGTCCTTGTCTAGCGTGATCCGCCCGAAGTCCATCGCGACCGTCGTCGTGTTCTTCTCCGGCACGTGCGACAGGTCGTCGACGTCCGTGCTGGCCACGGTCATGACGGCTTCCGTCGTCAGCGGCGTGATCTCGGAGACCGAGCCGACAAACGTCGTCTTGCCCACACCGAACCCGCCGGCGACGACGATCTTCACCGACGTCATCGCCTGCGCCGCGTCGGCCACCGGGCGGCCGACGCTAGATCTTACGGAGTCCACTAAGCACCCTTTCGAGCAGATTGAGGTCCGGACGGCCCTCCGCGTCATCGCGCTGGTGAACGCGGACAAGGCCGTCCGCGCTCATGTCTGCGATGAGGATTCTTGCCACGCCCAGCGGCAACCGGAGCACCGCCGAAACCTCGGCCACGGACCTCCAGTCCCGGCAGAACTGGAGGATGGCCTGGCATTCAGGAGCCAGCACCGAGAGGTCACGCGGTTCGAGGACGGTCGCGGTTACCAGCGCCTCGATGGCGAGCTGGTACCGAGGTTGCGTCCGCCCGCCGGTAACCGTATACGGCCGGACAAGCCTGGTAGAACCGTCTTCTTCGGCGCCGAAACTACCGAATCCGCTCGTGTTCCGCACCGCACCATCGTCCCACCCGCCGGCCCTCACGGCACCTACTTGCCAGGCGCCTGGGGGCCCTGCGAACGGTGACCGATCGTCACCACGCCCTTGGCCAGCCACTGAAACCTCCGGTTGCAGTCTTATCGTCGCCCGTCACCGGGAAGAGCAGCTGTTTGCATGACGCCACGGGTGGCGGGGGTCAGTACCCGCCCGGCCCGCTCGACAAGCAGGGTCATCTCGTAGGCAACAAGCCCGAGATCACAGGTAGAGGCGGCTAGCACCGCGAGGCTTGAACCGTTGCTGATCGCCATAATGACCAGCACGCCTCGCTGCATCTCGACCACCGTCTGCACGACCGCGCCGCCCTCGAAAACTCGCGACGCGCCCTGGGTAAGGCTGGTCAGCCCCGACGTTACCGCCGCTAGCTGGTCTGCCCGCTCCTGGGGGAAGCCCGCGCTGAAGGCCAGCGGCAGGCCATCGGAGGAAACCACCACCGCGTGTGCGACATCCGGGACCCGCTCCACGAAGTTGGTGATCAGCCAGCCCAGATCCTGCACTGGACGTCCTGGCGTAGTCACGATCTCTCCCTTAGCTGTCCGGGCTTGCTAAGCGCTCGTTCAGATGTCATTGCGGTTTATTGCTCCTCGTTCTGGGGTGCGGCCGCGCGGCCCTCGCGCACGCCTCGCTGGAAGCTCGACATACGGCTGCGGATATCGTCGGCGGTCCTGGCCGGCGCGGGCTGGGGCGCCGCGCTTTCATGGTCGCCGCCGCCCACCGAACCGGGAACCAGGTTGGCCCTGGGTACCCGCTTCGGAAGTCCGGCCTGTGTCGTCTCTCCTGCCGTCGGCGTGGCGACCACCTGGGCCGCCCGCCAGCCCTCGTCGGCCGGAGAAGTCCATGCAGCCTGTACGGCTGGCTGCAGCTGCGGCTGAGGGCCAGTGCCGGTGCCGCGACTTGTGTTCGCGGTCATCGACTTGCCGCTGCGCCGGAACCAGTCCGATTCAAGCGAGTCAAAGATGGGCAGCCGCTGGTCTTGCGGCGTGGCAGGCGGGACTGCGACCTCTTGAGCTCCCCCGCCATTCTGGTAGCCGTTGCCGTTGGTGCCCAGGGAGCTGCCATTACCGTTCGGTTCGAAGGTGGGCAGCGCCGAACTGGGCACGCTCGGGGCGGAAGCGGCCGAGGCAGACGGGCTCGGGGCAGGCGCCACGTCAAGGTCGTCCGCCGCGTCCTGTGCACTGCGCCCGTCTCCACCACGCACCGAGGGCAATCCGCCGCCGAAGGACGGCAGCCTGCTCGGCCTGGACTCGGTGGGCAGATCGTCGTGCTGACCGGGCGCGCCCCGTCGATCGGGTCCGCCCAGCCGATCGGGTCCGCCCAGTCCGCCCGGCGCGCCGAGTCCGCCAGGCGTACCCAGCCCACTCGGCATGCCCAGCGGGTTCGACGCACCGGATCCGGAGCCGGCGCCAGCACCGTCTGGCCGGCCGGACAGTCCGTTGACCGGCTGCGCGGATCCGTTGTTGCGCACCGGCAGCACGGGCACGGAAGGCGAGCTCGGCTGCTGAGGCACAGGACTAGACGGGCTTCCCGGGTTGGACGGGCTTCCCGGACCGGACGGGTTCGGCGGGTTCGACGGCGTGAACGATGGCGACGTCGACGGAGAGGACGAGGAGAACCGCGGGATGCGCGCGGCGGCGGTGGCCTGCGAGGCGGCGCTCGATGCCGGCGTGGGTGCGGACAGCGACGGAGCGGGACCGAAGTCGTCGGCATCGAACCGGCGCAGCCTGCCCAGCGGCGGAGCGACTTCCGGCGCGGCTACCGTCTCCGGCAGCCAGATCAGCGCTGTGAGACCGCCCGCCTGTGCGTGCCGCAGCCGTACCCGGACTCCGTGCCTGGCGGCCAGGCGGCCGACCACGAACAGGCCCATGCGCCGCGATACCGCCACGTCCACGACCGGCGGGTTGTCCAGCCGCCAGTTCGCGTGCGACATTTCCTGGTCGGAGATGCCCACGCCGTTGTCGGTGATGTCGAGCAGCACACCGCCGCTGGACAGCGGCTGACCGGACACGTACACCTGAGTGTCTTCTGGCGAGAAGGTGGTGGCGTTCTCCACGATCTCGGCGACCAGGTGGACCGCGTCGTTGACGGCCTGGCCGACGACCACGATGCCGGGCTGCACATTGAGCACCACACGCTCGTACTGCTCGATCTCGGAGATCGCGGCGCGGAGCACGTCGACGAGCGGGACCGGCTGGCTCCACCTGCGGGCCACTTCGTGACCGGCCAGAACCAGCAGGTTCTCGGAGTTGCGGCGCATACGGGTGGCCAGGTGGTCCAGCCGGAACAGGCTGGACAGACGGCCGGAGTCCTGCTCGCTCTGCTCCAGCGAGTCGATCAGCGAGAGCTGCCGCTCGATCAGGGACTGGCTGCGGCGGGACAGGTTGATGAACATCGCGTTCAGGTTGCCGCGCAACATGGCTTCGTCGGCTGCCAGTCGCACCGCCTCGCGGTGGACCTGGTCGAAGGCCCGCGCCACTTCACCGATCTCGTCGGTAGAGGTGACACCGATCGGCTCGATCTCGACGCCTTCGTCCGCGCCCTCGCTCTGGCTGAGCCTGCGCACGATGTCCGGCAGCCGGTGCCCGGCGACGTCGAGCGCGTCGCTGCGCAGCTTGCGCAGCGGGCGGGTCAGCGACCGGGCGACGACCGTGGATACCAGCAACACGATGATCAGCAGCAGGAACGTGATGAGCGTGGTCCACAGCAGCTCGGCGTTCCAGTGCGACTTCAGCGCGTTCGCACGGGTGGTGATGGAGCTGACCAGTCCCTGCTTCCCGTTAGCGACCGATTCCGCATCGGAGATCGTGGCCGACATGTCGGCTCTCCATGTGGCCGCGTCCAGCTTGCCGCCAGAGGTCAGCGGCGTGTTGGGCGAGTTCTCGGCGAGCGACTCGGCCAGTGTCTCGTCACCCGAGGCCGCGTCCACCTGGGTGCCGGAGACCGTGTTGCCGTACAGCTGCTGCTCGGTAACGCTCGTGGAGGCGTCAAAGTCGCCGATTTCCGCTTGTTCCTGCTGGTAAGCCTGCTCCAGGTCGGACAGTTCCTGGTTGCCGAGGACGGCTGGCGTCGCGTTGAGCGCCGCGTACAAGATGGCGCGCTGTACCGACATCTGATTCTCGATACGCATCAGCGCGGTCAGCGTGGTCAGGTTGCTCTGCAGTTCCGGGTCGTTGGAGCCGTCACCTACCGCGCCGGTGAACGTGTTGGCGCCGTCGATGATGTTGTCCGTGTAGACCTGGATGGCGTTCGGCGCCGGGAGGCTGGTCTTCTGCACGACCGTGCGCACATATGGGAGGTCGTTGTTAACGCTGTCGAGTAGCGCGTTCAGGTCCTGAACGGTGGTCGACTGGTAGCCTGCCGCGGTGGTGACGGCCGCGGCTTCATTCACGACCGTATTCCTGGCGCTGTTGGTCTGTGCGTACAGCCCATCCAGTGTGCTCGCCATATGCTGCGCCGCGGACGGCGTGCCAGCGGCACCCCGCCCGGCCGCGATGAATCCGGCGGTGAAGTCGCGCTCGTTCTCCAGATCCTGGGTAAGGGTGACCACCGCGGCGTTGAGCTGCGTCAGGTGCTGGACTCGTCCCGCAGCATCAGAACTACTGAGGTCAGAACCAATCTGGATACCGCCGAGGATCGCGGCGGTGATGGTCGGGGTCGCGATAACCGCCGCCAGGCGCCACCGCACGCGCCAGTTGCTGATGGAAAAACGGGACTTGGCTGGCGGCCGCGAAGCTGAACCGCTGCTGCTTGTGGACTGGCGGGGGGTCGTCCCGGATCCGGCTCCGGATACCTGGACGATCGCCGGCACTTGCCCGGTGGTAAGCGTACCCTGCTCGGCTCCGTCCGACGGGGACGCAGAGTTACCATCCCCAGCCGTTTCGCCGAGACTGGTTACCGATCGTCTACGCACTGCGCTCGCACCTCATAAGCAGGCCGGCCCGGGCCGTACTCTCTCGCTCTCGTACAAAACGGGTAAGGCCATATAATCACCTTCTGTGACGCCGCACGGTGCATTCGGCCGTAAACAGGCGGATGTTTACGAAGCAGATTGCCCCGGCCCGGGTGCGCGGCCACACCCGAACCCCCTTGTCAGCCCGGCGATGCGCCTCTCCTTGCTGATCAGCGACCCCGCATAAGCCAACCGTATTGCCGGGATTACTCTGAGCGACTGGATACGGATTATCC
>DASXDG010000370.1:0-2352 GCA_036490795.1 Streptosporangiaceae bacterium
GACATACGATAAGAGACAAGACCTGGCCAAGCGGGACGCGGCCAGGGAAGTTGAGCGTGCCATGCGGCGACGACGGTGACTCCGGAGGCGGACGGTGACTGCGCGCTCTCGTGAGCGGGGAAGCCACGCCGGCCGACCCCGTAGTTATGGCTTGCCCTTCACCGTTCCCGGGCTGCCCGGCCTCGGGTCACCCGGATCATTTCGGCATGGCTGGCGATCGGCGTCGGCCGCCTCTGCTCCCGCCCAGGCTCCTGCTTCGGCCGAGCCGTCCGGGGCGCAGGGGACTCCGGTGCCGCCTGGCGGCCACGGCCCCGTTGACCCAGGCGTCGCGGGCCGGTGGCCCGGCGCGGCAGGACCGGCCGCTGGCAACGTCCTGCCGCACCCGCCCGGCGGGCCGCACCCACCTGGCGAGCCCGCGGGCCCGCCCGGCGGCGTTCCCCGCCCGAACGGTGCCCCGCAGCAGGGTGGCGGTGCGCGCCCGGGTGACGCGCCACGTGCCGCCGGAGCGGGGCGCGGACGGGGTAGCCGGCACCGCAAGCCGACGGAGCGGTCGTTTCTATCCAAGAAGCAGCGGCTGGCCGTCGCGCTCGTGGTCGTCGCCGGCGTCTTCGGCCTCGGCTTCGCGGACGGCTTCGGCGGAGAAGGGTCACCGACCCCAACGGTCGCCAGCTTCCTGCTCGACTGGCAGACGGGCCATTACGCGGAGGCGGCCGCTCTCACCAACGGCGGCACCGAGCCGGTGAGAGTGCGGCTCGCGGCCGCTTACACCAACCTCGACGCGACCAACTCGTTCTTGTCGATGACGGGCGTCACGCAGCACGGCGACACCGCGGTGGCCACCTACCAGGCGACCGTGGACCTGGCGCAGGCGGGACAGGTATGGACCTACACGGGCAAGTTCGGGCTGACCTCGAAGAACGGCAAGTGGACAGTCGACTGGGCGCCAAGCGTCATCAACCCCCACCTCGGCGCGGGCGAACGGCTCGCCGTGGTGTCGACGTACGCCCCGCGGGCCGGCGTCCAGGACATGGACGGCCGGCCGCTGGTAGAGCTGTCGGACGCCTACCGGATCGGCGTCTACCCGGGCAAGCTGAAGCACCCGGCCACCACGGCGGCGGAGTTCAGCCAGGTCACCGGGCTGGACGAGCAGCAGGTGCTCGGACAGATTCAGTCAGGGCCGCCAAGCGACTTCCTCCCGCTGCTGACGCTCGACGCGTCCGGCTACGCGTCGAGCTGGCCGAAGCTCTCCAAGGTCCAGGGCCTGACCTACCAGAAGCAGGAGCAGCGGCTGTTCGACTCCTCCGCCCAGGAGGTGGTCGGCCAGGTCGGCACCGAGAACTCAAGCGTGCTGCGCGCGGAAGGCGCCGCGTACCAGCCGGGCATGACCGTGGGGGTGAACGGGTTCCAGCAGGCCTACCAGGACGACCTGATCGGTACCCCGACGACCTCGGTCGTCGTGGTGAACGCGGCCGGGCACAGCGTGGCGAAGCTCTGGAGCTCGCCTGGCGGCCACCCGGGGACGCCGGTACGAACGACGCTGAACAGCCAGGAGCAGTCCGCCGCGGTGAACGCACTCGCGGGTGCGGGCAACTCGGCGGAAATCGTCGCCCTCGACTGGAGCAGCGGGCAGGTCCGCGTTGTCGCGTCGCATGAGGCGGACAACGTGCCGCTGCCGGCCCACGGGGCGCTCGACGCCAGGGTCGAGCCGGGCATGGCCTTCAGCATCGTGTCCGCGGCGGCGCTGCTGTCCACTGGCGTCGAGGCGAACCACCCGCTGCCGTGCGAGCCGGTGGCCGACGTCGGCGGCGTGACGTTCACCGACACGCCCGTCACGACGAGCACCGCGACCCTCGCCTCCGACTTCGCCGACGGCTGCGGCACCGCGTTTGCCAACATGTCCAGGACCCTGACACCGCAGCAGCTCGCGAGCGCGGAACGGGCCTTCGGCATCGGCGCTTCGTGGCAGGTGCGGCTGCCCGCGTTCTCCGGATCGGCCCCGGCGGTGTCCGGCGAGGCGGACGTGGCCGCGCAGGCGACCGGCGCCGGCGGCGTGCTGGTGAGCCCGCTCAGCATGGCGACCGTGGCGGCCGAGGTCGCGGCGGGCACCGGGCGCTCTCCCGTGCTCTTGCCGGAAGAAACGCCCGCTACCTGGCAGGCGCCGTTGTCAGGGACGAGCCTCGATGAGTTGCGGCAGCTGATGCGCCTTGCCGTCACGTCGGGCTCTGCGCAGGCGGCCAACATCCCCGGCGCCCCGGTCTACGGCCAGGCCGGCGTGGTCCAGTCGGGGAAGCACTCGTACATGAGCTGGTTCGTCGGTTACCGGGGCAACCTGGCGGTCGCCGTGCTCGAGAC
>DASXDG010000371.1:0-4689 GCA_036490795.1 Streptosporangiaceae bacterium
ACCGCAGAGAGCACCCACAGCGTGGGCCCGAGCCGCCAGGTGCGGAACCCGTAGACGAGCGTGAGGCTGGCCCAGATCACGTGGAACGGGATGGTCTCCCAGCCGGGGAACATGAAGATGAAGTCGAGGTTGGCGAGGGCGAAGATCGTCCACACCGCGTCGATCACGCGGGGCGGCCACGGCCAGCCGAGCCTGGGCAGCCAGCCCGGCAGCCGCGGCGCCGTCGTCGCGTGCGGCGCTGCTCCCGCCAGCGTGCCCGGCTCACCGGGCGACGAGCTGATAGCCCTCACCCCGCACGGTCTTGATCAGGTCGAAGCCGAGCTTGGAGCGGATCCGCCGCACGCATACGTCCACCACGTTGGAGCCCGGGTCGAAGTCGTAGCCCCAGACGGAGGCGAGCAGGCTGCCCTTGGACACCGACTGCCCGGCGTGCTCGGCGAGCTCGCGCAGCAGCAGGAACTCCAGCCTGGTCAGCGGCACCGGCCCCTGCCCGATGTCCGCGACGAGCTTGCCGACGTCGAGGGTGACCCGGCCGGTGCTGATGACCTCGGCCGCCGCGTGTCCGGCGGGCCGCGGCGCGGAAAGCGGCGGCATGAGCGGGCGGACACCAGCGGGGCGCGGCACGCCGTCAACCGGCGTCTCGGCGTGGTGCGGGTCGCCGCGCAGCCGGACGCGGACCCGGGCGAGCAGCTCGGCGAGCGAGAACGGCTTGGTCAGGTAGTCTTGCGCGCCGCGCTCGAGCAGGTCGACCTTGGCGGCGACGTCGGCCACGCAGGAGAGCACGATCACGGCCTGGTCCGGGCGGGCGGACAGCAGCTCGCCGAGCACCTCCCGGCCGTCCATGTCAGCGATCACCAGGTCCAAGATGACCAGGTCGTACCGCGCGGCCGCGCAGCTGCGCAGCGCCTCGGCGCCGCTCGCGGCGAACTCGGTCGCGTAGCCGGCGGCGGTGAGCGCCCGGCCGATGAACGAGCCGATCTTGGGCTCGTCATCGACGATGAGGATTCGCCCCAGATGTGTCATGTTCACCTGCCTGCCCGATCAGTTCAGACTTGATGGTGTCCGTGGCTTTTCCTATGGTCAACCCGTCGATGCCGCCCGAGTCGGACTTGTTACGCGAACGTGGCGCAAACGATTGTAAGTCCGCAGGTGGGGGCCGTGTCGAGGATGACATGCAGTGTTTCCCGCCGCATGACAATTTTGTCATTCAGGGGTCCGGGTGTTGCGTATGCGGCATAACGGACGTCACGATCGGGGCATAAGTGGGCAACCCGCCTGCGTGACCGGCTCCCGGTGACGAAATGGTGACTAAAGCGGTTCTACTTGGCCGCTGAAAATCCCCGGATCGCCGCCACCGCCTCGACCGCGGGAATGCCACAGTTTGGCACAGCTGTGCGCGACCGCTTGACGCGTTGCGCAGGAACGAGGTGGATCCGGTGTCTCTACCGGCTCGGGTGGCGACCCTGGTGGTGGCCTTCCTGGCGGTTGTCGCGGGCGTGCTATGGGTCGTGTTCGACATCATTGGCCCGCAGCCGACAGTTGAGAATTACTCAGCGTACGCCAAAAACGGCGCGGTGGACATCACACTGATGACCACCCCCGAGACGACGGTGACAAACAAGCCAGACTGGGTTTCTTACTTCATCAAGAATCCCGCGACTGGCCAGTTCGACCACACGACGTACTTCGAAGTTCCCGCCAATACCAAGGTGAACGTGACGATCCTCGGGTACGACGGCTGCACCCCGCTGCGGAACCCGGTCTGGGGACGGGTCACCGGTGTGGCCGGCGACGTCGAGAACGTCTCGTACTTCAATAAGGGCCAGACCACGCCGGCGCAGCCGGTGTCGACGTTCGACTCGTGGGCGAACTGCTCGGTGCAGCACACCTTCGCGATCCCTAACCTCGGCATCAACGTGCCGGTCGCGTCGCCGCCGACGGTGGACGAGAACAACAACCTCTGCGCCACGGGCCCTTGCGTCGGGAACGACGACGACACGGGGAACGCCCCGCACTCGGTGGTGACGTTCAGCTTCACCACCCCGAAGACGGCCGGCACCTTCCGCTGGCAGTGCTTCGTGCCGTGCGGCGGAGGCTACGTGGACGGCAACGGCGGCCCGATGGGCACGCCGGGTTACATGATGGGACAGATGGAGGTGCAGGCCTGATGGCCGCCGACGCCTCGAGCGCCGCTGGCGCTCCGGTCCGGCCGAGCTGGCGCAGGGACAGGGACACCGTATGGCTGCTCACCCTCTGGATAGTGTTGAGCATCATCGGCTGCCTGCTGGTCGCGCTGGTGTGGGGGCCGCACATGCCACCGGGCCGTGCCTCGGTCCAGGCGGCGAGCCAGGCGACCGACATCACGGTCCTTGGCACGATAGCCGCCCCGGTGGTGATCGGCGTGCTGCTGTACTTCGGCTGGGCGCTCGCCTTCTGGCGGCAGAAGCCGGGCGACGAGACCGACGCCATACCGCTGCACGGCAACGTCAAGGTCCAGGCGACCTGGATCGTCGGCACCTCCGCGATCGTGCTCGCCCTCGCGGTCTACGGCACCGTCGAGCTGATCAGTCCCGCGGGCGCGGGCGGGGGCCAGGGCCCGCAGCCGATCTTCAGGAACGGCCTGCCCCCGGCGGCGTCGACCACCTCCTGGTCGCCGAACTCGAACAACATCCTCCAGGTCCAGGTGATCGGACAGCAGTGGGCGTGGACGTTCCGCTACCCGCAGTTCGGCGGCTTCGAGACGACGCAGCTCGCGCTGCCGGTCAACCAGCCCGTGCAGTTCAACGTCACCTCGCTCGACGTCATCCACTCCTTCTGGGCGTACACGCTCGGCGTGAAAGCCGACGCCAACCCGGGCGTGAACAACGTCGCGTACACGACGCCGACCAAGGTGGGCGACTTCCAGGTTCGCTGCGACGAGCTGTGCGGCATCTGGCACGGCGCGATGTACGACACGGGCGTGGTCATGAGCGACTCGAACTTCATGGCGTGGACGAAGGCCACCGCCGTGCAGCTGGCGAGCGTGACCAAGATCCTCCCGCCGTACGCGCTCACCTACGACCCGACCAACATCCCGGCGGGCGCGATCAACCAGGCACTCGGCCTGACCAGCGCCGGCGGCGGTTACTACAACCCGGCAGACCCGGAACAGCCGTAGGAAAGGAGCGAGGTCCCCCCATGGCTATCGAAACCCAGCCGGAGAGCGCGCAGGCGCCCGGCGGCGGCGAGCCGGGTCCCACCCCGAGGGAACGCGCTTGGTGGATGCGCCCGAACATCTTCACCGCCCTTGTCGGCGCGGTCATCGGCTACTACTTCGGCCACTGGCTCGGCAACTACATGACCCCGAGCTTCGTGGCGACGGGCGGCGGCGCGCCCGATGACAATGACCTGGCTATCGTCTTCGGCTACGCCTTCCTGATCCTCGGCTGGCTGATCGGGCTCGGCGTGTTCAACGACCTGGTCCGCATGATGCTCGGCAGGCCGCTGAACAGGAACGTCACCCTCCACGAGCACAACGTCAACGGCTACGGTGTCTCGAAGTACTTCAGGTTCACGCTCGACCACAAGGTCGTGGGCCTGCAGTACCTGATCGGCATGCTGGTCTACTTCTTCACCGGCGGCCTGCTGGCGATGGGGATCAGGACCGAGCTGCTGTCGCCCTCGTACCACATCATGTCGCCGACCATGTACCTGCAGGTGGTCGGCGAGCATGGCACCATGATGATGATGATGATGTCTTCGGTCGTCGTCGGCCCGTTCGGCAACTACCTGGTGCCGCTCATGATCGGCTCCAAGCGGGTCGCGTTCCCGCGCATCGAGGCGCTGAGCTTCTGGCTCACCCCGTGCGCCTACATCATCCTGCTCTCGAGTTTCCTGGACGGCGGGTTCCCGACGGGCTGGACCGGCTACGCGCCGCTGTCCAGTCAGGCGGGCGAGGGGATGGACGGGTACGCGGTCGGGTTCGGCCTGATGGGCATCTCGATCATCCTGGCCGGGTTCAACATCATCTGCACGATCATCTGCTACCGCGCGCCCGGCATGCGCTGGTCCCGGCTGCCTTCCTTCGTCTGGGCAATGCTCACCACGGGTTTCCTGCTGGTCCTGGCGGCACCGGTGCTTGTCGGCGGCATGTACATGATCGTCACCGACCGGACGGCGCAAACGGCGTTCTTCGTCAACCAGCTTGGCGGGTCGAACTACCTGTACGAGGACCTGTTCTGGTTCTTCGGCCACCCCGAGGTGTACATCCTGGCGCTGCCCGGGTTCGGCATCGTGTCCGACCTCATCCCGGTCTTCACCAGGAAACCGCTGTTTGGCTACAAGACCAGCGTGGCCGGCATGTTCGGCGTCGCGATCCTGTCGTTCTTCGTCTGGCAGCACCACCTGTTCGACTCAGGCATGGACCCGGACATGCGGCCGCTGTTCATGCTGACGACTGAGCTGATCTCGATCCCGACCGGGTTCATCTTCCTGGTGGCGATGGGCACGTTCTGGAAGGCGAAGATCCGGCTGACGGTCCCGATGCTGTTCGCGATCGCGTTCTTCATCAACTTCCTGATCGGCGGCATCAGCGGCGTGTTCCTGAGCGACGTGCCCGCGGACACCACCGCGCACGGCAGCTTCTTCGTGATGGCGCACTTCCACTACACGATCATGGGCGGCCTGATCTTCGCGTTCTTCGGCGGCATC
>DASXDG010000372.1:0-3379 GCA_036490795.1 Streptosporangiaceae bacterium
CCACCAGCCGATCACCCTCGGCCTCGGCGCCTTCTCCGGCCGCTACCTCGTGCAGATCAACCTGCTGTCGGCGGCCGCGATCCTCGTGTCGCTTCCGGTCATCGTGCTCAGCTTCGTGTTCCAGCGGCAGTTCATCCGCGGCATCCTCTCCGGCGCCGTCAAGGGATAGCGTCGCCCTGGCCGTCATCGCCGCCGACCACAACTAGCCGCAGGCGCTCCTGGGTAGGAGCGCTGATACTGGAAGGGAGACGCGAGATGACCACGCCGTTGAAGGACCAGGTCGCGCTTGTCACCGGAGCGAGCAGCGGCATCGGCGCCGCTACCGCCCGCAAGCTCGCCGCCGAGGGCGCGGCCGTGGCCCTGGTAGCGCGCCGTCGCGACAAGCTCGACGAGCTAGCCGGAACGATCCGTGGTGACTCAGGTAAGGCCCTCGTCATCCAGGCGGACGTGACCAGCGCGCAAGAGGCCTCAGCGGCCGTCGAACGCGCGGTCGCCGAGCTTGGCAGGCTCGACATCCTGGTCAACAACGCCGGGGTGATGCTGCTCGGCCCGGCGCTCGACGCCCCGATCGGCGAGTGGGAGCAGATGGTGGACGTCAACGTGCGGGGCGTGCTCAACGTTACCCACGCCGCGCTGCCTCACCTCGCGCGCGCCGCCGAGGACTCGCCGCGGCGCGTAGCGGACCTAGTCACCGTCAGCTCCACGGCCGGGCGGGTCGCCCGCCCGGGGAGCAGCGTCTACAACCTCACGAAGTTCGGCGTGGCCGCGTTCTCGGAAGCACTGCGTCAGGAACTGATCGCCAAGCGGGTGCGGGTCAGCGTGATCGAGCCGGGCACGGTGGCCACGGAGCTAGCCACGCACCTGCGGGCGGAGATACGGGAGGCAGCGCAGCGCCAGACGGAAGCCATTCAGCCGCTGCTGCCGGAGGACATCGCCGACGCGGTCGCCTGGATCGTCACCCGCGACCGCCGGGTAGCGGTCAACGAGATCCTCGTGCGCGCCAGCGAGCAAACCTGGTAGCCGCTTAGCGGCCCCGCAAACAGGCCGGGGCCTTCACGGGTACGGCGACCGCCACCGGGCACGACAGTGATGCCAGTCGGAGGTTAGGAGCCGAGATGGCGGAGTCACGCAAAAAGGGCCGCGTCGTGATCGTCGGGGCAGGTTTCGCCGGCTTCAACGCCGCGCGGGAGCTGGTCGGGCTGGTCGGTGCCACGACCGAGATCGTCGTGATCAACTCAACGGACTACTTTCTGTACCTGCCGCTGCTGCCGCAGGTGACTGGCGGGCTGGTAGACCCGGCGCACGTCCGGGTCTCGCTGCTCAGCCGGCTGCGCAAGACCCGGTTCGTGCTCGGGACGGTGAAGCACGTCGATCCGCGGCAGAAGGTGGTGAGCTGGGAGGGACCAGAGGGCACGGCCGGCCAGGTTGGCTACGACCGGCTCATCCTGACGGCGGGCAGCGTGAACAAGCTGCTACCCATCCCGGGTATCGCCGACTACGCGCACGGGTTCCGCAGCGTCGGCGAGGCCGCCTACCTGCGCGACCACATCATCCGCCAACTCGAACTGGCCGCGGTGGCCGCCGACCCGGCCGAGCGGGCCGCGCGGTGCACGTTCGTGGTGGTTGGCGCCGGCTACACCGGCACGGAAGTCACGGCGCAGGGCCAGCTGCTGACCACCCGGCTGGCCAGGCAACTCCCCGGCCTGACCGGACAGGAGATCCGGTGGCTGCTGCTTGACCTCGCGCCGCGGGTGCTTGACGGGCTGGACCCGCGGTTGTCCGAGACCACCGAGCGGGTGCTGCGGCGGCGCGGTGTCGAGGTGCGGACCGGCGAGTCGATCGCCGCGGCGGGCGATGGCTACGTGCAGCTGACCACCGGGGACAAACTCGGCACGCGGACGCTGATCTGGTGCGTGGGAGTCCGGGCCGAGCCGCTGGTGGACGGCTTGGACCTGGCCACCAACCGGGGACGGCTCGAGGTCGACGAGTACATGATCGTGCCCGGCCAGGAGCACATGTACGCCTGCGGGGACTGCGCCGCGGTACCCGACCTGACCCGGCCCGGCCAGGTCTGCGGCATGACCGCACAGCACGCCCAGCGGCAGGGGAAACTAGTGGCCAGGAATGTCGCCGCATCCCTGGGCAAGGGCACCGCGCGGCCGTACAAGCACCGCGACCTGGGGTTCCTGGTGGACCTCGGCGGGCTGTCAGCCGCCGCCAACCCGCTGCACGTCCCGCTGTCCGGACCGCCCGCCAACTTCGTCACCCGGTGCTACCACCTGTCGGCCATGTCAGGAAACCGGATGCGGGTACTGAGCGACTGGACTCTGAACGGGATCACGTCACCGGAATCGACGTCGCTGTCGGTGATCAGCGCGCCGTCCGTCCCGCTCGACGTGAACGAGCCCCGAACCTGAGGGGCGCCCGGGCTCCAGCCACTTGACCGAGCCGAGGTGCCTGCGCTGGCCTGGACAAGGCGTGGGACGTCCTAGTCGAGGAAGCCACCAAGTGCCAGTTGCTCTGTAAGCCCTGTCAGGTGGCCAAGGGCGCCGAGGGCCAACGCTCCCGCTCCTACTGAGCACTCTCTGGGTGATGGTGCTTGCTAGCTCCGAGGCTCGGACTCGAACCGAGAACCGTCCGGTTAACAGCCGGATGCTCTGCCAATTGAGCTACCTCGGATTGGTTTTCGTGGGTTTCCTTGACCGCTGGCCACGTCTAACCCTAGGCCGGTGAACCGGGCCCGTTGCCGTGCTCGGGATAAGCGTAGCGCACGTTGAGGGGTGCCCGTGGCATCCACCGCCCACGCGACGACCGGCCCGCCAGGGATAACCGGGCCAGGGGTGGGTAGCCTCCGCCAACGAAGGACAGATAGCCTAGAAAGGCCAACGCAAAGCAAGCGTTGGCCAGCCGGAACGTATGCGGCGTCGAGGATGGGGCGGGGACGGCCATCGACGCCACGCACTGGAAAAAAGGGGACCAGATGCGATACAAGGCAGTTTTCATCGCGGGCGCAGCTGTTGGCTTCGTCGCCGGCGCCCGGGCAGGCCGCGGCGCTTACGACAAGATGGTCGGTTACGGCCAGCAGATCGCCGGGCACCCGAAGGTGCAGCAGGCCACGAGCGCCGCCCAGGCCAAGGCCACCGACCTGGCGAAGACCGCCGCGGCCAAGGCACCGGACTACGCCAAGAACGCGGCGGCGAGCGCGGCCAAGACGGCGCAGGCGCAGGCCTCGCAGGTGCCGAAGTACGTGTCGAGCGCCAAGCAGGCGGCGGCGAGCAAGCTTCCGCCGCGCCTTGGCGGCACGGGCGCCGCGAGCGACGCAGGCCCGGCGGCGGACGGTGCGGTGACGAGCGCTGGAGATGACGTCGCGCCAGACGGC
>DASXDG010000373.1:0-11345 GCA_036490795.1 Streptosporangiaceae bacterium
CGTCTCGGCACTTCCCGTCTCGCGAAACCGCTGGTCCAGGCGAACGGTCCCCGCCGCTGGGTGTGGCCCGCGTCGCTGGTCGCGGGCGGCCTCGTCCTGTTCGCCGCCTATCTGCGCCAGGCGCGCACGGTCCCGGTCATGTCCGACGGGGCGTCGAACGCCCTCCAGGCATGGGACATGCTGCACGGCAACCTGCTGCTACACGGGTGGACGCTCACCGACTTGTCCTTCTACACGATCGACCTGCCCGAATACATGGCGCTCGAGCTGGTGCACGGGCTGAACCCAGGCACCGCGCGGGTCGGCGCGGCGCTCGCCTACACACTCGTCGTGCTCGGTGCCGTGCTGCTGGCGAAGGGCCGCGCGACCGGGAAGGAGGGCGGGGTACGGGCCGCGCTCGCCGCCGCGATCATGATCGCGCCGCCGCTTGGCATCGCCACCAACACGCTCATTTCCGACCCCGATCACACCGCGACGCAGCTCCCGCTGCTGCTCGTCTGGGCGATCCTGGACCGGGCGCGACCGCGCTGGCAGGTTCCGGTTGTGGTGACCGCGCTGCTGGCCGTGTCGCTGGTGGCCGACCCGGTGGTCGCCTACGAAGGCGTGCTGCCAATCGTGGTGGTGTGCGCGGTCCAGTTGTACCGGGCCCGCCGCGGTCAGGCGCCGTGGCCGCCGCTGCGGGAGTCCTGGTACGCGCTGTCGCTCGCCGGCGGCTCGCTCCTGTCCGTCGGCATCGCGGATCTGACGCTCCGGCTGATCCAGCGATCCGGCGGTTTCGTCCTTGCCCCGCTGGACACGACGTTCGCGGGCGTCTCCTCCCTCTCTTCGCATCTCGCCGTCACCGCGCAAAGCGTGCTGGCCGTGTTCGGCGCCGACTTCTCCGGTGACCAGCTGAGCGCGCACGCAGCGATCGCCGTGCTGCACCTGGCCGGGGTGGGACTGGCCGGCTGGGCCACGATCCGGGCATTGCGGCACTTCGCCGGTGCCGAGCTGGTCGTACGCATCCTGGCGATCGCGGTCGTGGTGCTGCTGGCGGCGTACACCACCAGCGGTTCCTACAACGCGCTCGGCGGTCCGCACGAGATCGTCGGCATCCTGCCCGCCGCAGCGGTCCTGGCCGGCCGGCTGCTGGCCGGACCGCTGACCCGCGGCCGCCATCTCGGGCTCGTCGCCGTACTCGTCGTCGCCATGGCGGCGCTCCTGGTCCACGACAGCGTTCAGGGGCCGGGACGCGACGCGGACCTTCACCTGGCTGGCTGGCTGGCGACCCACCACCTGGACTACGGCCTGGCCACCTACTGGAACGCCAGCAGCGTGACCGTGGACAGCGGCGGTGCCGTCCAGGTCCGCCCGGTGAACAGGAATGCCCGCGGGCGGATAGCACCAGTCAACCGCGACTCGGTGCGGTCCTGGTATTCCGCTGGCCAGCACGACGCCAGCTTCCTGGTGGTGCCTACCACGCACTCAAGCTGCTCGGCCGGCTCCCGCGGTCAGTGGCTGGCGACCGCCGACGCCGATTTCGGTCCGCCCGCCGCTTCTTACCGGGTGGGCAGGTTCATCGTCCTTGTCTGGCCGCACAACCTGCTCACCCAGCTAGCGAGGCCGATGCCCGTGGGCTCCTGCTGATCTCGTGTCCTACCCCCACTGGCCGGGCACGTAGTCCCCGGCCGGCTGGCGGATGATGACGTTCAGCCGGTTGTAGAAGTTGATGATGGCGATGAGGGCCACCAGCGCGGTGAGCTGCTCCTCGTCGTAGTGCTTGGCCGCGTTCCGCCAGACCTCGTCGCTGACGCCGCCCGCGGCGTCGGCGATCCTCGTGCCCTGCTCGGTGAGCTCGAGCGCCGCCCGCTCGGCTTCGGTGAAGACCGTGGCCTCGCGCCAGGCGGCGACCAGGTTCAACCGGGTCTGGGACTCGCCCGCGTGCAAGGCGTCTTTGGTGTGCATGTCGGTGCACATGGCGCAGCCGTTGATCTGGCTGGCCCTGATCTTCACCAGCTCCTGGGTGGCGGCCGGCAAGCCGGAGCCGGAAAAGGCCGTGGCCGCCGCCCCGATGTGCTTCATGAACTTCATTGCGGCCGGGTTGTCCGCGTAAGTGAGCCGCGCTTCCATGTTGATCTCCTAAGTTTTGCTCTGTGCTCGTTACACCTCCATGACGGACCAGCTCGGCAGAATGTGACAGGCGCCCCAGTGTGACGCGGGCGCGGACCAGCACGGCGCCCGCACCGTTCGGGCAGTTAACGCGGTAATTCATTCCAACGCGGTAATTTCTGCTGCTCACAGCATGGTTTTCTTCCGCGTTGGACATTATTACCGCGCTACAGAGGTTGAACTGCGCCACCCGCGCCATCGCGGCCACGCCGCCGCACCGGCACCCCGCAAACCGGATAAACCGCCTGCACTCGGGCGGCACCGCGGTGATCGTGCGCGTGGCGTTCCGGTTTCCCGGAACGCCACGCGCGCGATCATGAAACCAGCCCAGGGGCCGGGCAGGCAGACCCCGCCATTTCAACCCCTGTAATCGCGGCGCGGCCGACATTAACCGCGGGCCGCCCGCACAGACAAGAGGGCGAGGTCAGTCGGGCAGGTGCCAGTGGTAGGGCGCGATGAGCTTGTTCACCGAGTCCGGGCCCCAGGAGCCGCGCTGGTATGGCTCGGCGGCCGGCGGGTGATCGAGCAGCGGTGCGGAGATTTCCCACACCCGCTCGACGCCGTCCGACCTGGTGAACAGCGACTGGTCGCCGATCATCGCGAGCAGGATCAGCCGCTCGTAGCCCTCGAGCGCGTTCGAGGCGGCGAACGAGTCCTTGTAGTCGAAGACCATCTCGGAGTGGCCGAGGGCCAGTTCCGGTCCGGGGATCTTGGCAAGGAACTCGGTCTTGATCGAGCCAGGGTCGGCGAAGTCGATGATGATCTCGTTCAGCCGCCCGTTCGGGATGTCCTTGCGGTGGGTGCGGAACATGCGCAGCGGCGGCTCACGGAAGCCGAGCGTCACGACCTGCCGCGGCGCGCCCATGCTCTTGCCAGAACGCAGGAAGAACGGCACTCCGTGCCAGCGCCAGTTTTCCACCTCGGCACGCACCGCGATCATCGTCTCGGTGTCGGACCCGGCGGCCACGCCAGGCTCGTCCAGGTACCCGGAATACTGCCCGCGCACCACGTGCCTGGTGTCCAGCGGCTTGAGCGCCTCGAAGACCTTTTCCTTCTCGTCGCGCAGGTGCTTGGCGGACAGCGACACCGGCGGTTCCATGGCGACGAACGCGAGCACCTGGAACAGGTGCGTGACCACCATGTCCCGGTACGCGCCGGTCGCGTCGTAGAACGCGGCGCGGCCCTCGATCGACAGCGTCTCGGGCACGTCGATCTGCACGTACGCGATGTGCGAGCGGTTCCACACCGGCTCGAACAGGCCGTTCGCGAACCGGAATGCGAGGATGTTATCGACCGATTCCTTGCCGAGGAAGTGGTCGATGCGGAAGATCTGGTCCTCCTGGAAGACCTTGTGCACGTCCGCGTTCAAAGTCCGCGCGGATGCCAGGTCGGTGCCGAACGGCTTCTCGATGATCACGTGCGAATCGGCGTTGGCCAGCCCGGAGTCACCGAGCATCGCCACCACAGAAGAGAACGCGACAGGCGGAATGGCGAGGTGAAACAGCCGGCGTACCTTGCCGCCGATCTCCTGCTGTGCCGCTTCCACCTTCGACACCAAGTCGGCGTAGTTGCCCGGCTCCGCGACGGCGAACGACAGGCGGCTCTCGAATTCGGGCCACCGGTTGTCCGGCTTGGTGTTGCAGAACTGGGTGACCGCGTCCTTGGCGTGCGCGCGGAACACCTCGTCGCTGCACGCGAACGCGTGCGGGGACGAGCCGATGATGCGGAAGCCCTTGGGCAGCAGCCCGGCCACGAACAGGTGATACAGGCCGGGCAGCAGCTTGCGTTTTGCGAGATCGCCGGTAGCACCGAACAGCACGATGACGTGGTTGTCCGGCCGGGGGTGACCGTTTCTCGCCATAACGCTTTCTTCTCCGCGTGGCCGCCGAACTCGGACCGCATCGCGGAGAGGATCTTGCCGGTGAAAGCGCCGTTGTCGCGGGACTCGAACCGCTCGTACAGGGACGCGGCGATGACCGAGGCGGGCACGCCGGTGTCGACCGCCGCGAGCACCGTCCAGCGGCCCTCACCGGAGTCGGAGACCCGGCCGCTGAAGTCGTCGAGGTCCGGCGACTTGGCGAACGCGGCGGCGGTCAGGTCGATCAGCCAGGAACTGATCACCGAGCCGCGGCGCCAGACCTCCGCCACGTCGGCGACGTCGATCTCGTACTGGTAGGCCTCGGGGGAGCGCAGCGGCGCGGTTTCCGCGTCGATCTCCTCCTGGTGCAGGCCGGCGTCCGCGCTCTTGATGATGGACAGGCCCTCGGCGATCGCGGCCATCATGCCGTACTCGACGCCGTTGTGCACCATCTTGACGAAGTGCCCGGCGCCGGACGGTCCGCAGTGCAGATAGCCCTGCTCGGCCGTGCCGCCCGGCTGCAGGCCGGGTGTCGGCTCGGCGGTGCCCTTGCCAGGCGCGATGGTCAGGAACAGCGGCTTGAGCCGGTCCACCGCCGCGTCGTCGCCGCCGATCATCAGGCAGTAACCGCGGTCCAGGCCCCACACGCCGCCGCTGGTGCCGACATCCACGTAGTGGAGGCCCTTTTCCTTCAGTGCCTTGGAGCGGGTGATGTCGTCGCGGTAATAGCTGTTGCCGCCGTCGATCACGATGTCGTCGGCGTCCAGCAGCGGGACCAGCTGCTCCAGCGTGGAGTCCACGATGCCGGCCGGCACCATGATCCAGATGTTGCGCGGCTTCTCCAGCTTGGAGACGAATTCGGCCAGGCTGGTGGCGCCTTCGGCGCCCTCGGACTCCAGCGTCTTGACGGCGTCGGCGTTCACGTCGTAGGCGACGCAGCGGTGGCCGTCACGCATCAGCCTGCGGACCAGGTTCGCACCCATCCGGCCGAGCCCTATCATGCCAAGCTGCATGGGCTTGTCGGTTGCCATTGTCTGTTACGCGCCTTTCAGGGACCGGTAGCGACGAATGAGTGCGTTGGTGGATGAGTCGTGGTCAAGGGAGGGCTCTCCGGCGCTGGTCAGCTCCGGAATTATCTTCACGGCCAGTACCTTGCCAAGCTCTACCCCCCACTGGTCGAACGAATCTATTCCCCAGATCGCACCTTGGGTGAACACGCTGTGCTCGTAGAGCGCGACCAGCGAGCCGAGCACGTGCGGGGTGAGGATCTCGGCGAGCAGCACGTTGGACGGCCGGTTGCCCTCCATCACCCGGTGCGGCGCTACCTTCTCCGACGTCCCCTCGGCGAGCACCTCCTCCAGCGTCTTGCCGAACGCCAGCGCCTGCGCCTGCGCGAAGACATTAGAGGTCAAGATGTCGTGGTGGTCCCTGATCGGGTTAAGTGACTTGCCGAAGCCGATCAAGTCGACAGGGATCAGCTGGGTGCCCTGGTGGATCAGCTGGTAGAAGCTGTGCTGCCCGTTGGTGCCCGGCTCGCCCCAGAACACGGCACCGGTGTCGTAGTCGACAGGCACGCCGTCCAGCGTCACGTGCTTTCCGTTGGACTCCATGGTGAGCTGCTGCAGGTAGGCGGGGAACCGCTTCAGGTACTGCTCGTACGGCATCACGCCGTAGGTCTGCGCGCCGAAGAAGTCCCGGTACCAGACCGCGAGCAGGCCCATCAGCACCGGCAGGTTCTTCTCCAGCGGCGCGGTGCGGAAGTGCTCGTCCATCTCATGGAAGCCGGCCAGCATTTCGCCGAACAGCTCGGGGCCGAGCGCCACCATCGTGGACAGCCCGATCGCGGAGTCCATCGAGTAGCGGCCGCCGACCCAGTCCCAGAAACCGAACATGTTGCTGGTGTCGATGCCGAACGCCTCGACCTTCTCGGCGTTGGTAGAGACGGCGACGAAATGCTTGGCCACCGCGTCTTCGGTGCCGAGCGCGCTGGTCACCCAGTCTCTGGCGGACTTGGCGTTGGTCAGCGTCTCCAGCGTGCCGAAGGTCTTGGACGAGATGATGAACAGCGTCTCCGCCGGGTCCAGGTCGCGGGTCGCCTCGGCGAAGTCGGTGGAGTCCACGTTGGACACGAACCGGAAGGTGATGTCGCGGGTGCAGTAGTGCTTGAGCGCCTCATAGGCCATGACCGGTCCGAGGTCGGAGCCGCCGATGCCGATGTTGATCACGTTCTTGACCGGCTTGCCGGTGTGCCCGCGCCATTCACCCGACCTGATCTTGAGGGAGAACTCCACCATGCGCGACAGCACCTCGTGCACCTGGCGGACCGCGTTCTCGCCGTCCACGATCACCGAGAAGGTACCCGGCATGCGCAGCGCGACGTGCAGCACCGCCCGGTCCTCGGACACGTTGATGTGCTCGCCGCGGAACATGGCGTCCCTGCGCTCGGCCACTCCAGATTCCTCGGCCAGCGCGACCAGCAGCCGCATGGTCTCGTCGGTCACCCGGTTCTTGGAGTAGTCGAGGTAGATCCCGCAGGCGCCGGCCGTCAGCCGCTCACCCCGTCCGGGGTCGGCCGCGAATTCCTCGCGCAGCGTTCGGCCCTTGATCTCCTCATAGTGCTGCTTGAGCGCCTGCCAGGCCTTTCGCTGCATAAGTGGCAGCGCTGCCATGTCGTCTCCTCCCGTTATACGGTTCCACCGGAAATCTACTCGGCCGTGTGCCGGGGCGAGGAGCGGGGGGATGAACCACTGTTGTTATTTCATAACTAGCAGTGGTGCTTGTCCTGGGCTCAGCCGTGCGAGGACGCGAGCCAGGCGGCCAGCTGCATGCGTGACGACACGCCGAGGCGGCCGAAAATGTGGTCGATGTGCGTGTCCACCGTACGCTTGGAGATGACCAGCCGCTCGGCGATCTCCCGGTTGGACAGGCCCTCCGCCACCAGCCAGGCGATCTGCCGCTGCCGGCTGGTGAGCTGGCTGAGCGCGGCGTGCGCGTCCGGGGTGTCCGCCGCGGCCTTCGGCGGGGCCTGGCCTGCCCGCTTGCGGGTGGTAGTGGCGGCGGCCGCGACCACCGCGTCCTCGTCGCCGCCGGCGAGCGCTATCACGTGATCAAGGGAGTCGCGCGTGCCCCTGTTGTACAGCGTCGCGTACCGCGCCGCGCCGAGCCCGTCGCCGGCCGACAATGCGGCCTGCTGACGGAATTGCTCAAGTGCGGCGTCGCCGCTGAGCCTGCGGCCCACCCGGTCCCAGAGCGCGTCCGCGGCACCGAGCAGCCACGCGGTGCGGTCGTGCCGCCCCCAGGCGGCGGCCACCCAGCCAAGCGTTTCGAGGCAGTAAGCCATGCCGACGCTGTCGCCGAGCTCGTACTTCATGGCCAGCGCTGTGCGGAGCGTGGCGGCACTGTCGTCAAGGGAACCGAGCAGGAACTGGCCCAAGCCGGTGTAGCAGTTAAGCCAGCCTTGCATCCACCGTTCGCGGCTGCCCGGCCGGAACCGGGCAAGGCCTTGCGCGCAGCGCGCTATGGCCAGCTGCGGCTCTCCCATGCTGGAATACACCAGCGCCATCTCCACGTCGAGCGCCGCGAGTCCTGGCGCGTCGGCGATCGCCTCCGCGCGCTCGGCCGCGGTCGCGCCGGCCCGCATGGCCTGCTCATGCAGCCCGGCGACCCCGCTTGCCAGCGTGCGGTGCCCGTAGCCGCGTGCGGCGCTCAGCGCCTCGCCGAGGTCTTCCGCCATCGGGATGCCCTCGTCGAGTACGGCGAACGCGTCCGGTATCTCCCCCTGCAAGGTGGCGAGGATGCCGCTCATGACAAGCGCCCACGCGCGTTCCGCAGACGGTCCGGGGAACCGGTCAAGCGCCTTGGCTATCCAGCGCCTGCCTTCGCCGAGCAGGCCGGAGATCTGCCAGTAGCCGTACAGGTCGGCGGCCAGGCTGGCCGCCTCCGCGTCCAGGTCGCCGTCGGCGAATGCATAGTCGAGCGCCGCCCGGAGGTTGTCGTGCTCGGCACGCAGTTCACGGTAGCGCTCGACCTGGTCCTCGCCGATGGGGTCCGCGCCGAAGTACCTGGCCATTGCCACGTACCTGGCCACATGGCGACGGCGCACCGCGTTTTCCTCGCCGGATTCCGCGAGCTTCTCCGCGCCGAACTCCCTGATCGTGTCCAGCTGCCGGTACCGGTCACCGACCTGCGCCACCACTGACTTGTCGACCAGGTCGATCAGCGCCCTGACGACGTCCACCTGGCTGAACGCCGTTCCGTCCGCGCATACCTGCTCAGCGTCCGCGATCGAGAAGCTGCCCGCGAACACCGACAGGCGCGCCCAGAGCAGCTGCTGGCCGGCCGTGCACAGGTCGTAACTCCACTGGGTGGCGGTGCGCAGCGTCTGGTGATGCGGCAGCGCGTCCCTGCGCTCGCCGGTGAGCAGCAGGAAGCGGTCCTCCAGTCGCCCGGCGAGCTGATCGAGGGACACCGCGCGGAGCCTGACCGTGGCCAGTTCGATCGCCAGCGGGATCCCGTCCAGCCACCAGCACAGCCGGATCACGTCGGCCCGGTTGGCGTCGGTGACGGCGAATCCTGGCACCGCGTCGGCGGCGCGCTGCGCGAACAGTTCGACGGCGTCACCGCGTCCGGCTTCCGTCGCGTCGAACGGGGGGACCGGCAGCGGGGGGATCCGGCAGATCCGCTCGCCGGCCACGTCGAGCGGCTGCCTGCTGGTCACGAGCACGGTCACGTTCTCGGTGCCGCGTAGCAGCGTGCTGGTGAGCACGGCGCACGCGTCCACCAGGTGCTCGCACGTGTCCAGGATCAGCAGCACCTGCCGTCCGCGCAGGTAATCGAGCACGGCGTCGGTCGGCAACCTGGTGTCCTGTTCGGGCAGGCCCAGCGCGGTGGCGATCGTGTGCGGGAGGAGTTCGGGGTCACGCAGGCCGGCCAGCTCGGCCAGGTACACGCCGTCGGTGAACCGGTCGGTGAGCCGCGCGGCGGCGCGCAGCGCACACCGCGTCTTGCCCACGCCACCAGGCCCGGTCACGGTCACCAGCCTGGCGCTGCGCAGCAACGTCGAGAGCTTGGCCAGCTCACTGCGCCGGCCAACGAATCCGGTGATTTCTACGGGCAATTCGCCCAGACGTAGCTGCGTTAACCCGGGGGCCATGGACATCCCTCATTGCCTGGCGGAGTTAGACAGGGCAGTAACGTATCACGATATGGGCCTGGCCGAGGTAAGCCAGTTGGCGAGCTGCACCCGGGATGAGACGCCGAGCTTGCCGTAGATGTGCTCGACGTGAGCGTCGACCGTCCGCTTCGAAATCACCAGCCGCTGCGCGATCTGCCGGTTGGACAAGCCCTCCGCGACCAGCGCGGCGATCTCCTGTTCCCTGCTGGTCAGCGGCTGCGTCTGCGCCGGGGGCCCGGCGACGGCGCTCAGCTGGTCCGCGTCCGCTATCGCGGCTCTTACCACTTGGTCCAGCGGCGTGTCCGCGCCGCGGCGGAACAGCGCGTCGAACCGGCCGCCGAGTTCACGGCGCGCGTTCTGTTCGGTCTGCTGGTGCAGCGCTTCGAGGAACGGGTCCTGGCCGAGCCGGCTCCCGACCAGCCGCCACATCTGGTCGGCCGCGCCGAGCAGCCAGGCCGCCCGCGCGCCGCGCTGTCGCGACGAGGCGAGCATGGCCATGCCCTCAAGCGCGTAGCCGGTGCCCAGCGGGTCGCGCACCTCATGCTTCATCATCAGGCCGAGGCCGAACGCCTCCGTGCACGCCTCGTGCTCACCGCGCAGGTACAGGGCCAGGCCCTTGAGCAGGTGCAGGAAGCCGCGCATCCACAGCTCTTTGCTATCCGGGCCGAGCCGGGCCAGGCCCTGTTCGCAGCGGGCCAGGCCCTCGTCCAGGTGCCCGGTCAGCAGGTGCAGGTAACACATCTCGTAATCGATGAACACCAGCGCCGCCCGGTCGTGGTTGGCGGTGGCGCGGTCCTCGGCGATGGCGCCCGCCGCGATCGCCTCGTCGTACCGGCCGGTTGTGAGCAGCGCCAGGCACAGGTACATGTACCCGACGCCCTTGGTGAGGGCGTCGCCGACCGCCTCGGCGATGCGGATGGCTTCCTGGATCGACGCGATCGCGCTGGTGGCCTCGCCGCGGAAGATGGCCAGGCTCCCGTCGATCATCAGCGCCCGCGCGCGTTCCGGCGACGGCTCGGTGAACCGGTCCAGGACCTTGTCCAGCCAGTAACCGCCCTCCCGCATCAGCCCTGCCATCTGCCAGTAGCCGAACAGGGAGGAGGCGATCACCGCCGCGTCGCCCTCGTGTCCCGCCAGCCCGAGCGCGTAGTCCAGGGCGGCGCGGATCTCCACGTGTTCGGCGCGAAGCTGGCGGAACCGGATGATCTGGTCGTCGGCCTGAGAGTGCATCCCGAAGTAGCTGGCCAGGCGGACGTACCTGGAGATGTGCCGCGCCCTGGCCGCTCCGGTGCTCTTCGCCAGCTTCTCGGCACCGAACTCGCGCAGCGTGTCGAGCAGGCGGTACCGGGTCTCCCCGTTCTCCACCCGCAGCACGATGGACTTGTCGACGAGCCCGACCAGGTTCGCCAGCACGTGCTGCCCGGCTAGCCCGTCGCCCGCGCACACCTCTTCGGCCGCCTCCACGTCGAAGGTCCCGGCGAAGACCGACAGGCGAGCCCACAGCAGCTGTTCGGTGGGCGTGCACAGGTCATAGCTCCACTCGGTCGCGGTGCGCAGCGTCTGGTGGTGCGGCAGCACCGCGCGGCGGCCGCCGGTGAGCAGCTGGAACCGGTCCTCGAGCCGGCCCGCGAGCTGGCTCAGCGATAGTGCCCGCAGCCGCATGGTGGCCAGCTCGAGCGCGAGCGGCACGCCGTCGAGGCGCCGGCACAGCCCGATCACCTCGTCCCGGTTCGCGTCAGTGATGGTGAAGCCAGGCTGCACGGCGGCGGCGCGCTGGACGAACAGTTCGACCGCGTCGCCGTGACCGACCTGCTTCTCGTCCAGTTCGGGGACCGGCAGCGGGTCCAGCGACATCGTGTGCTCGCCGGGCACGTCGAGCGGCTGGCGGCTGGTGGCCAGCACGGTAACCGACGTGGTGGCACGCAGTATCACGTCCGCGAGCATGGCGCACGCGTCGACCAGGTGCTCGCAGGTGTCGAGGATCAGCAGCAGCTCGCGGTCGCGCAGGTAGTCGAGCATCGCGTCCAGTCGCGACCTCGCGTCTTGCTCGGGCAGGCCGAGGCAGGTGGCCACCGTGTGCGGTAGCAGTTCCGGATCGCGGAGCCCGGACAGTTCGGCGAGGAAGACCCCGTCTGGGAAGCTCTTCGTCGCGGTACTGCCGGTCGC
>DASXDG010000374.1:0-2189 GCA_036490795.1 Streptosporangiaceae bacterium
CATCACTTATGGTCATGCGTAGTCGACCACGGCACGCAAAGCCTACCCGCGTGAGCGCTCGACTGGGCGACACTCAGGTCACCCGGCCACCGCCCAGGACGGAACGGGTTACCAGACTGTTCCAGCAATGAACGCGGCGACGAGGGATCGGCTCACCGGATGCAAGAAGGTCGGCCAGCACATCGCGCACGGCCTCGGCGAGACCGGTGAGTGCTTCAACCGGCGTGGGCGCGAGCCAGGATAATGAGGGGAAGGGCGCGCGTGGCGGGACTGGCACGGCGGACCGGCCAGCGTCCTCAAGGTCAGCCTCAACGCCACCAGTGACTCGGCCGCCCGGCTCGGTGAGCTGGCGGCGGGGCTGCGGCAGCGCGGCTACCCGGCGGCGCGTCTTCTCGCGTCCGGGCAGGTGGCCGGCATGACGTTCTGGCTGCAGGAACGGCTGCCCGGCACAGTCCTTGACCGGGTGCCGGACTGACTGCTACCCGAGGTGCTCCGGCTGAACGACGCCCAGGTCGGGCTCGGGGACGGCACGTGCCGTCTGACCGGGCTGATCGCCGCCACGCTCACCGCGGGAGGTGACGGATACTGCGTGCACGCCACGCTGGAGGCACGGCCCGATACCCGTGACCTGCTTGCCGTGGTGCGGCACACCGCCAGCCGCTGCCTGGCCGAGATCCCCGAGCGCGGCGACTTCGTCCACTACGACTTCACCCTCGCCAACCTGCTCGCCAGCGGCGCCGGCATCTCCGGCGTGATCGACATCAACCCGCCAGCACTCACCGGCGACCGCGCGTTCGACCTGGCCACCATGCTGTTCTACCTGTACGACCGCGACGGCCTCCGCGAGCGGCTCCGCGACCGCGCACTGGAGCTCATCAACGAGTGCGCGCTCGACGCCTACCTCGCGCACATGCTGCTCAGGCAGGTCGACTGGTCCCTGCGCCACCACCCGGGCACCCACGCTACCGCCCACCACCTGCACCTGGCCCGGCTCGTGGCGGCTGACCTGGCCAAGCGCGCATGAGACACGCGCCCGAGCGGCCTGTCCTGCGCCCCTCTACTCCGCCGACGCGCTCGCTCCGGTCGTAGCTAAGCTCGCCGGACGCTAGTTCGCCACCACTAGCCCGGGTGCCTCAGCGGCACAGGCTGCGATCGGCGGTGGTGATCAGTGTTGTCGCGGTCTTCTCGATAGAGAGATCCCGGCCGGTGTACAGCAGGTCGAAGCTATCGAAGCTCGTCAGTAGCCATAGCAAGTCGGCGGCCTGGTCGGCGGTGACATCGGCACGCAGCGCCGCTTGGTCAGCCAGACGCTGAGCGAGGCGGGCCATTCCGCCCGCCCGGCCTTGTTCCATCCGCTGGATCGCGCCGCCGACCGCTGCGGCATCAAGCAGGGCCATCGAGGACAGCACTCGGAGCACGTCCCGATGGGCCGCGTACATCTCCACGACCCCGCGGATCCCTCCGCGCAGGGCTTCGCGTGCGTCGGGGTGGGCGGCGGCCTGCAGCATGCGACCGAACCCGCCGCGCTCCAGCAGATCCGCCCCGACCGCCTCGAACAATCCGGCGCGTGAGCCGAAGACCTGGTAGACGGTGGGCCGCGCGACGCGGGCCATACGGGCGATGCGGTCGATGCTGACCGGCTCCGAAGGCGCCTCACGCAACCACTGGTAGACCGCGTCGAGGATGCGGCGCCGTGTTTCCGCCGCCGCGTCCGCTCGCAGGCGCTGCTCGTACTTCCGGGTGGCCATGACCATCATTTTAGCATTGGCTTGACATAGTGTATTTCGAAATACATGCTGTCAGTGAAAGATCGGGGGCGTCAGGCCGCCGGTGACCGGGACAAGGAGCCGTCATGCAGGTGATGATCCGCTGCAAGGTCAGGCCCGATGGGGTTGAAGCTGGCCTGGAGCTGCTCCAGGAGGTGTACGAGGAGATGCGTTCGGTCCAGCCGAAGGGCCTGCGGTACGCGACGTTCCAGCTCGAAGACAAGGTGACATTCGTGTCCTTCGCCGAAATGGACGAAGGCCCGCAGGTGCTGCAGCAGCTAAAGGCCTTCCAGCGGCTCCGCGCGACCCCCGGCGAGCAGTTCGATGAACCCCCCGTGCTCACGATGCTGCACGAAGTCGGCTCCTACGGCTTTCACTGACGTGTCCAAGGCAACGGCGATCGTCAACGCGAGGGTCTTTGAC
>DASXDG010000375.1:0-11066 GCA_036490795.1 Streptosporangiaceae bacterium
AGGTCTAGCGCGGCGGTCGCTTCGTCGAGGAGCAGGATGGCCGGGTCGGCGAGCTGGGCGCGGGCCAGCGCGATCAGCTGCCGCTGGCCGGCGGACAGGTTGCGGCCGCGTTCGGCCACTTCGTGGTCGTAGCCGCCGGGCAGGCGCATGATCGTGTCGTGGGCGCCGGTCGCGCGGGCGGCGGTCTCCACCTCTTCGCCGGTGGCGTCCGGCCTGGCGTAGGCGATCGCGTCGCGGACCGTGCCCGCGAACAGGTACGACTCCTGGGGCACCACGCCGAGCCGGTGCCGGTATTCGGCCAGGTCGTAGTCGCGCACATCGACGCCGTCGACCAGGACCTGGCCGCCGGTCACGTCGTAGAACCGCGCGATGAGCTTGACCAGCGTTGACTTGCCGGCTCCGGTCTGACCGACCAGCGCGACGGTCTCGCCGGGCCGCACAGTCAGCGTCACGTCGTTGAGCGCGTTCTCGTCTCCTGTCCCGTAGGAGAAGTCGACGTCCCGCAGTTCGATCGCGCCGCGCAGCCTGCCCGGCTCGATCGGGTCGGCGGCCTCCGGCGTGGACGTGCCGACCCGCAGCAGCTCGGTGATCCTGCTCAGGCCGACCATGGCCTGCTGGTAACCGTCGAAGACCTGGGAGAGCTGCTGGACGGGGGAGAAGACCATGTCGATGTAGAGCAGGTAGGCGATCAGCGCACCAGCGGTCAGCGTGCCGTTGCGGATCTCGCCGGTGGCGATCACCAGCACGATCGCGCCCGCCATCGTGGACAGCAACTGCACGAACGGGAAGTAGATCGCGATGTACCGTTGCGCGCGCAGCCGGGACACCCGGAACCTGTCGCTCAGCATCGCGTACCTGGCCCGGTTCACCGGCTCGCGGTCGAACGCCTGGGTGACCCGCAGCCCGGCGACGTTCTCGGCGAAGTACGCGTTGACCGCGGAGACCCGCTCCCTGGCCTCGTTGTAGGCCTTCGACGACTTGGCGCGGAACACCAGCGTCGCCACGACCAGCAGCGGGAAGATGACGAGCACGGCCAGGCCGAGCTTCAGGTTGATGATCAGCAGCGCGGCGAGCACGCCGAAGAACGTGAGTACCGCGCTCACCATCGTGATCAGCCCGGTCTGCAGGAAGCTGGACAGCGCGTCCACGTCCGTGGTCATCCGGGTCATGATGCGGCCGGACAGCTCGCGCTCGTAGAAGTCAAGGCCGAGCCGCTGCAACTGGGCGAACAGCTTGACCCGCAAGGTGAACAGCAGCCGTTCCCCGTTCCGGCCGACCACCATCGCCTCGGCGATGTTGACCAGCCAGTCCGCGAGCACGATCACCAGCCCGATCACGGAGACCACGATCACGCCGTGGAACACCTTGTCCTCGACGCCGTTGTCGATGCCGTTGCGGACCAGGGCCGGCAGCGCCAGCCCGGCAACAGCGTCCAGGCCGTCCAGGAGCAGCCCGATGATCAGCGCGATGGTCAGCGGCTTGAGCAGCCGGCCCAGCGAGAAGTGCCGGTCTCCCGCCCGCGCCTTGGCGATGTCGACCTTCGGCGTGTCCTTGACCGGCCGGAGCTTGGCGACCGCGGCGAGCAGTTCGGGGGAGGGCGGCAGGCTGGCCAGCATCCCGGTCATGTTCCCGGCCCCGACTCCACGCGCCCCGCCGCCCGGCGGGCCTAGCCGTGGCGCGGCGGCCTCGGCGCGGGTAGCGCCGTCGGCAAGCACATTACGGGACTGGACGTGCTCGACGGCTAGGTCCACGTCGTCGTCACCGGGGCCGGAGATCAGCATGCGGAACAGATCGCTGCGTTCGGCCAGCTCCGAGAAGGTGCCGGTGTCGGCGACCTTGCCCTGGTCGAGCATGACGATCCGGTCCGCCAGGTTCAGCGTGGACCGGCGGTGAGCGATGACCAGCGTGGTGCGGCCGCGCATGATCTCGTGCAGCGCGGCGTGAATCTCGGCCTCAAGGCGGGGGTCGATGGCGGAGGTGGCGTCGTCGAGCAGCAAGATCTTCGGGTCGGTGACCAGCGCCCTGGCCAGGGCGACCCGCTGGCGCTGACCGCCGGACAAGGTCAGCCCCTGCTCGCCGATGACCGTGTCGTACCCCTTCGGCAGCCGGAGAATGAACTCGTGCGCCTGCGCCGCCTTGGCCGCGGCGATGACATCCTCGGGCTTGGTATCCGGGCGGCCATAGGCGATGTTGGCGCGCACCGTGTCGGAGAACAGGAAGCTGTCCTCCATGACCAGGCCAATGGAATCACGCAGGGACTGGCGGGTAACACCGGCGATGTTATGACCGCCGATGGCGATTGTGCCGGCGGACGGGTCGTAGAAGCGGGGCAGCAGCTGCGCGATCGTGGATTTCCCCGAGCCGGACGCGCCGACGATGGCCACGGTCTCGCCAGGGGCAACGGAGAAAGTCAGGCCGTCGAGGACCGGCTGGTCCTTCACGTAGCTGAAGCCGATGTCCTCGAACCTGACGCCGTTGGCGTCCTCAGGGAGCGGCTGCGCGTCCGGCTTGTCGGTGATCAGCGGGCGGGAGTCGACGACATCGAACACCCGGACGACGCTGGCCCGCGCCTCCTGCCCGATCGTCACCATCATGGTAAGCGTGCGGACCGGGCCGACCATCTGGGCCAGGTAGGCGGAGAACGCGAGGAACGTGCCGAGGGTGATCTGGCCGTGGATGGCGAGCCAGCCGCCGAGGGCCAGCACGCCGACCATGCCTAGCGCGGGGATGGCGGTGAGCGCCGGGTTGTACCTGGCGGTGAGCCTGATCATGCGCAGCCGGGAGCCGAACAGCCGGGCGCTTGTCGCCTCCAGCCGCTCCTGCTCGTGTTCTTCCTGGCCGAACCCCTTGACGACCCGCACGCCGCCGATGTTCTCGTCCACGATGCCGGCCACGTCGCCGGAGATCTGCTGGGCGTGCCAGCTGGCCGGGAACAGGCGCTTGCGGGCGGCTAGCGCGATGAACCACAGGCTGGGTGCCACGGCCACGGCGACCAGCGTCAGCACCGGCGAAAGCACCAGCATGATGATGAACTGCAGGACGAAAAGGGCCATGTTGCCGAGCGTGACCGGCACCATGGACAGGATGCTCTGCACCATGTTCAGGTCGGTGATGGACCTGCCCACCAGCTGGCCGGTGTGGATCTCGTCCTGGCGCGCGCCGTCCAGATCGGTGAGCGCGCCGAACAGGTCGTTGCGCAGGTCGTACTGAACGTCAAGGGAGAGTTGCCCGCCCCGGTACCGCCGCAGGTAAATCCCGGCGAAGCTGAGCACAGCGGTGACGAGCAGCGCCACCGCCAGCGGCCAGATCGACTGCTTGTGGGTGACGATGACGTTGTCGATGATCTGCCGCTGAATCAGCGGCACAGCCGCTGTCGCCGCGGACGCCAGCAAGGCGCCCGCCAGGGCGATCGAGACGTTACGCCGGTACTGCCAGCAGTAGCCTGCCAGCCTTCTGAGCCATCCTTGCGCTGACGTCGCCCCGTCCTCCTTAGCCTGCCCTCCGCCAGGACAGACTAACAATAACGTCCTTCGTTTCATTTCCCTAACTAACGATCTTGGAGCAGGACGGACCCGGCCCGATCGGGAGCGGGACTTGCCCGTCGGGCCGGGGGCTCAGCGGCGGGCTAGCGATCGAAGCCGCCCCGGTCGTAGTCGCCGGGGGTGGCCCGGACGTGCTGGTGGCCGGCCGGCTCGTAGGTCTCGGTGGGGATGCTCAGCCGCATGGAGCGGGTGGCCACGCCGCTCAGCAGGGAACCGATCGCGATGCCGAGCACCAGGTTCACCGCGGCCGTGCCCAGCTTCTGCGACACTTCGGCGGTCGTACTGAACGGGAAGACCACCGCGACCAGCGTGGCCAGGCCGATGATCCAGCCGAAGAACGCGCTCGGCTTCGGCGTGGCGATCGCGAGCAGGTAGATGAGGGCCGTCGCCACCACCGCCACCGCGGCCGCGACCAGCATGTACTCGCCAGTCGACGCGTCGCCCCAGGCGCCGTCATTCTTCGGGGCCAGGACCGGGATGTGCAGGAGCCACCGGCAGATCAAGATGCCGGCCAGCGCGACCAGCGCCGCGACCACAGCGGTCGCCGCACCACCTGCCCATAGCTGACGTGCGTCCACCCGGGGCCTTGGCTCCAATTCTTCTTGCCGCACCGGGACTGTCATATCGGTTCGCCTCACTCTGCCGGGAATGCGTCTGCTTTCAACTAACCCGGCAGGAGCGAACGAAACCCTTCGTTAGCCGGCGGCTGGCGGCGTGGGTAAGGTTGGCTGACCCTATGGAAGCTTGAAAATGCAAGTAGGTGAGATTCGTGACCAAGCCTGTCCTTCTGGTCATCATCGGCAGCACCCGCCCGGGCCGGGTCGGTCCGGCCGTCGCCGACTGGATCGTCGAGCGGGCCAGGGCCAGGGGTGACTTCGAGGTGCGCGTCGCCGACCTCGCCGAGCAGAATCTGCCGATGTTCGACGAGCCCAAGCACCCGCGCTTCGGCGAGTATGTGCACCAGCACACCAAGGACTGGAGCGCGGTGGTCAGCCCGGCCGACGCGTTCGTGTTCGTGATCCCTGAGTACAACTACGGCTTCAACGCGGCCACCAAGAACGCGCTCGACTACCTGAACAAGGAGTGGCGGGACAAGCCGGCCGGCATCGCCAGTTACGGCGGCGTCGGGGCCGGCACCCGCGCCACCCAGATGCTCAAGCAGGTGCTGACCGCGCTGCGGATGATGCCGGTCATGGACGCGGTCAACATCCCGTTCGTCGCCCAGCACCTGGACGAGGACGGCCGCCTCAAGCCGGACGAGGCGATGGAGACCGCCGCCACCGCCATGCTGGATGAGGTGGCCCGCTGGGCGCAGGCCCTGCGGCCGCTCCGCACCGGCAGCTCATTGACTGGCAGCTAGTTAACTGTCACCTGGACCATGGGGTAGCCGCTGGCGCCGTTGGGTTCTGGCGGCTCCTGGAGCGAGGTCTGCGTGTAGCCGGTCACGTCGGTGGCTCGCGACTCGATCACGTGCGAGCCCGCCGCGCCCGGCGTCCAGTCGTAGACCCACTGCCGCCAGGTGTCGATGCCGGGCACGGCGGCGAGCTTGGCTTCCTGCCACTGCCCGTTGTCCACCCGCACCTCGACCGCCGCGACGCCCTTGTGCTGCGCCCAGGCCACGCCGGCGACCTGGGTCACCTTCCCCGGCGTCAGCGGCGAGGTGCCGGTCGGGACGTCGATGCGCGACTCGGTTTTGATCGGCGCCTGCTGTGACCAGCCTCGCGGCACCCAGTACGCCTGATTGGCGGCGAACGTGGTCACCTCGATGTCGGTCACCCATTTAGTCGCGGACACGTACCCGTACAGGCCAGGGATCACCATCCGCGCCGGGAAGCCGTGCGCGACCGGCAGCGGCTGCCCGTTCATGGCGACCGCGAGCAGCGCGTCCCGCCCGTCCATGGCGGTGGCCACCGGTGTCCCGCAGGTGAACCCGTCCACCGACGTGCAGTACAGCTGGTCCGCTCCCGCCTTGATGCCGGCCTCGCGGAGCAGTGCGCTAAGCGATGCCCCCAGCCACAGTGCGTTGCCGACGTACGGTCCGGCGACGGGGTTGGACACGCAGCACAGCGTGATGTAGTCCTCGATCAGCGGCCTGCGGATCAGGTCGTCGAAGGTCAGCAGCAGCTCGTGTTCCACCATCCCGTGGATGTGCAACTGCCAGCTGCTCGGGTCGACCTGCGGCAGCACGATCGCGGTATCGACCCGGTAGAACTGCGAGTTGGGCGTGACGAACGACGAGATGCCGGGCACCGGCAGGTTCACCCCGGCCGGCAGCGGCGGTACGGTCACCGTCGGCTTGGGCAGCCGCAGCGCGGTCCGGAATTTCGTGACGCTGGACCGCTCGGTCAGCCCTCGCCCGATCACCCCCGCGAGGCCCGCGACCGCCACCGTGGTCACGCTCGCGACGAGAAACCGCCGCCGGTCCGGTGCCGGGTCGTCCGGGGTCCAGAACGCCCGCGGCACGAGCAGCCGCAGCACCACGGCGGCGGTGGCCACCGCGAACAACGTCGGCAGCAGGGAGGAGAACGTCGCCGTGGGCCTGGTCGCGGCTGCGGTCAGCCCCACCACGGCGAACGCGAGCACGCCGACCATGCCGAACCACAGCCGCCGCATGGCCAGCATGCCGATCAGCGCGGCGAACAAGGCGAGCACGACCAGGATCCCGCCCACCAGCACGGTCTTGTCGTTGGAGCCGAACTCATTGATCGCGAAGTTCTTCAGCCACGGCGGCGTGAAGTCGATCTGCAGTTGTCCCACGGCGACCACGGGAGAGCTGCTCGCCCCGGTGATCCCGGCCGCCAGCTGGCCCACGCCAATCGCGCACGCGCCCGCCAGCACCCCCGCCACGGCGCCACGCAGTGTCACCAAGCTGCGCAGTGTCACCAAACGGCCCTCGCCGCTGTCACCGTCCTCAGAATCCATTGCCATACCCTCTATTCGGTGCCGCCACACCGGAGTATTGCTCCGCGAGAGCACCAATCCGTGAAGCAAGCCTGCTACGAATATCAGTCGTGACGGTCCCAGATCCGGCAACGCGCCCCGAGCACGGCAGGCTAGCGCTCGAGGACCAGCTCGCCCTGGTTGCCAGAGGCGACGAGGATGCGTTCGACGCAGTCTACGACCAGGTGTCGGGACCGGTGCTCGGCATCGTCACCCGGGTCATCCGCGATCCCGCCCAGTCCGAGGAAGTCACCCAGGAGGTCCTGCTCGAGGTGTGGCGTTCGGCCTTCCGGTTCACGCCGGAGCGGGGGACGGCGATGGCGTGGGTCATGACGCTGGCGCACCGCCGTGCGGTGGACCGGGTCCGCTCGGCGCAGCGGGCGACCGAACGCGAACAGCGCTCAGCCCGCGCCGAGATCCCCTTCGACCAGGTCGCGGAGGCGGTCGAGTCGAACCTGGAGCAAGAGCGGGTCCGCCGCTGCCTGGGCACGCTCACCGATCTGCAGCGGGAGTCGGTCACGCTGGCCTATTACGGCGGCTACACCTACAACGAGGTGGCGGCCCTGCTCGGCGTCGCCGCGGGCACGGTCAAGACGAGGATGCGGGATGCGCTGATCCGGCTCCGCGACTGCCTGGGGGTGGCGATGTGAGGATTCTCCATGGCAGGAAAGAGCCGCACACCCTGGCCGGCGCGTACGCGATGGACGCGCTCGAGCCGCAGGACCGGGCCCGGTTCGAGCATCACCTGACCCGCTGCGACGCCTGCTCACAGGAGGTCAGCGAGCTGCGCGAGGCCACCGCCAGGCTCGCCTTGGCAACCTCGGTGTCGCCGCCGTCAGCATTGAAGGAGCAGGTCATAGCCGCGGCCCGGAGCACGCGGCAGCACGCACCGGTCACCATCGCGAAGCCGCGCCTCACCAACCGGCGCGTCCTGCTGATCGCCGCGCCGGCCGCCGCGGGGCTCATCGCTGTCGCCACCGTCTTCGGCCTGGCCAACAGCGACAACAGCCAGCAGCTCGGCCAAGCGCAGCAACGCGATCAGGCCATCGCCGCGGTGATGACCGCCAGGGACGCGACGATGATGAGCGGCCGTGTCGCCGGCGGCGGGACGGCCAGGATCGTGATGTCGCATCAGAAGCGGGCGCTGGTCTTCATGGCCACCGGCCTGCCCGCCCTGCCCGCTTCGGCCTCTTATGAGCTCTGGCTGGTCGGCCCCGGCGGTGACCGCCCGGCGGGAATGCTGCCCGCGCCCGCGCACGGCATGACCGGACCGGTCATCGCCAGCGGCCTGCGCCAAGGTGATCATCTGATGCTGACCGTGGAGCCGGCGGCCGGGACCGCGCACCCGACGACCAGGATGATGCTAGATATTCCTTTGTGAATGCGCCGGGTATTAACGTGCTGGGCATCGATCTGGGAACCAGCCAGGCGAAGGCGATGCTGTGCGCGCCGGACGGCACCGTCCTCGGCCGTGGCGCCGCGGGCTATGAGATCGCCGTCCCGCGCGACGGCTGGGCGGAAACCGATCCCGCGCACTGGTGGCGCGCCGTCGTTGCCGCTGTCCGTACGGCCGCCGTGGGCCCGGTAGCGGCGATCGCCGTCACCGGGCAGATGCACGGGGTCCTGCTTGTATCAGAACAATCAGTGGTGCTCCGCCCGGCCATCCTCTGGCTGGACCGCAGGGCCACGGCGCAGGCCGCGGCGTACCGCGGGCTGAGTGCGCGTTCGCTCGCCGTCCTCGGCAACGCGCCGGCCCCGGGAATGGCGGGCCCGCTGCTGGCCTGGCTGGCCAGGCACGAGCCGGACGCCTACGCCGCCGCGCGCTGGCAGTTCCAGCCGAAGGACTGGCTGCGCTTCCGCCTGACCGGTGAGCCGGCCACCGACCCGACCGATGCGTCGGGCACGCTCCTGTACGACCTCTCCCGCGGCGCGTGGGCGCAGGATGTCGTGGACGGCCTGGGCCTGGACAGCCGCCTGCTCCCGCCGGTCCGCGGCTGCGCTGAGCGGGCCGGCGCGTTGCTCCCTGAGGCCGCTGCGGAACTGGGGCTGCGGCCCGGTATCCCGGTGGCGACCGGTGCCTCCGACACGGCCGCGTCCCTGCTGGCGGCCAGCCTGCCGGGGCCCGAATGGGCACTGCTCACGCTGGGCACCGGCGGCCAGTGGATCATGCCGGCCGGCTCCGCCGCGGACGGTGACCCGACCGGGCGGACCAGCCTGTTCCGCGCGGCGGACGGGGGCCTGTTCCGGCTCGGCGGCGCGCAGAACGTCGGTGCCGCGCTCAACTGGGTTCGCGGCGTTCTTGGCGCGAGCTGGGACGAACTGTACGGTTGCGCCGCGAACGCCGCGGCGGCGGCATCGCGACCGCCGGTGTTCAACCCGGAACTGGTGACAGAACGCCCCCGTGATGAGGCGGCCGGCGCCGGAGGGGGCTGGTCGGGGGTGACGCTGGCGCATACCCGCGATGACCTGATGAGTGCGGCGCTAACCGGGGTCGCGGGCCTGCTCAGGCAGCGGCTCGATGACCTGCGCGCGGCCGGGTGCGTGCCGGAGAAGGTCTTGCTCGGCGGTGGCGGCAGCCGCAACCCGGCCTGGCGCGACCTGCTGAGCGACGAACTAGGGGTGCCGCTCTACCCGGCGACCACGCCCTGGCTGACCGCCCGTGGCGCCACCATGATCGCCGCCCAGATCACTGGTAACGACTGAGCGCTCTGTTCCGGCATATATATCCATTTGCCCCTGTATCGTGCTGTGTCGTGAACCGTGGGAGGCGCATCCGGGTCGCGTTCAACACCTGGATGGAGGAGACGAGCTTCCGCTCCGCGATAGCGGTGGTGGGCGCCATCGTCGTGGCCGGCGTCGCCGGGGTGGCGATCGTCGTCTTCTTGCTGTTCGCACACGGCTCGTCGGCCACCGCGACGACGGTGAACGCCACGCACAAGGCGGCGCCGGTCCCCGTCGCGACCAGCTCCACCCCGTCGCCTATCCCGTCCGCCTCGCCCACGACGTCGCCGTCACCGAGCCCGTCGACCGAATCGTCGAGCTATATCGCCCCGCCGCCGGCCACCACGCTGCCGCCATCGCCGACACCGGCCGCAATCACGCAGGCGCCGCGGCCGCGCCCCACCAAGCCATCGCCCACGGTGTCGCAGTGCTTCTACCCGACAGCGGTGCCGACGATAATGCCGTCGGTGAACCCAACGGTTGCTCCCGCGCCGCCTTGCGCCTGACTGGGTATTGTCTGGGCATGACCGATAACGGCGCCCTTGGCTGGCGGGCGATCGAGTTGGGTGACGTCCCGGAATGGGCGGTCATGCTGGACGCCGTCGCGAAGACGGAAAGCGACCCCCGTTACTACGGAGAGCAGGACCTGCGCGAACTGTTCGGGTATCCCGACTCCGACTTCGCCGGCGGCTCGATCGCGGCCTTCGACGAGGACGCGATGGTCGCCTGCGCGTTCCTTATTACCAGGCCCTTCGGTGAACGGGCACACGCGATGCGGCTGAACGGGGCGGTACATCCGCGGTACCGCCGCCGCGGGCTCGGCGGCCGGCTGCTTGACTGGGCCGAGCAGGCGGCTATCCCGCTGCACGAGAGACGTCACCCCGGGCGCGCGCTGACGCTGCAGGCGCATGGCGCCCCCGGCAACGCCGGCGAACAGGCGCTATTCGCCGCGCACGGCTACCGCCCGGTGCGCTGGTGGAACACGATGCGGATGGACCTGTCGGCCCAGTCAAGCAGCCGATCGCCGGCCGGAGTGACCCCCGCGCCGGACGGCGTGGAGATCGAGGTCTTCACCCCGGACAGGTCCGAGGCCGCCCGTCAGGTGCGCAACGAGGCGTTTCAGGACCACTGGGGATCCACCGAGTCCAGCGCCGAGTCCTGGGCGCACATCGTCGCCCAGGAGTCATTCCGGCCCGAGTTCAGCTACGTTGCCTATGCCGATGGTCAGGCCATCGGGGTCGTGCTCAGCTACGAGCACGAGGCGGCCACCAAAGCCACCGGTTCCAGGGACCTGTACATAGGCATCGTCGGCACCCGGCGCGCGGGGCGCAACCGTGGCATCGCCTCGGCCATGCTCTCCCGGGCGCTGGCCGCCGGCCGGGCCGCCGGGCTCGATACGACCTCGCTCCTGGTCGACGGGGACTCGCTGACCGGCGCGGTGGGGCTCTACGAACGGATCGGCTACTCCGTCGAATACACCGCAACCACCCAGGCCAAGGACCTCATCACGGCGGGATAGTCGCGCATGGCAACGATCGTCATGCCGCTCTAGGAATCATCGGCCGGGGGTCATCGGCCGGGCCATCGGCCGGGCCATCGGCTGGGGCCATCGGCTGGGGTCATCGACCATCCAGTCACGGTGGCAACACACGCCGCAACCGTGTGGTGGACGGCCGGCTCCGGTGGTCGCACCTCACCCCGGAGGCCCGCCGGACCCGATAGCGTGTGCGTTTATCCCTTTGTGGAGGTCTGACCCTCGAAAATGGGGGGTAAGGCTCCACGAAGGGGAAATCCGACACGTTAACTGTGTCGCGGCCCAGGCCAACAGGTCACACATGCCTCATTGACAACACTGATACCGGT
>DASXDG010000376.1:0-25358 GCA_036490795.1 Streptosporangiaceae bacterium
CCAGGTGCCGTAGCGGCTGGTTTAACGCGAGGGATGTCGATCTGGTCGGGCAGGCGGAGCGCGAGCAGCATGGCGGCGAGGTAGACGAGCGTGCCCACCCTGAGCACCCAGGCGGGGCCGAGCAGCTCCTGCACGCCGGCCGCGACGCCGGCCGCGGCCGTGGAGCCGGCCAGCGCCAGCAGCCCTGACCGGGAGTTCGCGGCCACCAGCGGGATCTCGGGGGGCAGCAGCCGCGGTGTAATCGAGGCCTTTACCACGCCGTACGCCTTCTGCAGCACCAGGATGCCGAACGCCGCCGGCAGCAGCGTCACGGTGTTTCCGATGGCCGCCGACATCCCCCAGGCCAGCAGGCCGCGGGCCATCAGCGTGCCCGAGAGCACGTATTTGCGGCCCTGCTGCATGCGGTCAAGGGCGGGCCCGATAAACGGGGCGAGGATGGCGAACGGAGCCATGGTGACGATCAGGAACAGGACGACCTTCCCGCGGGCCTGGTCCACGGACGCGCTGAAGAAGATCGTCCCGGCGAGCGCGACCGTGACGAACATGTCGGCGGCGCCGCTGATGGAGGTCAGTTCGAAGAGAGTGCCAAGGCCTGTCCGGCCGGCTCCGGAGGCGCCGGTCAGGCGGTGGATGAAGCCCCCGGTTTTGCGGGTCGCGGACGCGCTGGCTCGCGCGCCCGACTTGACGGCGGTCCCCGTCGCGTCGGCCGCGTCGCCCATTCGGCGGAACGCATCGCCCATCCGCATCCTCTTAGTATTCTTGGTTCCCGCCACCAGGGCGAGTCGACAGCTACTGGGATAAGCGAGAATTGGTAATCGTGAACACCCGCAGGGAACCAGACCAGGCCTGTGCGCAGGCTGTTGACCTAGCTCGTGCCGCGGCGGAAGACGTCGCAGGCGCGGATCAGGTCGGCACCCACGCCGGCGTAACCGCCGAAGCAGAACGCGTCGTAACACACTTGTTCGACTGCCTGGATCCGGCGTATTTCGGCTGGCGCTGGGCGGTCACGGTGGTCAGGGCGCCGCGCGCCAAGCTGATTACGGTCAGTGAGACCGTGCTGCTGCCGGGGCCTGGCGCCCTGCTCGCTCCGCCCTGGGTGCCGTGGCACGACCGGCTGCTGCCGGGAGATCTGGGTGTCGGCGACCTGATGCCAGCCCCACCGGACGACGAGCGGCTGGTGCCGCTGATGCTGATCGACGGCGACGACTCGGTCACCGACTGGTATGCCGACGAGGACGCCCGCCCGGGGCGTTCCCGCGTGCTGTCCGCCGTAGGCCGCGAGTCGGCGTCCGTGCGCTGGCACTCAAGCGATCACGGACCCAAGTCACCGCTGGCGCACGCGGCACCCGCACACTGCGCCAGTTGCGGCTTCTTCGTACCGCTGAGCGGCGACCTGGGCCTGCTGTTCGGCGCCTGCGCGAACGAGTACGCGCCGGACGACGGCCGTGTCGTCTCCGCCGACCACGGCTGCGGCGCCCATTCGGAGGCCATGGCCGCCGAGGTGGCCCGTGCCGTCGCTCCGGTCATCGACGAGTTCGGCTACGACCTGGTGGACATGCCAGGCGTTTCGGTCGAAGAGACCGTGTTCGAGCCCCTATCCCGCGGCTCCAGCTGACCGCGGGCCTGCCTCGGTGGGCCTGCCTCTGAAGTCACAAGGCGGGGAAACGACATAACTCGGACGCGGCCGACGCCTGCCGGCGCGCGGCGGCGCGAGCGCGGGAGCTCTTCAGCCTGGGCACGTACCACAAGCCGAACACGCCCATGCCCAGCCCGGTGGCGCAGGTCCAGACCCACCAGCGGCTTCCCGCGGGCAGGCTGTCCCTGACGACCAGCAGCACCACGAAGGCAATTGCCCAGGCGGCGGTGACGACGCCCGTGACCAACTGGTCGTTGGCCTCGAGTGGCGGCGGCTGGGGCGGGCGGTCTGGCTGCACACAGACAAGGCTACGCCGCACCGCTCGGGACAGGCACCGAGGACAAGGCACCCTGCACCGATTAGCCGCTTTGGTGTGGTGTACTTAGGGCACCGCTCCAGGTGGCCGACAGAGGTACGTGCACATGACAACGATGACGAAGACCACGACTGACGCCGGGCTGGCCACCGCGCTGCGGATCTCGGTGAGCAGGCTCGCGCGCAGGTTGCGCGCCCAGCGGACCTCATCGGGCCTGCCCGAGGCCATGCTGTCCGAGACCCAGCTCGCGGCGCTGTCCGCGTTGGAGAAGCACCAGAGCATGACGCCGGGCGAGCTGGCGGATCACGAGAAGGTCCAGCCGCCGTCGATGACGCGGGTGATCGCGGTGCTCGAGGAACGCAACCTCGTGCACAGGTCGCCGCATCCGACCGACCGGCGCCAGGCGGTGCTCACGGTGACCGAAGAGGGCCGGGCGCTGGTGCAGCGGGTGCGGCGGCGCAAGGACGCCTGGCTGGCCCGCCAGATGACCGACCTGTCGGCCGGCGAGCGAGCAACGCTGCGCGCGGCGGTGCCGATACTGGAAAAGCTCAGTCAGTCCTCGTAACCGCAAGGCTCGTTGCCGCTCAGCGCCCAGCAGGCGACGCTGCTGTACGTGGGTTTGGCGGGCCCGCGCAGATGGCTGCGCACCAGGTGAATCTGGTCGAGGTTCCATGCCTGGCCCTGATATCCGGCGAGCCCGGCGACGATTCCGCTGACGTCCGCGGGCAGCCGGCACCGGGCCAGCGTCAGGTGCGGCTGGAAACGGCGGTTCTTGCCCGCTGGCGGCGCTCCGGCCCGCCGCGCGCCCGCGGCCACCGAGGCGGCCAGGTTCCCCAGCGCCCTCAAGTCACCGGACAACCCGCTCCACAGCACGTTGGCCCGGAGCGGATCAGGAAAGGCGCCGGCGCCAGCGAACGCGAGCTTGATCTCGGCGTGGCGGTGCGCGGCCCGTTCCAGCCGCGGCAGCAGCCTGGTCAGCGCGGTCTCGTTGACCTCGCCGAGGAACGCGAGCGTGACGTGCCACGCCTCCCTGCTGGTCCAGCGCAGATCGGTGCGGGCCGTACGGAACGGGGCCGCCAGTGCGTCGAGCTCATCCAGCACGTCAGGCGGTGGCGCTATCGCGACGAACAGCCGCATGACCTCACCCGTGGGGGCGGAATTCGGCGGAGCTAATGCGGTCTGCGGGCGCTGCATAAGCCCATTGTCGCACGGTTGCGCCGGTCAGCCAGCGCCTAGGTGGCTGGCGACGTAGTCGACGCAGCCGGTGAGTGCCTCGACGTCGGACGGATCCACGGCGGGGAACATGCCTATTCGCAACTGGTTACGGCCGAGCTTGCGGTACGACTCGGTGTCGACGATTCCGTTCGCTCTTAGCGTAGCGGCGATGTCGTCCGCGGCCAGTCCCGACTGCGGGAGGACGTCGATCGTGCCGACGACCTGAGACCGTTGCGCGGGGTCGGTGACGAACGGGGTCACGTAGCCGGTGCGCTCGGCCCAGTCGTAAAGGATCCCGGCCGATCGTGCCGTCCTCGCCGACGCCCAGGAAAGGCCGCCCTGGCCGAGCAACCACTCGATCTGCTCGGCCAGCAGGAACAGCGTCGCCACCGCCGGGGTGTTGTACGTCTGGTCTTTCTCCGAGTTCTCCAGCGCGATGCGCAGCGAGAGGAAGTCCGGGATGTACCGGCCGCTGGCCGCGACCTCCAGCACCCGGTCAACGGCCGCTGGGGAGAGCAGGGCGATCCACAGCCCGCCGTCGCCGCCGAAGCTTTTCTGCGGGGCGAAGTAGTACACATCGAACTCGCTGGCCTGGACGCCCATGCCGCCGGCCGCGCTGGTCGCGTCGACCACGATCAGCGAGTCCGGGTCGGCATCGGGCACCCGCGCGATCTGTGTCGCGACACCGGTCGAGGTCTCGTTGTGGGTGAGCGCGTACACGTCCGCGCCGGGCTCGGCATAGGGCAGCGGATGCGTGCCCGGTACCGACTCCACCACGGTCGGCCGGGTCAGCCACGGCGCCCTGGTCACGGTCCCGGCGAACTTGGCCGAGAACTCGCCGAAGCTCAGGTGCTGGGAGTGCTGCTTGATCAGCCCGAACGCGGCGGCATCCCAGAACGCGCTGGTTCCGCCGTTGCCCAGCGCCACCGTGTAGCCGTCGGGCAGGCGGAACAGCTGACTGAGGCCGGTACGGATGCGGTGGACCAGCGACTTGACCGGCGGCTGGCGGTGCGACGTACCCATGTAGGCTCGTCCGGCGCCCGCGAGCATGGTCAGCTGCTCCTCGCGCACCCTGCTCGGGCCGCTGCCGAATCTGCCGTCGGAGGGCCTGAGCTGGGAGGGGATGACGAGGGTGCTCACCCGTTTATGTTAGTGGTCAACGGCCTCGGCGGCACCGGGCACGTCGCGCACCGGGCGTGCGGCGGGGCCGATGTACCGGGCGGAGGGCCTGACCAGCCTGCCGGTCCGCTTCTGCTCCAGGATGTGCGCCGCCCAGCCGGCCGTCCGCGCGCAGGTGAACATCGAGGTGAACATGTGCGCCGGAATCTCCGCGAAGTCCAGCACGATCGCCGCCCAGAATTCCACGTTGGTCTCCAGCACCCGGTCCGGACGCCTGGCGTGCAGTTCAGCCAGCGCCGCCGTTTCCAGGGCACGCGCGACCTCGTACCTGGGCGCGTCGAGTTCCTTCGCGGTCCTGCGCAGCACCCGGGCGCGAGGGTCCTCGGCCCGGTAGACCCGGTGGCCGAAGCCCATCAGCCGCTCGCCGCGGTCAAGGACCGATTTCACGTAGGCGCCGGCGTCGCCGGTCCGCTCGACCTCTTCGATCATGTACAGCACCCGGGCGGGCGCGCCGCCGTGCAGCGGGCCGGACATGGCGCCCACGGCTCCAGATAGCGCGGCGGCCACGTCGGCGCCGGTGGAGGCGATGACCCTAGCGGTGAACGTGGAGGCGTTCATGCCGTGCTCGGCCGCCGACACCCAGTAGGCGTCGACCGCCTTGACGTGCTTGGGGTCGGGTTCCCCGCGCCAGCGGACCATGAATCGCTCGGTGATCGTGCTGGCCTCGTCCACCGTGCGCTGCGGCACCATCGGCGAGCCGATGCCGCGGGCGGACTGGGCCACGAACGACAACGCCATCACTGACGCTCTGGCGAGGTCATCCCTGGCCTGATCGTCGCTGATGTCGAGCAGCGGCCGCATACCCCAGGCCGGTGCCAGCATGGCCAGGGCGCTCTGGACGTCAACCCGGATGTCGCCGGAATGGACCGGGATGGGATACGGCTCGGCGGGCGGCAGCCCTGGCGCGAACGCGTTATCCACGAGCAGACCCCAGACGTGCCCGTAAGGCACGTGCCCGACCAGTTCCTCGATGTCGACTCCGCGGTACCTGAGCGCGCCGCCTTCCCTGTCCGGCTCGGCGATTTCAGTCTCGAAGGCGATAACTCCCTCGAGTCCTGGCTTGAAGTCCGACATCAATGCCTCCTTTAGGCTCCTGGACCGATTTAGGGCTCCTGGACCGTTCTTTCAACGGTCCTGCTCTGAGTGGCGATACCCGAAACGCGGGTGAGGCTCATTACCATTCGGGCATGACACAGAGCCAAAGCGATTCGCCCGGCTTGTCGCCAGACATGATGGCTGATGACCCGATGGAGCAGTTTGCCCGCTGGATGGCAGACGCGGCCAGCCTGCCCAGGCCGGAGCTGCCGGAGCCGACCGCCATGGTGCTCGCCACTGTGTCTGGTCAGGGCCTGCCGAGGGCCAGGACCGTCTTGCTGAAGTCACACGGCCCCGAGGGCTTCACCTTCTACACCAACCGGACCTCGCGGAAGGGCCAGGACCTCGCGGCGAACCCGCGCGCCTGCGTAATCTTCCCCTGGTATCCGCTGGGCCGCCAGGTGACCGCGGAAGGCCCGGTGACCATGCTGTCCCAGCAGGAAAGCGAGCCCTACTTCCGGTCCAGGCCGCGCGGGTCCCAGCTGAGCGCCTGGGCCAGCCGCCAGTCGACGGTACTCAGTGACCGGGCCCAGCTCGATGACAGGGCCGCTGAGCTGGACCGGCGCTGGCCGGAGGGAACCGAGGTGCCGATGCCGGACTTCTGGGGCGGGTACCTGCTGGCGCCGGAGACCGTCGAATTCTGGCAGTCGGGCCGGTACCGGCTGCACGACCGGCTCCGCTACCGGCGGGCCGTCGTAAGCTGGGAAATTGAGCGCCTTTCACCATGAGATGCGGGCGCGTTTCCACCTCTGGCGGCTCTCCGGCATAGCATCACAGCAGGAGGGATGAGGAGTTGACTGCGCACGGCCTCATAGACACGACGGAGATGTACCTTCGCACCGTCTTCGAGCTCGAAGAGGAGGGCATCGTACCCTTGCGCGCCCGGATCGCCGAACGCCTGGCGCAGAGCAACCCCACGGTCAGCCAGACGGTCGCCCGGATGGAGCGGGACGGGCTGCTGCACGTGGAGAATGACAGGCAGCTCGCGCTGAGCGACGCGGGCCGGGCGCTGGCGACGCGCGTGATGCGCAAGCACCGGCTGGCCGAGTGCCTGCTCATCGACGTGATCAAGATGCCCTGGGAGGAAGTCCACATCGAGGCCTGCCGGTGGGAGCACGTGATCTCGGAGAGCGTGGAGCAGCGGGTACTCGAGCTGCTCGATTACCCGGTGCTGTGCCCGCACGGGAACATCATTCCCGGGCTGGCCGAACTGGGCCTGCCGGACCGGGTAAAAGCGCGCGTGCTGGCCGTCGAGCGCGACGCCGGCGCGACCATGACGGACGTCGCGGGGGAGTCGGGGGATGCCGCCACACGCGTCGTCGTGCGCCGCATCAGCGAGCAAATTCAAAGCGACCTTGATCTGATGCTTAAACTTCGGCGTGCCGGGATACAACCGGGACGCGAGGTGATACTCATGGCTGGCGAACATGGTGTCGCAGTGACGGCAGGCGAGTCGATGGACACTAGCCCGGCGGAGTTCCCCGCTCACATCGCGTCGCACGTATTCGTGTCACCAGTCCCCGCTACGGAGCTTGCCCATGACGGACTGGGTTAGCTGGGACGAGGCCGCGTTCGAGGCATACTTGCCGGCCAACATGATCCTCGGCATGGCGGACATCGCCGTCGTCGTCGCGGACCGGCTCGGCAATCTGCTGTACATGAACGAGTCCGCGGCCCGTACGTTCCGCGTTGCCCAGGACGCGGCCGCGATGGCGGGCCAGCCCGTGGTTTCCCTGGGCCTGGTGGCGGACGCGGACCTGCGGCAGGTGGAGGAGATGACCGAGCAGGTGCTGCGCGGCCGCTCCTGGGAGGGCACGTTCGAGACCACCAGGGGCGACGGGACGCACGCGCTGATCCGCGTCATCGCCGTGCCGCTGCGCCATCCGGGTGGCGACATCGACGGGACAGTGCTGCTGGCTCGCGAGATCAGCCAGCGGGCCGGCCGCAGCGAAGAAGACAGGATCGCCCTGCTCGAGCGCGTCGGTGAACGGCTGGCCGGCTCGCTGGAGATCGGTGCCACGCTGCGGCACGTCGCCGAACTGCTCGTCCCGCAGTTCGCCGACCACTGCTTCATCGACCTGTTCCAGGGCGACGTGCTGGTGCGCCGCGTGCAACGGCACGCGAGCGACTGGATGCCGCCGCCGGGTACCTGGGCCGAGAACGGGCAGCAGATCCACTACCCGGAAGGCCACTTCTGCCAGCGCGCGATGGCCGAGCTCGACACGGTGGTCCGCGAACTGGACGCCGGCGACAACTACATCGCCAAGGCGCCGAGCGAGGCCAGCGCCTCCGCTGCCCGCGCGGCGGGCCTGACCTCGGCGGTGGCCGCTCCGCTGTACGCGCGGGGCGTGCTGCTCGGCGTGATGAGCCTGGCGCTGTCCCAGCTGACCGACCGCCGCGAACCGCACTACGACACGGCCGACGGCGAGCTGATCGGCGCGATCGCCAGCCGGGTGGCCGTCGCGATCGACAACGCCATGCTGTTCGAGGCCGAACGGCAGACGGCGCTCGCCTTCCAGAAGAGCCTGCTGCCCCAGGCCATCCCCGAACTCGACGGTCTGGAGGTGGCCTGCCGCTACGTGCCCGCCAAGCCGCTGGAGACACAGGGGCAAGGCATCCAGACCCAGGTCGGCGGGGACTGGTACGACATCATCCCGCTCGCCGCGGGCCGGGTCGGCATCGTCATCGGGGACGTGGAGGGGCGCGGCGCCAGGGCGGCCGCGATCATGGGTCAGCTCCGGGCGGCGCTGCGCGCGTTCGCGCAGGACGAGAAGTCGCCGGCCGACATCATGCGCAAGCTTGACGAGTGGTGCCGTTCGCTCGCGCCGTCAGGCCCGGATGGCGCCGTCACCGATCCGCCGACCGCGAGCTGCATCTACATGATCTACGACGCCTGGTCGCGCGAGCTCACCTTCGCCAACGCGGGGCACGACGCGCCGGTCATGGTCAGCGACGGCGAGGCGCGGCAACTGGAGTTCATGCACAAGGGCGTTCTGCTCGGCGTGCGCGGGCGCGGCATACCCGGGCTGCCCACCTACAAGGAAGAGACGATCCACTTCCCGTCGGGCGCGGTGCTCGTGTTCTTCACCGACGGGCTGACCGACCGGCGGACCAGGGCGGACGGTTCGGGCCACTACACCGAGGACGAGGCGGCCGAGATGCTGCGGCACGCGGTCCGCGCGGCCGCCGCGAGCGGCGACCCGGACGTGGTCGCGACCGCGGCCGAGTACGCGGTCCCCGGTGACATCGACGACGACATGGCGATCCTGGTGGCGAGGTCCTCACCGGAAGAACTGGCCTCGCGCGAACAGGTCTTCCCGGCCGAGCCGATCATGGTCTCCGAGGCCAGGCGGGTCGCGGCGCAGACGTTCCGGTCCTGGGGCATGGACCCGGAGCAGACCGAACTAGCCTGCCTGCTGGTGTCGGAAGTGGTCACCAACGCGGTGCTGCACGCGTCGGTCACGCCTAGTCCCGGCCGGCGCTTCGACCTGGACCTGGAGTCGGTGCCGCTGCCAGTCCCCGCGGGCTCGCCAGCCCCGGCCGCCGCCTCCGGCACCGCGGCTGCCGCCGCGCCAGCCGTACCTGACGGTGTGGCTCCGGCCTGGGACGTGGTGCTTGGCGGACGCGAGCAGCAGTCCAGCACGCCGGCCAAGGAGTTCGCGCTGCGGCTGCGGCGCGGGGCCAACGCGGTCTGGGTCGAGGTCTTCGACCCGGATCTGCGGCTGCCGAGGATCAGGACGGCAGGCGAGACCGATGAGGGCGGGCGTGGCCTGTATCTGGTCGAGCAGCTGGCCACCCGCTGGGGGTCACGGCCCACGCCAGAAGGCAAGGCGGTGTGGTTTGAGGTACCGCGTAAGTAGCGGCGGTACCTCACCTAGCGACCGTTCTGCCCGTGCGAAGAGGCATAGAACAACAGCACAAGGAGCACGAATACAATGATCGCGCCCTTCCAGTGCTTTCCGGAAACGGGTAGCTTCAGCTTGCCGCGGGCCTTCGTGTAGAAGAACCCAGCGGCCAGCGCCAGCAGCGCAAGCAGGATCAATCCAGTCGTCATGCCGCCTCCTGTACCCGATATGTCCGTACCGGGTACCGTGAGCGATAGTGCTACCAAACAGAGTACCGGAGGACGGGATGGCTGAGGCGTACATAGCCGGTGCGATTCGCACCGCGATCGGCAGGCGGAACGGCGGCCTGTCCGGCGTGCATCCGGTAGACCTCGCCGCACACAGCCTCCGCGCACTGATCGAGCGGACCGGCATCGACCCGGCCGCGGTGGACGACGTGATCATGGGCTGCGTCTCCCAGATCGGCCCGCAGACCTTTGACATCGCGCGGAACGCCTGGCTGTCCGCCGGGCTGCCGGAGAGCGTTCCTGGTGTCACCGTCGACCGGCAGTGCGGCTCCTCGCAGCAGGCGGTGCATTTCGCGGCCCAGGCTGTGCTGTCCGGTACCCAGGACCTGGTCGTGGCGGCGGGCGCGGAAAGCATGAGCGTGGTCACCATGGGTTCCAGCGTGCTGCTGGCGATGCGGGCGGGCATGCCATCCCCGCAAGGCCCTGGCTGGATGGAGCGCTACGGGGACCAGGAGATCTCGCAGTTCCGCGGTGCGCAGCTCATCTGCGAGAAGTGGGATCTCAAGCGCACCCAGCTTGAGGAGTTCGCGCTGGAGAGCCACCAGCGGGCGGTGCGCGCGATCGACGAGGGCAGGTTCGCCGGCCAGATCGCGCCGCTGAACGGCGTGGACACCGACGAGGGTCCGCGCCGGGACACGTCGCTGGAGAAGATGGCGGGCCTGGCGCCGCTGCGCGACGGCTGGGAGGTCACCGCCGCCACGTCGTCGCAGATCTCCGACGGATCGGCCGCCGTGCTCATCGCGTCGCAGGAGGCGCTGCGCGTGCACGGTCTCACGCCGCTGGCCCGGATCCACGCGCTCACCGTGGTCGGCGACGACCCGGTGTTCATGCTGACCGGGCCGATCCCGGCGACGCGGAAAGCTCTAACGCGAGCCGGGCTGTCCGTGGACGACATCGACGTGTTCGAGGTCAACGAGGCGTTCGCGCCGGTGCTGCTGGCCTGGTCGCAGGAGACCGGCGCGTCCCTTGACCGGACCAACCCGAACGGCGGCGCGATCGCGCTCGGTCACCCGCTCGGCGCGACCGGCGCGATCTTGATGACCAAGCTGGTGCACGAACTGCACCGCACCGGAGGCCGGTACGGCCTGCAGACGATGTGCGAGGGCGGCGGCCAGGCCAACGCCACCATCATCGAGCGCCTTTAGCCCTTTGCGGTCATAACTGACGGTGGTGCTTGCGCCGGAACCGCCGCACGCCCCCGGAGCGGAAGATCTCCCGCTCCGGGGGCGTGCACCGGCTGGCTCAAGGTCGGCTGGCTCAAGGTCAGTAGTGGGTGGATTCCGCCGTCGGCGCGGGGGCGCCGCCCGGCTGGTTCGCGCCGCCCAGGTACCCGCCCACGTCGCCGACGCTGAGCGGCGTGTACAGGACGATCTGCGCGTGCAGCAGACCGTGCGACCTGCTGCCGACGACCATGGCGAGGTCGCCTCGGGCGAGGCTGCTGGTCATGCCCGCGGTGGACCACGCGCTGGCGGTCATCGAGGCCGGATCGGAGACCGGAGAGCCGCTGGCGGGCATGGTAGCGGTCTGCGACATGGCCGCGGTGTTCCTGGTGATCGTCACCGTGACGGTCAGGTCCGTTCCGGCTACCTGCACCATGACGGTCTGCGGCTTGGAGCTGGGCGTCAGCAGGCCCGCCGCGGTCGTCGCGTCGCCGGCCAGCATGTCCACCGCCGGGATCATCTGGCCGTCGTTGACGGCCTGCATGGACGCGCTGGGGCTGGTGGTCAGCGCGGTCGTGCCGCTCCTGCTGTCCGCCACGTTCTCGAAACCGGTGCGCCCGGACAGCACCCACAGGTGCAGGGCGCCATTCTTGGACTGCAGGATGAGGAACCGCTGCGACGCGAACACCACGATCCCGCGCTGCACGTCCAGCGTCTTGCCGTGCTCAGTGCTCTGGCCGTACGTCAGCTGTTTGACGCTGGCGAGCTGGCTGAGGCTGGAACCCATCGACGAGCCCCATCCGGCCACCGCGGAGTCCAGCATGGTCCATTCGCCCATGCCAGTCGCGTGGTACCCGGAGTCGTACGAAGCCGACTGGGCCGCCGGCGTGGCACCGTGGCTGGTGACACCTATCCCGATCGCCGCCGCGCTGACGCCCAGCACAAGCACGCCGGCGAGAATTTTCAGGTTCGACCCGCGGCCAGTCTTATATCGGCGCTGCATCGAAGTCTCCTTCCGTGGATGCTCCCCACGGAAGGAGACTGCCCGTAACGCACCGGGACCGGTAGTCAATCCGCCGCTACGTAATCAGGACGTCAGTGTCCTTACATCTGATCGGGCACCGGCACGCCGAGCAAGTCGAGGCCGAGCGTGAGCACATGCAACGTGAGCGAGCACAGCGCCAGCCGCGAGTCACGCAGGTCCTGCGACGGCGCCTTCAGCACCGGGCACTCCTCGAAGAACGTCGTGAACTGGCTGGCCAGCTCGAACAGGTACGAGCACAGCCGGTGCGGCTGGTACGTCTGCGCCACCGAGGCGACCGCCGTGCCGAACCCGAGCAGGCGCAGCGCCAGCGCGCGCTCCGCCGGGTGGGTGATCGTGATCGGGGACGTAACACCCTGTTCGTTATGATCTCCCTTACGGAAAATCGACCGGATACGGACCGCCGCGTACTGCAGGTACGGTCCGGTGTTGCCGCGGAAGCTGACCATCCGGTCCACGTCGAAGATGTACGTGCTGTCGTGCGCGGTGGACAGGTCCGCGTATTTCACCGCGCCGATGCCGACCGCCTCGGCGATCTTGGCCAGCTCGGCGTCGTCGAACCTGGTGCCGGCGTCCTGCTCGAGCATGAGCGTCCGCGCCCGCTCCACCGCCTCCTTCAGCAGTCCGCTCAGCGCGGGCGTGTCGCCGTCCCTGGTCCGCAGCCGGCCGCCGTCAGGGCCCTGCACCATGCCGATCTGCTCGTGCCGGAACGGCACGCCGTCGGGGATCCAGCCGGCCGCGCGCGCCACCGCGAAGACCATCTGGAAGTGCAGCACCTGCTCCGAGCCGACCACGTACAGCGCCTCGTCGCAGTTCAGCTCGCCGACCCGGTACCTGACCGTGGCCAGGTCGGTGGTGGAGTAGTTCCAGCCGCCGTCGCTCTTGCGGATGATGACCGGCAGCGGGCTGCCGTCCCGGCCGGCGAAGCCCTCGGGAAACACGCACAGCGCGCCGTCGCTGACCACGGCGAGGCCCTTGGCGACGAGTTCGTCCGCCGTCGGCGCGAGCAGGTCGTTGTAGAAGCTCTCGCCCCTGATGTCGTCGTCGGTCAAGGTGACCCGCAGCAGCGCGTACGTGTCGCGCAGGTATGCCTTGGACAGCTCGACGACCTCGCGCCAGATCGCCATCGTGGCCGGGTCGCCGCTCTGCAACTCGACGATCCTGGTCCTGGCACGGTCGGCGAACTCCTGGTCGCTGTCGAACTTGCGCCGGGCGGCGGCATAGAACCTGTTCGGGTCGGTGCGCAGCAGGTCCGCCTCGGCGGAGTGCTCGCCGGCATCCAGCAGGTGCTCGATCAGCATGCCGAACGGCGTGCCCCAGTCACCGACATGGTTGTCCCTGATCACCCGCTCGCCGGTGTAGTCGAGGATCCGGGCGAGGGCGTCGCCGACGATCGTCGTGCGCAGGTGGCCGACGTGCATCTCCTTGGCGACGTTCGGCGAGGAGTATTCGACCACGATCTTCCGCGGGCTGCCGGTCACCGCCACGCCGGCCCGCGAGTCGGTCCTCAGGTCCGTGGCGGCGGCCGCGATCCAGTCCTCGCGCAGCGTGAAGTTGATGAAGCCCGGCCCGCTGACCTCGGGTGTCGCGCACATGTCAGAGACGTCGAGGTCCGCCACGATCTCGGCCGCCAGCTCACGAGGGGGCCGTCCCGCCCTTTTGCCCAGCGGCAGCGCCACGTTCGACTGGAAGTCGGCGAACGAGGACGGCCGGATCAGCGGGTCGATGTCGTCGAGCCCGTAGCGGCGCTGCGCCGCGTCGCGTACCCGGAACGCGAGAACCTGCTGTGGATCGGCCATGCACTCATGGTATCGAGACCAGCCAGTCGTTTACCTTCGCAGGAAGTGGCGCTCGCGGGTGGCCGGAAGCCGCTGGATGATCTTCTCCGTGATCTGGCCGCGGGCGAGGTCGGCGGCCAGCACGCAGGCCGCGGTGATCGCGCGCGCCTTGCTGGCGCCGTGCGCGATCACCACCGTGCCGCCGAGGCCGAGCAGGGCGGCGCCGCCATAGTTGTCCGCGTCCAGCCGGGTGGACAGCTCGCGCAGCCCGCGCCGCTGCAGGAACGCGCCCACCCGCGCGGCCCGGTTCGCCGTCATCGCGTCACGGACCTCGCCGACCGCGAACCGGAGCGAGCCCTCCAGCGTCTTCAGCGCGACGTTGCCGGTAAACCCGTCGGTCACGATCACGTCCAGCTGGCCGGCCAGCAGGTCGCCGCCCTCCACGTTGCCGGCGAAGATCAGCGGATGCGGCTGATCGCCGGCCAGGAGCTCGTGCGCGCGGCGGGTGAGCTTGTTGCCCTTGCCGGGTTCGGCTCCGATGGTGAGCAGACCGACACGGGGCGCGGCGACACCGAGCGCGAGCTGCGCGTAGGCGACCCCGAGCTGGCCGAACTGCACCAGCATCTCCGGCTTGGGATCGGCGGTGGCGCCCGCGTCGATGAGCACGGTGCGGCTCGGATGGGTTGGCAGCACGACCGCGAGCCCTGGCCTGAGCACGCCCGGCAGGGGCCGCAGCCGCAGCCGGGCGGTGGCCACGATGCCGCCGGTCGAGCCGGCCGAGACGACCGCCGCCGCCTCACCCCGCCGGACCAGCTGGCAGGCCACCGCGACGCCGGACCGGGGCCGGCGCAGGCTGGCCAGGGCTCCCTCGTCCATGGCGATGCTGTCCTCGGCCGCCACCACGCGCAGGCCGCCGCTGCGCAGCTCGGCCTGGGCGCCCAGGCCGATGAGCCCCTGCCGCAGCCGGGTGGTCGGCCCGGTCAGCACGATGCGGATGCCATGCTCGCGCTGCGCGGCGAGGGCACCCGCGATTACCTCGTCGGGGGCGTGGTCGCCGCCCATCGCGTCCACGGCGATGACAGGCTCGCCGGCCCGCGCCGGTGAAAGCGCCGGTGAAAGCGCCGGTGAGAACGCCGGTGAAAGCCCGGTCTCAGGCGTACTCAGCGGGTCACCGGTCCCATCGATTTTCCTGCTCCTCCGCCCTAGCGGGTCGGGCGGCCCCCTTGACAGCGCGCTCGCTGGCCCCCATTATGTCCCACCTCGCCGAAGGAGTTACTGCCCGGCAAATAGGTTTTTGACCCGCAGCTTACCGATCACGATCGGACAGGATACTCCTAAAAGCCTACAGACTATAACGTATTGAATGCTAATCCGATGAGCTTTCCTGGAACCAACTGAAAGTTCCGTGGTTTCGGTCGAATACTTCGGCGCTCGCATGGTATTTCTCTCGTCAGGACGCATGCGTGGCTACCTGGAGCCTCAGCGGGCAGCGTTCACCGGTAAGGGAACTATCGGTATGGCCGCCTCGGGGAAGGAGAGGGAACCAGCAAGGTGTCGCAAACGTCATTATTTCAGGGAGCAGTTCTAGTCCGCACCTGTCCGTTACAAGCCAGAAACGGACCGACGCGGACACAGTAGGAAGTTCTACGGGGAGCCGCTGGGGAGCGGGTGTCTTTGGGGAAAGTTTTCCGCGTGCTTAAGCGGTTCTGACGACCCGCCAGCACGCCCGGATGACAGGAGAAGGCGCGTGACTGAGATTCAGCAGGTCGTCCCGTTGGCCCGGAACTCGGGCCGGGGATTTCACGCCTACTCGGCGAAGCACCTGGACATGCTCGTCAGCAGGGCCGGGCTGGCCCCGGACGAACGACTGGCGGTGCGCGCCGTCGCCACCGTCCTGCCGTTCCGCACCAATGCGTACGTGGTGGAGAACCTGATCGACTGGGACGCCGCGCCCGACGACCCGATCTACCGGCTGGTCTTCCCGCAGGCGGACATGCTGCCCGCCGCCGACGTGGCCCGGCTCAGCGACCTGCTCGCGCGGGAGGCGCCGGCCAGCGAGATCAAGGCCGTCGCGCACGAGATCCGGATGCGGCTGAACCCGCACCCGGCCGGCCAGCTGCTGCTGAACGCGCCGAACCTGGACGGCCGTCCGCTGTCTGGCCTGCAGCACAAGTATCCGGAGACCGTGCTGTTCTTCCCCCGGCAGGGGCAGACCTGCCACGCGTACTGCACGTACTGCTTCCGCTGGGCTCAGTTCGTCGACGAGCCCGAGCTGAAGATGGCCACCGACGACGTCGAGACGCTCGTCTCCTACCTGAGCGTGCATCGCGAGGTGACCAGCGTGCTGATCACCGGCGGCGACCCGATGATCATGGGCGAGGCGGTGCTGCGCCGGTACATCGATCCGCTGCTGAACGACCCGCGGCTCGACCACATCGAGTCGATCAGGATCGGCACCAAGTCGCTGGCCTACTGGCCGCAGCGGTTCGTCACCGACCCGGACGCCGACGCGACCCTCGAGCTGTTCGAGCAGGTGCGGCAGGCCGGCAAGTCGCTGGCGATCATGGCCCACTTCTCGCACCCGCGCGAGCTTGAGCCGCAGATACTGAACACGGCGGTGCAGCGGATCAGGCAGACCGGCGCGGTGATCAGGACGCAGGCACCGCTGATCAGGTCGATCAACGACAATCCCGAGGCCTGGCGCAGCATGTGGCGGTCCCAGGTGCGGATGGGCATGATCCCGTACTACATGTTCGTGGAGCGGGACACCGGACCGCAGGACTACTTCGCGGTGCCGCTGGCCCGTGCCTACGAGATCTTCCGCGACGCCTACCAGAACGTGTCCGGCCTGTGCCGCACGGTACGCGGGCCGTCCATGTCGGCCACGCCGGGCAAGGTGTGCGTGGACGGCGTGGCGAAGATCGCCGGCATCGACGTGTTCACGCTGCGGATGATCCAGGCACGCGATCCGAAGCTGGTCGGCAGCCCGTTCTTCGCCAGGTATGACCCGAACGCGACCTGGCTCACCGATCTGGAACCGGTGTTTGCCCCTCGCTTTCCTTTTGAGCCGGCACCTGAGGGGCTGCCGGATCTGTGGGCTGGCGTCTTGCCTGCTTGATGGCGAAGCAGGATGCCGCGGCCACGACTACCACCGCGATCGGCAAGATCATGGTCTGGCGCATCGCGGGCACGTAGCCGTCGGTGAAGACGAGGGCGCCCAGCCGGCTCAGTTCGGCCGCCACCGAGTGCGGTGTGCCGGGCGGGAGATGCGGGGTGGGCGCCCCGCCGGTGAGGCTGGTCGCCGCCTGCCGGAACGCGGTGACGAACGGTGCCCTGAACGGCTGCGGCAGGCCGCTCGCCTGCTTGGTGGCCTGCGCGGTGAGGGTGACCGACATCCGGTTCTCCAGCAGCGCGCCGACGGCGGCGCTGCCGATCACCGAGCCGACCTGGCGAGTGGTATTCATCACACCGGAGGCCGCGCCGGCCAGCCGCGGCTCGACGTCCCGCATGGCCGTCGTGGTCAGCGGGGTGAACGTGGCGCCACCGCCGAGGCCGGCCACGAGCAGCGACGGCAGGAAGTCGTACCAGGTCGAGTGCGGTCCGGCGAACAGCACCAGCGAGCCCATGCCGATCGCGAACAGGGTCAGCCCGGTCATCAGGATCCATTTGCCGCCGATCTTGTCGGTAAGCCTGCCGAGGACCGGCGCCTCGATGATCATCACCAGCGACATCGGCATCAGGGCCAGGCCGGCCTTCAGCGCGGAAAACCCGAGCGCGGACTGCAAGTAGATGGTGAACGGCAGGAAGATCCCGAGCATGCCGATGGACAGCGTGCAGGCCACCCAGTTCATTACCGAGAAGTTCCGGCTGCGGAACAGCGAGAACGGGATCAGCGGCTCGCCGCCCTGCCGGCGTTTCTGGTCGATGAGGAATACAGCGAGCAGCACGACGCCCACGGCGAAGATCAGCGGGATGGAGATGATCCCGGTGATCGTGCCCCAGTTGTACTGCTGGCCCTCGACCAGGCCGTAGCAGAGCGCGGTGAGCGCCGCGCTGGCCAAGATCACGCCGGGAATGTCGAGCTTGGGCCGGCGCCCGGTCTTGATGCCGGGGATGAGCAGGAACGAGGCGATGAAGACGGCCACGCCGATCGGCAGGTTGACGAAGAAGATCCACCGCCAGTCGAACGCGGTGACCAGCAGCCCGCCCAGCGTGGGACCGGCGATGGTGGCCGCGCCCGCGACCGCCCCCCATACGCCGAACGCGGCGCCTCTTCGCTCGGCGGGGAAGATCACCGTGATCATCGCCAGCGTCTGCGGCATCAGCATGGCGGCGCCGAGGCCCTGGACCGCGCGGAACGCGATCAGCGTGTCCGGGTTGGGTGCGAACCCGCAGGCCGCCGACGCGATCGTGAATACGGCGATGCCGGCCACGAACATGGTCCGCTGGCCGAGCAGGTCACCGAGCCGGCCGCAGGTGATGACGAGCACGGCGAGTACCAGCGCGTACGCGTTGAGTACCCACAGCACGTCGTCCAGCGACGCATGCAGCTTGTCGAGCATGTTGGGGATCGCGATGTTGACGATCGTCAGGTCGAGCAGGGTCATGAAGAACCCGAGGGACAGGACGATCAGCACTGCCCACGGATTGCCCCGTAGCTTCGTCATAGTGAAATTTATCTCATAACGAGCGGTGTGATACCTATCGCCACGTGGCGCGGTACCGGCGCTGGCCGGCCCGGACCGGTATGCTCCGGGGCATGGAGCTGAACGGAACTGCGGCTATCGTCTCCGGCGGCGCGAGCGGGCTGGGCGAGGCGACGGCGCGTGTGCTCGCCGCGGCCGGGTCGCGCGTGGTGATCGCCGACCTGAACGAGGAGCGCGGGAAGCTGGTCGCCGAACAGATCGGCGGCCAGTTCGTGGTTGCTGATGTCACCAGCGAGCAGTCAGTATGTGCAGCCGTAGAGGTAGCGGCGGGTTCTGGCGTGCCGCTGCGAGCGGTAATAAACTGCGCGGGCATCGGCTGGGCTGAGCGCACCGTGGGACGGGACGGCAGCCCGCACAGCCTGGCCAGCTTCACCAAGGTGATCCAGGTGAACTTGATCGGCACCTTCAACTTGATGCGAATCGGTGCCGCCGCGATCGCGAAGACGGAGCCGGCGGATGAGGACGGCCAGCACGGCGTGGTGGTCAACACCTCGTCGGTGGCCGGCATCGAGGGCCAGACCGGTCAGCTCGCGTACTCGGCGTCCAAGGGCGCGATCATCGGCATGACCTTGCCGGCCGCGCGCGACCTCGGCGTGGCGGGCATCCGGGTGAATACGATCTGCCCCGGCATCATCGACACGCCGATCTACGGCTTTAACGAGAATGCCGAGGAGTTCAAGGCCAAGCTAGTGGCGCCGGTCGTGTTCCCGAAGCGGATGGGCCAGCCGGCCGAGTTCGGCCTTCTGGTCCGCTCGCTGATCGAGAACGACTACATGAACGCAGAAGTGGTCAGGTTCGACGGCGGAATCAGGTTCCAGCCTAAGTAGGTCTAGCGAGTATGTGTGGAATAGCCGGCTGTCTCACGCTGGCCGATGGTGCGCGGCCGGATACCGACTGGGTCCGCCGTGCTACTGCGCGTCAGGCCCATCGGGGTCCTGACGACGACGGCTACTACACCGATCCCGACCTGGGACTGGGGTTCCGGCGGCTGGCGGTCCTCGATCTCGGTGAGCGCCAGCCGGTGCAGTCCAGCGACGGCCGGTACGTGCTCGTCGTGGACGGCGAGGTGTACAACCACGCCGAACTGGCGAACCGGCTGCGGATCAGGGGCGTGCCGCTGCGCACCGGGTCCGTCGCCGAGGTGCTGGTCGAGATGTATGCCTGGATGGGCCGGGACGTGGTCCGCGAACTGCGCGGCATGTACGCGTTCGCGGTCTGGGACCGGCGTCGCCGGCTGCTGTTCTGCGCGCGCGACCCGTTCGGCATCAAGCCGTTCTTCTACGCGCTGACGTCGGGCAGCCACGGCCCGCAGCTCAGGTTCGCCTCGGAACGCAAGGCGCTGGCCGGAGCCGGGGAGATCACCGAGCTCGACCCGGACGCGCTGCGCAGGTACCTCTCGTTCCAGTACGTGCCGGCGCCGGCCACGCTGACCCCGCCGGCCCGCTCGCTGCCGCCGGGACACGTGCTGATCGCCCGCCCGGGCTCCCGCGTGGACGTGTACCGGTACTGGCGGCCCGAGTTCCGGCCGTCCAGGTCGCCGTCCGCCGAGGCGCCGCAGAAGATCCTGGACGCGCTGCGCGACTCGGTCGGCGCGCACATGCGCAGCGACGTTCCGGTCGGCGCGTTCCTGTCCGGCGGCATCGACTCCGCGTCGCTGTGCGCGCTGGCCGCCGAGACCAAGCCCGACCTGCTCACCTTTACCGTGGGATTCGAGCAGCCCGGCTACAGCGAGATCGACCTGGCCCAGGAGACCGCGAGCGCGCTCAACGTGAAGTCGGTCCCGTACGTGATCACCCCGAACGAGTTCATCAACTGCCTGCCCCGGATCATCTGGCATCTGGATGACCCGATGGCGGACGCCTCCGCGATCCCGCTGTGGTTCGCCTCCCGGGAGGCCAGCAGGCACGTAAAGGTGGTGCTGTCCGGCGAGGGCGCGGACGAGGTGTTCGGCGGCTACCGGGTCTACTACCAGCGGCTGGCGGTGCGAACCGGGAAGGTGCTGCCCGGCTTCGCCCGGTCCCTGGTCGGCCGGGCCGCCGCTGCCATGCCGGCCGGCTCGAAGCTGGGCGGGCTGCTTGACCGGACAGTCACGCCGCTGCGGCGGCGGTACATCGGCAACGCCTACATCTACCGTGCGCGAGACGCGCGTTCGCTACTCGCCTTTGACGCCAGGGGCACGTCCGAGTTCGACGTGACCGACCCGGTTTACCGGCAGGCGTCCGGCGCGGACCTGGACGACGTCGCCACCATGCAGCTGGTCGACGTCAATACGTGGCTGCCCGGAGACATCCTGGTCAAGGCGGACCGGGCAAGCCAGGCGCACGGCCTGGAGCTGCGCACGCCGTTCCTCGACCGCGAGGTGATGGCGGCCGCGGCCCGGCTGGCCCGGGTGGAGAAGACGGCGGCGGGCACCACGAAGTTCGCGCTGCGCGAGGCGGTCAGCCCGCTGTTGCCGCAGGCCGTGGACGAACGAGCCAAGCTCGGCTTCCCCGTCCCGATCGGGCAGTGGCTCGGCGGCGGCATGTACGGGTACGCGGAACAGGTGATCAGGACCGCGCAGACCGGGAAGTGGATTGATCAGGGGGCCGCGCTCGACGTGCTGCGCAAGTTCCGCGCCGGCGATCCCGGCGTAACGTGGCGTCACGTGTGGCTGCTGGTCGTATTCTCGCTATGGCACCAGATCTACGTTGAACGTGTCTATGACCCCGTAGCCCTCGGCTGGACCACCCATTGACTCAGAACCGCCCGCTGATATGCGTCGTCGTCCCGTTCCACAACAACGAGGGCGACCTTCCCGCGTGCCTTGAGTCGATCGCCGCGCAGTCCTATGACCGGCTCGAGGTCATCATGGTCGACGACGGCTCCACCGATGGCGGCGCCGCCATCGCCAAGGCGATGGCCGCCGCCGACCCCAGGTTCCAGCTGTTCCAGTTCACCGGCGGCGGCAGCCCGGGCTTCGCCCGCAACCGCGGCATCGAGGCGATGCCCGCTTCGGCCGAGTACCTGGCGTTCGTGGACGGCGACGACGTGCTGGCCGCCAACGCGTACGACCTGATGCTGGCCTCGCTGGAGGAAACCGGCTCGGACATCGTCAGCGGACAGGTGAACCGGATCGGCCCGAAGGGCATCAACCAGTCCGTGCTGCACGCGATCGCGATCAAGGGCAGCAGGCAGCAGGCCACGCACATCTCCAGGACGCCCCGGCTGCTCTACGACGTGTCGGTGTGGAACAAGCTGTTCCGCCGCTCGTTCTGGGATACGCACGGGCTGCGCTTCCCCGAGGGCATGGTCTGGGAAGACATCCAGCTCGCCACCCAGGCACACGTCCTGGCCAAGAAGGTCGACGTGATCCCTGAGGTCGTCTACTACTGGCGGGAGCGGGTGGGCGGCGGCGGCTCGATCACCCAGCGCAGGGCCGACATCGGCAACTTCCGCGACCGGGTCGCCGCGCTGCTCGCCATCGACCAGTTCATCTCCGCCTACGGTCCGGTCAAGCTGCTCCGCGCTCACCAGCTCAAGGCGCTGAAGAACGACCTGTGGCTCTACGTCGGCGATATGCACAAGGTGAGCCAGGGATACCGGGCGGAGTTCTGCGTGCTGGTGACCGAGTACCTGGCCCAGGTACCGCGCAAGGTGCTGCGTGAGCTGCCAGCCGGCCACAAGCTCGGTTACTACCTCGCCAGCCACGGGGCCGCACCGGAGCTGGCGCAGTACTCGTCCTGGCTGATGGATCAGCCAGTCAAGCAGGTCCCGCTGGTCAGGCGCGGGCTGCGCCGTCAGGCGGACCTGCCGTTCCGCAAGGGACGTGCCGACGGGCACCGGGTTCCGCGCCGGGTGTTCCGGCCACAGTGGCGCGAGCTCGACCCCTACGTTCAGGTGGACGACATCACCTGGGAGCGGGGCAAGCTGGTCGTGACCGGGCGGGCTAACGTCCCGTCGATCAACGTCAGCCGGCGCCTGAACACGTCGAAGGTCGTCGTGCTGCGCAAGTCCGGCCGGCGGCTGCCGGCACTGGTCCGGGCCCGGTCGTTCCTGAATCCGGAGGCGACCGCCCTGTCTGAGCAGGAGCGGTACAACTACGACTGGTCCGGGTTCCGGTTCGCGGTCAAGCCGGATCGGTTCGCTCAGCCAGGGACTTGGCAAGCGTGGATGCTGGTGCGCGGCCGGACCGTGTGGCGCCCGGCTAGGGTGCACACCCCGGTGCCCGGCCGCGCCGACCGGCCAGAGCCCCGAGACATCGCGCCGGGCGTGCGCTTCGGCGCCAGGTGGGCTGGCCTCGGGCTGGACCTGGTGACCTGGCGGATGCTGGCGGCAGTGGCCGGGTATTCGTGGGACGAGGCCGGTCTTACGCTCGAGATCGACGCACCCGGAGTCTGGTCAGACAGCGCTGAGCTGATGCTGGTTCGCAGTCAGGGAGCCGCCGCGTGGACGGTGCCCGCGACCCGTGGCGGCAGCGGCATGTTCACCGCGCACATCCCGTTCGCCTCCGCTTCGGCCGGCGCCTTCACGTCGGGCGCCGCCCTCGCCGCGGGTGCTGTTCTCGCTCCCGGTACCGTCTCCGACTCCGGCAACACCCCCACGCCTGGTGAATGGGACGTCTTCCTCAGCGCTAGTGCCGACCCGAAACCTCGCCGCCTGCGGGTGGCCTGGCCGGCCAGCATGGCGGAGAGCCGCCGCGTGATGGGCGGCCGGGAGGTCGTGGTGGGCCGGAGCCGCTACGGTGATCTGGTGATGGCAGAACGCACTCCGCGCCCGGTGATCGACTCGTACTCCTGGCAGCCTGAGGGACGACTTAAGCTGAGCGGCAGTTTCCTCGGTGCGTCGCCGAACGGGTATGAGCTCGTCTTCCGCAGGGTCGGGTCCGGCGACGCGCATGTCCTGCCGCTGCCCCTGGACGGCGAGCGGTTCTCCCTGATCGCGGACCTGGAGCGGATGCCGTTCTTCGGCACCGGCATCCCGTTGCGGGACGGGGAATGGAAGCTGTACGTGCGGTCGGCCGGGTCGGCTGGTGAGCTGTCCGAGCTGAAGTACGATCACGACGCGCTCGGCCAGGTGGACGGCGCGCGGGTGCAGGCAGGCCGCAAGCTCTACCGGCTCATCGTCACCGGACATGACGACCCGCTGGTCGTGGCCGAGCCCAAGCTGCGCCGGACCGAGCAGGGCAACTACGCGCAGCGCGCGCTGCGCCGCGGCTATTACCCGGTGGCGTCGAAGGCGCCGCTGCACGACTCGATCCTGTTCGTGTCGTGGAAGGGCAAGCAGTGCGGGGATAACCCGGCCGGCATCGCGGCGGAACTGCGGCGTCGCGGCGACTCGCGCGAGCAGCTGTGGGTGGTCAACGACTGGTGCACCCCGGTACCCGAGGGCGGCACGGCGGTGCTGCGGGGCACCCGCGAGTACTTCGACGCGCTGGCCAGGTCCCGGTGGATCATCTCCAACGACGACATGACGTTGCCGTTCCGCAAGCGAGACGGGCAGTTTTACCTGCAGACCTGGCACGGCACCCTGCTCAAGCGGATCGGGTTCGACGTGGAGAACCCGCAGTTCATCAGCGGCACCGCCTACTTCGACCACCTGGCCAAAGATGTCGCGCAGTGGGATCTGCTGCTGTCGCAGAACTCGTTCAGCACGCCGCTCATGCGCCGGGCGTTCCGGTACGAGGGGGAGATCCTCGAGTCCGGGTACCCGCGTGACGATGTGATGCGCCGGCCGGAGGCCTCCGCCGTGGCCGATTCCGTGCGCGAACGGCTCGGGCTGCCTTCAGGCAAGCGCGTGGTGCTGTACGTTCCGACCTGGCGGGACAACCAGGTGTACGCCAACGGCAAGCGGTACCGCTTCGACATGCGCCTTGACCTCGAGCAGGCATATTCGGCGCTCGGCGACGACTACGTGTTCCTGGTCCGCGGCCACCACCAGATGGCCGACGATGTCACGGCCGCCATGCGTCCCGGGTTCGCGATGAACGTGACGGCGTACCCGGACATCTCCGAGCTGTACCTGGTGTCCGACATAATGGTGACCGACTACTCCTCGGCCATGTTCGATTACGCCGTGACCGGCCGGCCGATGCTGTTCTTCACGTATGACCTAGCGGACTACCGGGACAACCTGCGCGGCTTCTACGTGGACTTCGAGGCGGAAGTGCCCGGCCCGCTGCTAGAGACCTCGCACGATGTCGTCGCCGCCCTAGCCGACGTCGACGCCGTGGCGAGCAAGTACGCGTCGCAATACGAGCACTTCGTGGCCAAGTACTGCCCCCTAGACGACGGCACCGCCGCCGCCCGCGTCTGCGACAAGGTATTCGGCCCGAAATAGCCCGTCCCGTCCCGTCCCCCCCGTGCTGGCCCGTTCTGTTCCGTTCCGTCCCGTCCCGTCCCGTCCCGTCCCCAAGCTGACCCCGCACCGAGAGCCGGGTGCCGGCCCGCACCGAGGGCCCGCGCCGGATCCGGCCAAGCCCGAAGCCCGATGCCGGCCCGGAGCGGCCCGGCACCTGAGGTAACACCGGCAGCAGAGGCCACACTGGCACCAGTGACCCCTTCCCGCACGGCCTACTGCGGATTAGCGCGGTAATCATGTCCAACGCGGTAAAAAACCATGCTCACAGCAACTATTTCATCCGCGATAAGCAAAAGTACCGTGCTAATCGCCGTAGACCGCGAGACGCCTGATGGCGGATGCGGCATGAGTGACCACTGTGACACCTGCGACCATAGGTACCGCCAGCACCACAGGCACCGAAGACACCACGGAACCCGTAACGCACAGGAGACGCGGCACCACGGGTCCGAAGGCACCGCGGGCACCGGCAGCACCTGCGGGCACCGCAGCAGCACGGGCACCGCAGCACCACGGGCCCGAAGGTACCGCGGGCACCGGCAGCAGCACGGGGCACCGGCAGCACCGCGGCGCGCGGGCTCTGTTGCGGGCGGGGCCCGCTAGTTGCCGATCCTCGGGGCGGGGACGTTAGGAGCGCGCCGCTCAACCGGCGGGGGCGCGGAGCGGGGCTTTGGCGAACTCGCGGATGCCGGCGGCGAAGGGGATCTGGGCGGTGAAGCCGAGGTCGCGGCGGGCCGCATCGGGGGAGGCCACGATGTGGCGG
>DASXDG010000377.1:0-4461 GCA_036490795.1 Streptosporangiaceae bacterium
GATTCCAGCCACACGGGTCGTCAAGCGGATGCGCCGCACACACGCTCTCGCTGCGACCAGCGCGCTGTTTGCCCTCGGCCTGCTCGCGGTCCTGCTCGCCACGCTAACGAGCTCGACGCTCACCGCTACCGCCGTCTTGGCCGGGGTCGCGATCGTGATCGCGATCGGCGAGTGCGCGCAGTTCATCGTGTTCGGCCCGATCGTCGCCGACCTCGCACCGCCGCATCTGCTCGGCCGCTACATGTCGCTCTACGGCCTCAGCTTCACGGCAGGCGTGGCCCTCGGCCCCGCGGCCGGCGGCGCGCTGCTCGCAACGTCACCCGACGCCGTCTGGTGGGGCGGCGCCTTGGCGGTAGCACTGACCGGAGCCGGCTTCCTGCGACTCGGCGACCGGATACCCGACCCGATCTTGCAGCCGCAAGGCCCTGCGCCGCAAGCCGCCAGCGCGGCCGATATGGACTCCGCTCGCACAGCCAGATGAATAGTTGAAGTGCCCCCGAGTTCCCGGACAGGGAGATCAATAAGATCTTCCCTGAACGGGAACGGGGAATGGCGAAAGGAAAGTATTACACTTCCGGATTCAAGGAACAGGCCATGAAGACGGTCCAGGGCCTGCACACCCTGTGCGTCCTTGCCGCACCGCACGCCCGGAGCACCTGCCCGGCGGCCGGCGAACCGCCACGCGCCCGGCGCTGAATCTGTGCCGTCACCCCGAGCGCGCCGGAGTCCCGCTGACCGGTATGTTCTCCTCGTGACCGATGCCGAGGTCCCCGAGGCGGAACCGCCTGCATTCCGGCAGCGCCGCTTTGAGCCGCCGCCGGGCGCTGCCGACATCCTGCTGGTGCGGCACGGCCAGTCCGACGCATACGTCGAAGGCACGCCGTTTGCCCTGATCGACGGCCAGGGTGATCCGCCGCTGTCGCATCAGGGCCATGACCAGGCCCGGCTGGTGTGCGCACGGCTCGCGGGCGCCAGCCTGCAGGCGATCTACGTCTCCACGATGCGCCGGACCGCGCAGACCGCCGCGCCGCTGGCCGCCGAACTTCGCCTCGTTCCCGCCGTTGAAGCCGGGCTGCGGGAGGTGCACCTCGGCGACTGGGAAGGCGGCGTGTTCCGCAAGATGGTCGCCCAGGGCCACCCCACCGCCCTGCGCATGGCGGCGGAAGAGCACTGGGACGTCATTCCCGGCGCCGAACCCGCCGGCGCCTTCGCCAGCCGCGTACGGTCTGCGATCGAACGGCTGGCCGCGCGGCACCCCGGCCAGCGCATCGCGGCCTTCACCCATGGCGGCGTGATCGGCCAGGCACTCGCACTGGCGGCCGGGTCGCGGCCGTTCGCCTTCACCGGAGCCGAGAACGCCTCCATCTCCCGGCTGGTGATCACCCCTGAACGGTGGATCATCCGCGGCTACAACGACACGGCCCACCTCGACAGCGCGCCGTAACCACCCCGGCGCTCTGGCCATGTACGTGCCGTTCGCGCGCCGCACTCGATGTCCCCCCTCATCCACCCGCTAGATAACAAGACATAACGCCGATTACGATCGGCGGCGCAACTGTGCGGGGACGCGTGTGGTTGCGAACCGATTTTCCGGTTCTGCGCTCGGTGCTTCAGGTGCCCGCGCTTGACCGTTGTGCTGCGGTCCTGGTGGCGGGAAGACGGCTGTCTCGGTGGCCATGACGCTTAAGGCCGTAGTACGTCGACCTCGGTGAGTCGGGCGACTTGTACCTGTAATGACATGGCTGGCATCATGACGGGCATGACCGAAAGGATCAACCCGACCGCCCGCTAGTGGCCGTCGCTTCCGGGCCAGGACTGCCCGGCTCCCAGATCAGCCTCCTCGCGCATGCCCAGCGCCTGCACGCCGAGCATCCTGATTCTCCTCTCCCGGCCGACGGGTACCCGTTTCCCGATGATCCCCAGCACTGCCGGCAACCACGCCCGCGTCCGCCGAAGCCTTATTCCCGTGCCGGCGCGGACGCGGCGGCGGTCCTAGACGAGCACTTCACCCGGGCAGACGCCGGACCCGCCGATCTTGAGCACGCCTTCCACGACGTATACGTCCCTATTCACTGGAACGAGCACATCGCCGCCGCCGCCTGGCGCGCCGGCGAGCAGCGGGTACGGGAGACGGGCCGATGGCTGGTCACGCACAGCCGGGACCGCTGCTCGGCCACGATCGGCCTCGCCTTGCTCGCTGCGGGCCTGGCGGAAGACGACATCGCGCTGATCCGCACGCTCGGCCTGCTGTCCGATCGGTTCGGCCCGCTGGCGGCACGTGCCCTGGTGCGCCGCAGGGCCACGGATGCGCTGCTGTGGCTCGCCGACCGGGTAGCGGGCTGGGGACGTGTGTACGTCGTCGAAGCGCTCTGCGACTTCGATCCCTACACGTCACGATCGTGGCTCCTGCGCCGGGCATGCGACGGTGACTTCCTGAACGGGTACTTCGCCGGCAAGGTCGCCACCGCCGCGCACCTGCACGAGGCGATCACCAGTGACACTGCGGACGACGGCCTTATCGATCACGCCGGCCGGCTCCTGCGGGCCATGACGGACTGCGCCGGGATGGGAATGACCCTGGCCGCCTACCCGCCTGCCCGCGCCGTCATCGCCGCCCATGCCAGCCACCTGGGACGGCAGCAGCCGACGTTCTCCCGCTGGACCACGGCGGCGATCCTGGCAGGCCACCTAACCGGACCCGGCAACGTCGGCTTTTCCGAAGCCGAACGGCAGGGCCTGGGCGACGCGTACGCCTCAGTCCTCAACAGGGCGGACTGGACCGCCGTCGCCCAGGCCGACATGAAGAAAGGTGATGACCACAGCGGGTGGATCAGGCACGCGACTCGCAGCATCCGGCTGAACGCCTTCACGGAGCCACCTGACGATGAGTTAGCCCGTGACCTGGCAGAACGCGCTGATGACGCAAAGCTCACCAGTTTAACGATTCCGCGCAGATCAACCTGCTCTGTCAGTCTCGACACGCAGATGCGGTACACCTTGCATAGGACCAGAACGGCGGGACTGCGTGCGTTTTCCAACGAGCGTGGCGTAGCTGACCGCCCCTGGCGTGAGCCAGCGCGCGACTGACCGACCGTATGTTTATGCATCGGCGCCGTCAAGGTGAACGTCCGGTTCTGCCGCGATGAGAGTGCGGCCCAGTCCTGAAGCGCGAGTCAGATCAGACTGCCGGCGACGCCTGAATACTGGCCGCCGTTGACGGGCGCCGGAGTTCCGGTCAGGCCGGCAGCCGGGTTACCGGCCGGCACAGGTATCGTGCGGTGCTGCCCGGTTGTCCGCGACGGGCCGCTCGCCTACCCGATGACGCGGTAGTCGGCGAGCAGGTAGCCAGCCGGTGAGGTCGTGCTCCGGATCGGCTCGAGCCGGATCGCCGGCAGGCCGTCGAGGAGCCTGCGCCCGCTGCCCTTGATCGCCGGTGCGATCACCAGCCTGAGCTCGTCAACGACGCCCGCGGCAAGCAGTGCCTGGGCGACCGAGATGCTTGCATGCACGCCGATATCGGCTCCGGGCTGGTTCCTCAGATCCTGCACGAACCCGGCCAGTTCGCCGTCGACCACAGTCGTATTGGCCCAGTTCCGGTCGAGCGGCGTGGATGTGGCGACGTACTTCGCAACCTTGTTGATGAACGTCGCGAACGGCTCGATGTCGCTGCCCGGCCAGAACTCGGCCCACTCCTCGTAGCTTCGCCGGCCGAGGATGACCGAGTCCTGCGCCCCGATGACGGCGGCGAGGTTCGCCGCCATCGCGTCGTCCCAGTCGGCGAGGAAATCATCGGGCCTCTCGGCGACGCCGTCGAGGGACAACAGCTCGTACACGACGACCTTGCGCATCTTCAGGACCTCCGATTGACGCGGACTGTGCTGCGTGGACGGCCCGGACGACCGAAACTCATCGGTGCGATCATCATGCGTCGCCTGCCAGGCGCCCTCGGGGATAGTTCGCCCGCAGGGGTACGGCCGGCTCGCCGCCCGCATGCCGGGGCTGCGCGGCAGGCCGGGCTAGTCGCCTGTGTCGACGCGTACCGGCCGGGCGCCGCCCGCGTTGGCGCCGGGAGCCGCGCACGACGTCACGGCCACGAGCACATCGCGTTCGGCGGCGAACGTCATGCTCTGGCCGGCCGTTGAGGCCGGCGGCCCGATCTCCAGCCGCCCGCCGGGCCCGATGGCGACGTTCATGAAGAAGTTGAACGCGATGGTGACCGTCGCACTGGGCACCCCGAACTGGGCCAGCGGGCCGGCGAGGTTGTCAAAGCAGTTCGGGTGCGGACCGGTCACCCCGTACTGCAGCTCGAACATCTCCTGGCTGCACGGCGCGTACAGCATGTCGTGCACGCCGACCTCGTCCTCGACGATGCGCAGCAGCGGACGGCTGCGCCGCGAGTACAGCAGCGACCCGGCCGACAGCCGGATCGTCCCGCCCATATCGAACGTGCGGCCATTGCTC
>DASXDG010000378.1:0-1639 GCA_036490795.1 Streptosporangiaceae bacterium
ACCTCGATGGTCGCGCTCCTCGACGCGCTCGAACGCCAGGGGATCGTCGCGCGCAGGCCCTCGGAACAAGACCGGCGACGCAACATCATCGCGCTCACCGACCACGGCTGGGAGGTATTCCGGCAGGCAGAGAGCCGGTACGCCGAGACCGAGCGGGACTTCACGGCGAGGCTAGGCGACGCTGGAGCGGCCGGGCTCAGGCAAGCACTGCGGACCGTGCTCAGCGAGAACGGCCACGCCTGAGCAGGCGCCCGTTCAAGTTCTATCAAGAAGCGGCAGACCACGCACCACCACGGTGCGCCGCCGCACGGCCCTCCCACCAGCCATACCGATCAACGATCTAGAGCACGTTGATGGCCCGCGCGATGACGAGCGCGGCCAGGACGATCGAGCAGCCCGCTTCGAGCATCATGAGCAGCTTGGCCCATGACTTGATCGCTGATATGTCAGTGGGGCTGATCGCGGTGGCGGTCCAGAAGGCCAGCGACAGGTAGTCGACGAACCGGGGCACCCAGGTGGCGGGTACGTATGCCGAGTGCTGCATCTCCGGGAAGACGAACGCCGGGTTCGTGTCCGGATGGTGGGCGCGGGACGCGGCACCGCCCCGATCGAGGTCCCAGTACCAGAGCCCGAAGGCGATCACGTTCGTCGCCCAGACCACGCCGCCCGCGGCGAGCAGGCCGCCCGGTTGAGCGGCGAAGAGCTTGTTGTTGGTCAGGATCTCCACGACGAGCCGGCCGGCGGCGAGCAGGTTCGCCACGGTCAGCAGCGCGATGACGACGCCGGTTACGATCCGCAGCCAGGGTTTCTGCCTGTCGATGCGGCCCGGGTCCCCAGCGATCAGCACGGCAAGCAGCCCGACCAGCACGGTCGGGACCACCCAGGCGGGCTGGACCCGGTAGCGAGCTGGCAGCGCCACATGCAGGCCGGCGGCGACAATGATCGCCAAGGCCACCGGCCACCAGGGCTCGCCTCGCTCGGCAGGTGGAGCGAGCTCAAGTGGCTCGCGGGTCGGGCTGTGCTCCGAGGACATATTCGATGATGAAACAGCGGCCTTGCGGTGAACTCATGCCTTCGGGGTGATGTCTCACCGGTAACTGCGGTGCCCGGCGCGGCGGGATCATCTCTGGGGAACCGTTCCGGTGCTGCCCGGTGCCACCTTCCGTCCGGCAAGGAGAATGTCGAGGCTCAACGCGAGTATCCACGCCGGAAACAGCAGCTCCACCCAGTCTGAGAAGGTGACGGCGACCAGCAGCACCAGTGCGGTTACGACCCCGGCCACCGTGAGCCACCGCGACACGATCTCGGTGCGGCGCGCAATCGTCACCGTGGTCAGCGTGAACACCGCCGCCATCCGCATCGAGTAGACGTTCAACAGCAGCCCGGTGACATCGCGGCCCAGCGCCAAGACGTCTGACCCTAGCGGGCTAGACGAGGCCGATGCGGCCGCGAGCAGCCCGCCCGCCACTGCCGCGGTCACGAAAAGCATGGCAACGAACAACAAGCCACTGCCCAGGAACACCGTCCCGAAAAAGCGGTCCTCGCGGCGCCCGATCCGGTCCCGGAGCACCCCGATGAACCAGAGGAAGGCAATGCCGGCGAACGGGACGAGCGACAGTGCGACGTCCACCGCGGTTCG
>DASXDG010000379.1:0-26668 GCA_036490795.1 Streptosporangiaceae bacterium
CCGGTCCGTACACGTCGCTCGGCACCGACGGCTGGGGCTTCTCCGACACCCGCCCGGCGGCCCGCCGGTTCTTCCACGTCGACGCCGAATCCATCGCCGTCGCGGTGCTGTGGGAGCTGGCCAGGGCCGGCAAGGTGGACCCGTCCGTCCCCGGTCAGGCCATCGCCAAGTACGGCCTTGACCTCCCCGTCAGCGAGGCCCTCCACTAACTCCCTCTCCCTCCCCCGCCCCGGCCCGGCGCCCCCCGCCCCGCCCCGCCCCGCCCCCGCCGGGTCAATTGCGCAATTGACTTCGCTAGAGAGTGGCGATTGCGCAATTGACTCCGCTGGGTTGCCGCTGGGTTGCCGCTGGTGCCGCTGGGTTGCCGCTGGTGCCGCTGGGCGACAGCGGGTTCTCGTCGGTGGTCCCTGGCCGTGTGGCCACCGTGACCTGAGTGGCTGGCGGGGTCGGGTGCAGAGGGTGGCAGCATGATCGTGCGCGTGGCGTTCCGTAAAACCGGAACGCCACGCGCACGATCATGAAACGGTGCCGGCCGGGCCCGCGCTATGTGGCGATATGCCCAAGCCGGGCCGGGCCAGGCCGGGCCAGGCCGGGCCGGGCTTGCCGCACCTCAGCTCGCGACGGCCGGCCTGACCACGGAGAGGCCGCTGGCCCCTTACCCTGGAGGCGTGGCGGCGAAAAAGCAGCAGGCCAAGCCCCGGGTCCATCCGGAGACCGTACGCCGCATCGAGCGAGGGACCGGCGCGCTCGGCTCGGCGGCGATCGCGGCCATAGACGAACGACTGCCCTGGTTCGGCCGGATGTCGGCGGAGAACCGGTCCTGGCTGGGGCTGGTCGCGCAGGCGGGCATCGCCGCGTTCGTGGACTGGATCCGGCACCCCGAACGCAACCGGACCGCTGTTACCGAGGTGTTCGGCACGGCGCCGCGGGAACTGGCCAGGGCGGTGAGCCTGCAGCACGCGGTGGAGATGGTGCGGGTCATCATCGACGTGGTCGAGGGCCAGGTCGACGAGCTGGCCGTTCCCGGCGGCGAGGCGGAGCTGCGTGAGGCTGTGCTGACCTACGCGAGGGAGATCGCGTTCAGCGCCGCCCAGGTCTACGCGCGCAGCGCGGAGGCACGCGGTGCCTGGGACGCCCGGCTGGAAGCGCTCGTCGTGGACTCGCTGGTCCGGGGCGAGGCCGAGGACTCGCTGCACTCGTGGGCGTCGGCGCTGAACTGGTCCTCCTCCCCCGTGACCGTCGTCGTCGGCAACATCGACGGCGAGGAAACCGAGCCGCTCATCGAGGAGCTGCGCGGTCAGGCCAAGCGGGCCAGGCTGGACCTGCTGGCCAGCGTGCACGGGGGACGGCTGATCCTGGTCATCGGTGGCGCCGACGATCCGATCACCGCGGCCGAGCCGTTCGCCGGGCGTTTCGGACCTGGGCCTGTCATCGTGGGGCCCCTGGTCAGGGACCTGCGCGACGCTTCCATTTCGGCCCGCGCGGCGCTGGCCGCGCTGCGCGCCGCCCCCGCGTGGCCCGAGGCGCCGCGCCCGGCCGGCGCGGACGAACTGCTGCCCGAGCGGGCACTTGACGGCGATCCCGACGCGCGCGCGACGCTGATCAGCGACGTGTATGAGCCGCTGGCCAGCGGGGGCGCGGCGCTCATCGATACGCTGATGACCTATCTGGAGCAAGGGTCGTCGCTGGAGGCGACGGCGCATCTGCTGTTCGTCCACCCGAACACGGTCCGGTACCGGCTCAAGCGGGTCACTGAACTGACCGACTACACGCCGAAGGTCGGCAGGGACGGCTTCGCCCTGTGGGTCGCGGTGGTCCTCGGCCGGCTGGCCGGCAAGCGCGGCTGAGCAACCCGCGGCCGATCAACCGCGGCCAAGACCGAAGACCGAAGACCGAAGACCAAGACCGAAGACCGCACCCGAGAGGACACTGAATGGCCGCCTGGACGCAGGGTAGTGGTATGGGACGGTCTGGGTGGGCTTGTATTGTAGGTTGGCTACAAGAATCTGTCGGTCAATTTCGTAGAGTCCGTCATTCAGGTGGCGGACTTCTACAGTGCAGTGTTGAGGGATGCTGATCATCACGGCGCCCGGGCAGGGCGCGCAGACACCGGGCTTCCTCGCCCCGTGGCTGGAACTGCCTGGTGTCGCCGAACTCCTGGGCACCTGGTCCGAGCTCGCCAAGTGCGATCTGATCACGGCGGGCACCACCGCCGGTGCCGATGAGATCAGGGATACCGCCGTGGCCCAGCCGCTCCTGGTCGCGGCCGGGCTGGTCGCCGCCGCGGCGCTCGATGACGGCGACCCCAGCAAGCTCCCCGCCGACGTCGCCGCGGGGCACAGCGTCGGTGAGCTGACCGCCGGCGTGGTCGCCGGCGTGATCACCGCCGAGGACGCGATGCGCCTGGTCAGTGTGCGTGGCGTCGCCATGGCCGCCGCCACCGGGGTCACGCCGACCGGGATGACCGCCGTGCTCGGCGGCGACGAGCAGGATGTGCTCGCCGCTATCGCCAGGCACGGCCTGACCCCCGCGAACACCAACGCGGCCGGGCAGATCGTGGCGGCGGGCACGCTCGACCAGCTGTCCGCCTTCGCCGCCGACCCGCCAGCGGGCGCGCGGCTGCGGCCGCTGCAGGTGGCCGGCGCGTTTCACACCACGCACATGGCACCCGCCGTAGCGGCGCTCCGCGAGGTGGCTCTCGATGTCAAGACCAGAAATCCCGTCTGCACGCTGCTGTCCAACGCCGATGGCGCCCCGGTCGGCGGCGGTGAAGACTGGCTGGACCGGATCGTCGCCCAGGTCGCCGCGCCCGTGCGGTGGGACGCCTGCATGGCGACGATGAAGACGCTAGGCGTCACGGCGTTCATCGAACTGCCGCCGGCTGGCACGCTGACCGCCATGGCCAAGCGGGCCATCCCCGGCATTGAGTACCTCGCGGTCAAGTCGCCGGACCAGATCGGCGTCGCCCGCGAGCTGATCGAGGCGCACCTGGTCCAGAGCAGCCACGGGCACCTGCCCGAGTGGCGGCTGATCGTCGCGCCCACGTCGGGGACGTTCCGCACCGGTACCGAAGGGCTCGGCGCGGTCGTCGCTCGTGACGGCGAGCGCGTCATCAACGCGCCGTGGCCGGCCGAGATCATCGAGTGGCTTGTCGAAGACGGGGATCCAGTGAGCGAGGGCCAGCCGCTGGTCCGCGTGCTACCCGCCGGGGAGGTCGCGTGAACGTCCCGGACACCGTGGCCGGAGCACGCATCCTGGCCTTCGGCGGTTATCAGCCGGAGAACGTCGTCACGAACGACGACCTGGCCGCGACGATGGACACCAACGACGAATGGATCAAGAGCAGGGTCGGCATCAGCGAGCGCCGCATCGCGGGGCCGGACGAATCCGTCGACGATATGGCCGTGCAGGCCGGCGGCAAGGCGCTGGCCGGAAGCGGCCTGTCCCCCGCCGACATCGACCTGGTGATCGTCGCCACCTGCAGCGCCGAGGCCCCGATCCCGAACGTGGCCGCGTCGGTCGCGCACCGGCTCGGCATCGTCGCGCCTGGTGCCTTCGACCTGAACGCGGCGTGCGCTGGGTTCTGTTACGCGCTGGGCGTCGCGTCGGCCGCGATCAGGGGCGGCGCGGCGCGGCACGTCCTGGTCATCGGCGCGGAAAAGATGAGCAACTGGGTCGACATGACCGACCGGTCCACCGCGATCATCTTCGCGGACGGCGCCGGCGCGGCGGTGGTCGGCCCGGCCGACGACGTTCCTGGCATCGGACCGGTCGTCTGGGGCAGTGCCGGCGATCTCGCGTTCCGGATCACGATCGCGGACCGGGACTCTTACCTGCACCAGGACGGTCAGGCGGTGTTCCGGTGGGCCACCACGGAGGTGCACCCGATCGCCGTGCAGGCATGCGAGCGGGCGGGAGTCGCGATTGAGGACCTGACCGCCTTCGTGCCGCACCAGGCGAACCTGCGGATCATCGAGGCCATCGCGCGCAGGCTCGGCGTTCCCAGGGAACTCGTCGCGGACGATATCGTGCAGGCCGGCAATACTTCATCGGCATCGATTCCGCTCGCGCTGGCCCGGATGGCCGAGCGCGGTGAGCTCGAATCGGGGTCGCTGGTGCTGCTGCTCGGGTACGGCGCAGGGCTGTGCTACGCGGCGCAAGTGATCCAGGCACCGTGAGTTTCGCTACTTTCCGCTATCCCGTTGTAACGAAGAGAAAAGAGAGAGGTACAGTTACATGACTGAGCAGGAGATCCTCGAAGGCCTCGGCGAGATCGTCGAAGAGATCGCCGGCGTTCCGGCCCCCGAGGTAACCGCGGACAAGAGCTTTGTCGACGACCTCGACATCGACTCGCTGGCCATGGTCGAGATCGCCGTCGCGGCGCAGGACAAGTTCGGCGTCGAGATCCCCGACGACCAGCTCAAGGACCTCGCCACCGTTCAGGACGTGGTGAACTTCGTCAGCAAGCACACCGAGGCATAGTAGTGACCGAACGCGAGACAGTCGTCGTTACCGGGCTCGGCGCGACCACCCCGCTTGGCGGGGATGTCGCGTCGACCTGGGCGGGAATGCTGGCCGGACGCAGCGGCGTCGTGCGGCTCGAGCACGACTGGGTGTCCCAGCTGCCGGTCAAGATAGCCGCTCCGGCCGCCGTCGACCCCGTTGAGATCGTGGGCCGTGTCCAGGCAAGGCGCATGGACCGCTGTGAGCAGCTCGCGCTGGTCGCCGCCCGCGAAGCCTGGGCCGACGCTGGCGCGCCGTCTCTCGACCCGGAACGGCTCGGGGTGGCGGCAACGAGCGGCATCGGGGGCATCTCCTCGACGATCGCCGCCTACGACATACTCAACTCCAAGGGCTGGACCCGGATCTCGCCGTATACCGTGCCGATGCTCATGCCCAACGGTTCAGCCGGCTGGATCAGCATGGAACTCGGCGCGCGAGCGGGCGCGCACACGATGGTCAGCGCCTGCGCGTCGGGGGCGGAGTCGATCGGGTACGGCATCGACATGATCCGCTCCGGACGAGCCGACGTGGTCGTCGCCGGCGGCACCGAGGCGGCGATCATGCCGCTGAACATCGGCGCGTTCGCGGTCATGCGGGCGATGTCCACCCGCAACGACGAACCGGAGCGGGCCTCACGCCCTTTCGACAAGGGACGGGACGGGTTCGTGCTCGGCGAGGGGGCCGGCATGCTCGTGCTCGAGTCGCTGTCCCACGCGCGCGAGCGCGGTGCCAGGATCTACGCGATCGCGGCTGGTGCCGGGTATTCCTCGGACGCCTACCACATCTCGCACCCGGCACCCGACGGCGCGGGCGTGATGGCCGCTATCGGCCGGGCGCTCGCCGACGCGCAGGTGGCGGCGGAGGACATCGTGCATGTGAACGCGCACGCCACCTCCACGCCGGAAGGCGACGCGCTTGAGGCGCAGGCGCTGGCCAAGGCGTTCGGGCCGGCGGTGGACGGCGTGGTCGTCACGTCCACCAAGTCCATGACCGGTCACCTGCTCGGCGGCGCGGGCGCGATCGAGTCGGTAGCGGCGATCATGGCGCTCAGGGACAAGATGGCTCCGCCCACCATCAACCTGGAGGACCTGGACGAGGACGTGCCGGTCCAGGTCGCGGCCACCGCGACCCCGCTGCGGCAGCGGGGCACCGCTCCGATGGCCGTGCTGAACAACGCCTTCGGCTTCGGCGGCCACAACGTGTCGCTGGTCTTCACCACTGCCTAGGGGAGGCACTCGATGGCTGTCATGGACGCCAAGGTTCCCGCACCGGCCGGGCCGGCCAGGGACGCTGTCCCGGACGGGGCGGCCATGCTGTCGCGGGATCCCCTGGATCGGCTGGCGGCGCTGTTCGACGAGGGCACGCTCGAACTGCTGCCCGCCCAGGACAGCGACGGCGCGTTCGCCGGGACCGGCCTCATCCATGGCATCGGCGCGGTCGCCTTCGCCTCCGACCCGAGGGTCCAGGGCGGCGCGATGGGCAGCGCGGGCTGCGCCGCCATCGTCGCGGCCTATGACGAGGCACTGCGCCGCGGTGCCCCCGTGATCGGGCTGTGGCACTCCGGCGGTGCACGGCTCGCCGAGGGCGTGGCCAGCCTGCACGCGGTCGGTACCGTGTTCGCGGCGATGACCAGGGCATCTGGCCGCGTCCCGCAGATCTCCGTGGTGCTGGGTGCCGCGGCCGGAGGCGCCGCTTACGGTCCGGCGCTGACCGACGTGGTCATCTTGTCCCGCTCCGGCCGCATCTTCGTCACAGGACCGGACGTGGTCAGGTCCGTCACCGGCGAGGACGTGGACATGGAGCGGCTGGGCGGCGCCGAACCGCACAGCCGCCGTTCCGGCGTCGTGCACCTGGTCACCGCCACCGACGCGGAGGCGCTCACCCGCGCCCGCGAACTGGCCACGCTGCTCAGCGACCAGGGCAAGATCGACGAGGACAGCGCGGACCGCGATCTGTCCGGCCTGCTCCCCGACTCGGCCAGGCGCGCGTACGACGTGCACACCATCACCGGCAGGCTGCTCGACTCTGCGGGCTCTGCTGGCGCAGCCGCGGGGGGGCACGGCGAGGCCGTCCCCGCCGGGGGCAGCATCGAGCTTCACCCTAGGTGGGCGCCCAACGTCGTGACGATCCTCGGCCGGCTCGGCGGACGAACGGTCGGCGTGGTAGCGAACAACCCGATGCGCCTCGGCGGCTGCCTCGACGCGTCGTCGGCGGAGAAGGCGGCCCGCTTCGTGCGGTTCTGCGACGCGTTCGGCGTTCCGCTCGTCGTCCTGGTCGACGTGCCCGGGTACCTGCCGGGCGTCGGCCAGGAGTGGGACGGAGTGGTGCGCCGCGGCGCCAAGCTGCTGCACGCGTTCGCCGAGGCCTCGGTGCCACGGGTCACGCTGGTCACCCGCAAGTCCTACGGCGGCGCGTATATCGCGATGAACTCGCGCTCGCTGGGCGCGACCAGGGTTTTCGCCTGGCCCGGTGCCGAGGTGGCCGTCATGGGCGCGGTCGCCGCGATCCGCGTCCTGCACCGGCGGACGCTCGCCACGGTGCCGGCGGAACAGCTCACCGAGAAGGAAGCCGAACTCGCCGCCGAGCACGAGGCAACGGCGGGCGGCCTGCAGCGGGCGCTTGATCTCGGCGTCGTGGACGAGGTCATTTCCCCCGCGAACACGTGCCGGGCTCTGGCCAGGGCCATCGCGGACGCTCCGCAGAACAAGGGTTCGCACGCGAACATCCCGTTGTAGACCGGTCAGTATGGCTGTACGCTGAGCAACGTTCCCGCTACGCATCCGATCCCTCCCGGAGCGTGTTCAATGGGCATTCTTAGTTTCAGCCCCTGGAATCTACGGCAGATAAATAGTCCGGCCGGCCTCAGTGCCGGCGTCACCGACAGCCCGGCCGCGGCCGGCGACCCGTTCGCATGCCTATTCGGCAGCCAGCAGCACATCGGCTACCTGGATGAGGCAGGCCTGGTTCACGATTGCTGGTACGACGGCGCCCGCGGTCGCTGGAATCATCAGCAGGTCAACGGCCAGGACGGCGCTACCAACGGTCCCCCCGCGGTGGGCGGCCCGTTCATCTGGACCGCGGGCCTCGAGCAGCACTTCACCTACCGGACCGCGGACGGTGTCATCTGCGACTCCTGGTACGCGGCCGGCCGGTGGCATCTGCAGCGGATCACCGGGCCAGAAGGGCTCACCCGCGGCCCTGCCGCGGCCGCTGACCCGTTCGCCGGCGTCTTCGCCAACCAGCCGCACATCGCCTACCTCGATGAGAGCGGGCTCGTGCAGGACTGCTGGTACGAGAGCGGCGGCTGGAACCTGCAGCAGATCAACGGCGACGGCGGGCTCACCCGCGGGTCGCTGGCCTGCGGCGGACCGTTCATCTGGATGGCGGGCGCCGCACAGCAGCATTTCACCTACTACGACACCGCGGGGACCATCCACGACTCGTGGTTCGACGGCGAAAGGTGGAACCTCCAGCACATCAACGGCGCGGGCGGTCTCACCGACGGGCCGCGCGCGGCAAGGCTTCCGTCTGTCCGCGTGCACGGCGATCAGCAGCATTGCTGCTACCTCGGACGCGCCTCGCTCGCGGACGAGGAAGGCATCATCCATGACGCGTGGTTCGATGGCGCGAAGGAGCGGTGGAACCTCCAGCAGATCAACGGGGACGGCGGGCTGACCCCGGGACCTGCCGCGGTCAGTGGCCCGTCCGCCTCGGTGTTCAGCCCGCAGTCGCCGTCGTCTCAGGCCGGGTTGCATGTTACCTACACCGATAGCGCGGGCGCCGTGTGCGACTCCTGGTTCGACTCGCGGGTGAGCTCGTGGAACCTGCGCTGGGTGACCGGCGCGGATAGCGCCACAGAAGGCCCCCCGGCAGCGGGAGCACCGTGCGTGTGGACCGCGGGCGCCAGCCAGCAGCACTTCACTTACCGGACCGGTGGCGGAGCCATCTACGACGCCTGGTTCAACGCCGCGGCGCCCAGCTAGGTGATCGAGGCAGGCACATCCGTCCGGCCAGGCAACCCCCGAAGCTGGCCATAACTAACAGTGGTGCCTCTGCCAGGGAAGGCAGTGCGATGCCAATCGCGGCCTGACACCAGCGCATGACAAACAAGCGAATTACCGCGCTAGCCCTGCTGGGCGTCTCCCGTGCCGGACTCGCCGTCGCTCGTGCCGGACTCGCTGGACTGGGCCTCCTCGGCGGCACGCGCCGTAGCGGCGCGGCTTTCCGCGAGCAGCTCTTCCAGCCGGGCGGCACGGATCCGGCGGAACTTCCGGTGGTCGCGGGAGCGCTCGAGGATGGCGACCTCCAGCTGGCTCGCCGCCAGCTCGGCGCCACCGCCATTGCCGGACGCGGCGGTACCCGCCGACGTGGCCGAACCCGAGGACGACGAGGACGCGCCGCCGCCCGATGACGACGGGGCGGACAGCGCCGAGAGGGCGGCGAAGGCGGCGCCGAACGCCTCGCCCAGCGTCATGCCCTCGGAGTAGCGCTCCTTCAGCACCGCGGACACCTTGCCCACGTCTCCGCCGAAGGCGACGTACCCGCTCTCATCGGTGACCGATCCGTCGAACGTGATCCGGTAGATCTGGTCATCGTCGGGCTGGTCACCGACCTCGGCCACGACCAGCTCCACCTCGAACGGCTTGTTGCTCTCGATGAAGATCCGGCCGAGCTCCTGGGCGTAGTAGTTCGCGATGCCGCGCGCGGTGACATCGCTGCGGTCGAACTGGTACCCGATGATGTCGGCGTACGTGACGCCGGCCTTGCGCAGGTTCTCGTACTCGTTGTACCTGCCGACCGCCGCGAACGCGATCCGGTCATACAGCTCGCTGATCTTGTGCAGCGCCTTGGACGCGTTGGGCGCCACCATCAAGATCCCGTCCGCGTACTGCAGTGCCACGCAGCTACGGCCACGCGCCACACCCTGCTGCGCGTAGCTGGCCTTGTCACGCATCTGCTGCTCAGGCGACACGTAGAACGGCATTGACACCGCGGTAGCTTCCTTCGCTCTCGATATGGCCGCTGGTAACTGAGGCTGTGCTTAGCCGCCGCTCCGCAACGGAGCGACCGGTCCGTCCGGAGAAGCCATCCGGCTCTCCACTACCTGGCGGGCGTATTCCTCCGACTCCGCCTCGGACAGCCGCCGGTAGCCGTCGGCCGTCACGGTGGCGATGACGGGGAATATGCGCCTGGTCATATCCGGCCCGCCGGTCGCCGAGTCGTCGTCCGCCGCGTCATACAGCGACTGGACACTCGCGAGGACCGCGTCCCTGACCGACATGCCGTCGGAGTACATCTTCTTCAGCGCACCCCTGGCGAACACCGAGCCCGAGCCGATGGAGTGGAACCTGTGCTCCTCGTACGGCCCGCCCGCCACGTCATAGCTGAAGATCCGGCCCTGTCCGCTCTCCTCGTCGAAGCCGGCGAACAGCGGCACCGCGGCCAGGCCCTGCATGGCGGCCGGGAGGTTGCCACGGATCATGGTGGCCAGCCGGTTCGCCTTTCCTTCCAGCGACAGCGACCGGCCCTCGATCTTCTCGTAGTGCTCGAGCTCGACCTGGAACAGCCGGACGAAGTCCAGGCCGACGCTGGCCGCGCCGGCGATCGCGATGGCCGAGTACTCGTCGCTGCGGAACACCTTCTCGACGTCCCGCTTGGAAATCATGCTGCCGGCCGTGGCTCGCCGGTCACCGCAGAGCACGACGCCGTGGTCACACGTGGCTGCCACCAGTGTGGTGCCGTGTGGCAGCCCGTCAATCACCTCTGATCGCGCCGCGGTCGCTGGCAAGTGCCTGGCACCGGGTAGCAGGTCGGGTGCGTACGCGGTGAGGAAGTCTGTGAACGACGGGGTTTCCCGCCCCATGAACTTAGGACTGCCCTTAGCGGCCACACGCGCCTCCCATCGGTGCCAGCAACGATCCTCTCATCAGACCCTACTGCCACGTCGTACACGGAATTTACGGTCGGTTGTCCGCCTACGGCGAACTCACTGACCGCCCTTCTGCACGTACGAGCGGACGAACTCCTCGGCGTTCTCTTCGAGAACCTCGTCGATCTCGTCCAGGATGGCGTCCACGTCGTCGGACAGCTTCTCGTGCCGTTCCCGCGATTCCTCGCTGGTACCGGCCTCGGTCTCCTCGGTCTCCTCGGCGCGCCGCGTAGTCTGCCGCTGCCCGCCCGTGTCCTTGGTTGCCATATCAGTACCTCCGTCTTCCCCAACGCTATCGTCACCCGCTAGAGTCCCGCCCAATCCTCATTGCCGAAAACGGTACAGACTATTAATGCCCGGACCCGCCTCCGAGCGCCTGCCCCGCGCTCGTGAGCCAAAGGGCCCCGGCGAGCCAACGGGCCGCGGTGCTGCCTGGACTGAGGAGCGTGGGAGCGCAGCGACTGAGCGACGGGGGAAGGCGGCACCTAAAGGCGGCCCGGAGGCGAGCCGGGGCCAGATCGGCCCGGGGCCAGATCGGCCCGGGGCCAGATAAGGACGTGAGAGCCGCGACCAGCTCTGTCGCGGTCTTGGACTTGTCCAGCAGCTCGCCGACGTGAGCGCGGGTGCCGCGGAGCGGCTCCAGGGTGGGGACCCGCTGCAGGGACTCACGGCCGGGTATGTCGAAGATCACGCTGTCCCAGGACGCGGCGGCTACCGCCTCCGGATACTGGCGCAGGCACCGGCCGCGGAAGAACGCCCTGGTGTCCTCAGGAGGGTTGTCGATGGCACGCTGGACCGCGTCCTCGTCGGTGAGGCGGATCATCCGGCCACGGGCCGCCAGGCGGTTGTACAGGCCACGTTCCTGGCGCACATCGGAGTACTGCAGGTCCACCAGCTGAAGCCGCGGGTGATCCCAGGCCAGGCCGTCCCTGGACCGGTATCCTTCGAGCAGTTCGAGCTTGGCCACCCAGTCCAGTTCCCTGGACAGCTGCATCGGGTCGTCGGCCAGCCGGATGAGCACGCTCTCCCAGCGGGCGAGCACGTCAGCGGTGATCGGGTCCACGTCCGAGCCGAACCGGTCCTCGGTGTACTTGCGGGCCAGCTCCAGGTACTCGCACTGGAGCTGGATCGCGGTCATCTTGCGGCCGTCGCGCAGCGTCATCAGCCGCTTGAGCCCAGGGTCGTGCGAGACCGCGCGGAGCTCGGCGACCGGTGTGTCGACCGACAGGTCGACACCGAAGAACTTGTCCTCGATCATCGCCAGCACCAGCGAGGTCGTGCCCACCTTGAGGTAGGTGCTGACCTCGCTCATGTTCGCGTCGCCGATGATCACGTGCAGGCGGCGGTACTTCTCCGGGTCCGCGTGCGGCTCGTCCCTGGTGTTGATGATCGGCCGCTTGAGCGTCGTCTCCAGGCCGACCTCGACCTCGAAGAAGTCCGCACGCTGGCTGATCTGGAAGCCCGATCCCCTGCCGTCGGCGCCGATGCCCACCCGGCCGGCCCCGCACACCACCTGGCGGGAGACGAAGAACGGGGTGAGGAACCTGACGATGTCGGCGAACGGCGTGGACCGCTTCATCAGGTAGTTCTCGTGGCACCCGTACGAGGCACCCTTGTTGTCGGTGTTGTGCTTGTACAGCTGGATGGGCGCGGTGCCGGGGACGGTGGCGGCCTTGGCGGCGGCCTCGGCCATGATCCGTTCCCCCGCCTTATCCCAGATCACCACCGACAGCGGATTCGTGCATTCTGGCGACGAATACTCGGGATGAGCGTGGTCCACGTACAGCCGGCCGCCGTTGGTGAGGATCACGTTGGCCAGGCCCAGATCCTCGTCGGTGAGCTGAGAAGAGTCCGCCGACTCGCGGGCCAGGTCGAACCCGCGCGCGTCGCGCAGCGGGTTCTCCTCCTCGAAGTCCCACCTGGCCCGCCTGGCCTTGGCGGCCGTGGCCGCCTGGTAGGCGTTGACGATCTGCGACGAAGTCACCATCGCGTTGGCACCGGGCTGCCCGGGCACAGAGATGCCGTATTCGGTCTCGGTACCCATCACGCGCAGAACGCTCATGAAGGCAGCCTAATGCCTTCACTGGACGCAGCATCACAGATACTGGCCGGTGTTGGCTACCGTGTCGATCGAACGGCCGGCTTCCGTGCCGCTCTTCCCGGAGACCAGCGTCCTGATGTAGACGATCCGCTCGCCCTTCTTGCCGGAGATGCGAGCCCAGTCGTCGGGGTTCGTGGTGTTGGGCAGATCCTCGTTCTCGCTGAACTCATCCACGCAGGCAGCGAGCAGGTGGGCGACCCTGATGCCCTTCTGTCCGGTGTCCAGGAACTCCTTGATCGCCATCTTCTTCGCCCGCGCCACGATGTTCTCGATCATCGCGCCGGAGTTGAAGTCCTTGAAGTACAGCACTTCCTTGTCACCGTTGGCGTAGGTGACCTCAAGGAACCTGTTCTCCTCCGACTCGGTGTACATCCGCTCGACCACGCGCTGGATCATGGCGACCACGGTGGCGGCGGCGGAGCCGCCGTGCTCGTTCACGTCGTCCGGGTGCAGCGGCAGCTCGGCGAGCACGTACTTGGAGAAGATGTCCTTGGCCGCTTCCGCGTCCGGACGCTCGATCTTGATCTTGACGTCGAGCCGTCCCGGGCGCAGGATCGCCGGGTCGATCATGTCCTCGCGGTTGGAGGCTCCGATCACGATGACGTTCTCCAGGCCCTCCACGCCGTCGATCTCCGACAGCAGCTGGGGCACGATCGTGTTCTCCACGTCCGAGGAGACACCGGAACCGCGGGTGCGGAAGATCGAGTCCATCTCGTCGAAGAACACGATGACCGGCATGCCCTCCGAAGCCTTTTCCCTGGCCCGCTGGAAGACCAGGCGGATGTGCCGCTCGGTCTCGCCCACGTACTTGTTCAGCAGCTCCGGGCCCTTGATGTTCAGGAAGAAGCTCTTCCCCACCTTCGCCTCGTCGGAGTTGGCCGTCGCCTTCGCCACCTGCTTGGCCAGCGAATTGGCCACCGCCTTGGCGATCAGCGTCTTGCCGCAGCCGGGCGGGCCGTAGAGCAGCACACCCTTCGGCGGCCGCAGCTTGTGCTCCTTGAACAGGTCGGCGTGCAGGTAGGGCAGTTCGATGGCATCCCTGATCTGCTCGATCTGGCCGGCCAGGCCACCGATGTCGTGGTACTGGATGTCCGGGACCTCTTCGAGGATGAGCTCCTCGACCTCGGCCTTGGGGATGCGCTCGTACACATAGCCCGAACGCGGTTCGAGCAGCAGCGAGTCACCTGCCCGCAGCGTCTCGCCGTGCAGCACCGGCTCGGCCAGCCGGACCACGCGCTCCTCGTCGGCGTGCGAGATGACCAGCGCCCGCTCGGCGTCGGCGAGCACTTCCTTGAGCATGACGATCTCGCCAACCGTCTCATAGCCCTGCGCGATGACGACGTTGAGCGCCTCGTTGAGCACGACTTCCTGGCCGGGCCGCAGCTCGTCGAGCTCGACGTTCGGCGAGATGTTGACGCGCATCTTGCGGCCGCCGGTGAACACGTCCGCGGTCCCGTCCTCGGCCGGGGCAAGAAATATGCCGAAGCCGGACGGCGGCTGCGCCAGCCGGTCCACTTCTTCCTTCAGCGCGACGATCTGGTCCCGCGCCTCGCGCAACGTGGCGGACATCCGCTCGTTCTGGGACGTCACCCCCGTGAGGCTCGCCTCGGTCTCATGCAGCCGGTCCTCGAGCATCCGGACCTGCCGCGGCGAATCCTGCAGCCGACGACGCAGTACCGCGATCTCCTCATCGAGGAAGGCGATCTGCGCGGTAAGGCTTTTAACCTCATCGTCGTGCCGCGAGGCTCGCCCGTTCTCGTCTCTGGTGGCCACGGCCCTCACCTCCCTTTCGATCCCGCTAACTAGACATTACCTATCCAACGGCATTCCCTAACCTGCCGGCACCGTGATTACGCATCCCGGATAGGTAACACACGGATTGTTATGACTGACTGCTGGTCGGCCTGCGACGGCGCGGAGCTGGGGTAACGCCCGGCGCGAGCCGCCGCGCGGTGACCAGGAAGCCCGTATGGCCGACCATGCGATGCTCTGGGCGAACAGCAAGTCCTTCGACATGCCAGCCGCGGACCATGGATTCCCACGCGTACGGCTCGTCGAACGACCCCTGCTCGCGCAAAGTTTCCACAGTGCGGGAGAGCTGAGTCGTGGTGGCGACGTAACAGCAGGCCAGTCCGCCGGGAATCAGCGCGGTAGCCGCCGCGTCCGCGTAATCCCACGGCGCCAGCATGTCGAGCACGACGCGATCGAAGTAGTTCTCCGTAGGCTGGAGCTCGCCGGTGATGAGCTTCCACGTCGCCGGAGCGCTACCGAAAAACTCGGTAACGTTACGCAACGCGATCTCCGCGAAGTCGGCACGGCGCTCGTAGGAGACGAGTTCGCCCTCGGGACCGATCGCGCGGATCAGCCATGAGCTCAGCGCGCCCGAGCCCGCGCCCGCCTCCAGCACCTTCGCGCCGGGGAAGATGTCGGCCTGCGCGACGATCTGCGCGGCGTCCTTGGGATAGACGACCGCGGCGCCGCGCTTCATCGCGAGCGTGTAGTCGGCGAGCAGCGGCTTGAACACCACATACGGAGTGCCGCCGATCGATTTCACTACGTTGCCGTCGGGACCGCCGATGATGTCGTCGTGCGCGAGCGCACCGCGATGGGTGTGGAAGACACCGCCCTCGCGCAAAGTGAGCAGGTGCTTACGGCCCTTGGGGTCGGTCAGCTGGATGAGGTCGCCGGGCTGGAGAGGCATTGGGCTTTTATACCCCGGCGAACGCCTGCTCGACGTCGCGGGCGGCGAGCACGCCGTAGACCTGGCCAGACGCCTCGACGAGCAGGTACTCACTGGCGGGTGCCCGGCGCAGCGCGTTGAGCAGTTCCATGCCGGAAAGGTCGGCCGCGATGATCAGGTTCGGCTCCAGCGTGCGCGCGAGCGAGCCGGTGTCTATCCACGGGCGTCGCTGCGGCGGCGTCGCGATGACCGCTGACTCGTTCACGATCGCGATCGGCTTGTCCTCGTGGTCCACGACCACCACGGCGCGAGCGTGGCTCTCCTCGGCCCTGCGCACCGCCTCGGCGAGCGGCGTGCTGGCGTTGACCGAGATGGCCTTGCGGGCGAGCTTCCTGGCCTGCAGCGCGGGCAGGCGCTCACGGAACTTGGTGGCGCGCAGCGACTGCGTCGCGCCGATCCACATGAACGCGGCGACGACCGCCATCCACAGCGTGACCTGCACGTCGTCGCCATCGCCGCGCGCCATCACGAAGGCGACCGAGCCGAGGAGTACCACCACGGCCAGCACCCGTCCCGCCCACGCGGCGGCGATCGTGGACGCGGCGGGCTTGCTGGTGAAATGCCAGATCACCGCGCGCAGCATCCGCCCGCCGTCGAGCGGCAGGCCGGGCAGCAGGTTGAACACGCCGACCACCAGGTTGGCCCACCACAGCTGCGCCACGATCTCGCCGGCCACCGTGGTGTCGGGCACCAGTTTGGTCAGGCCGTAACCGATGGCGGCGAGCACGAGCGACAGGGCGGGCCCGGCCGCGGACACCGCGAACTCACGGGCGGGGGTCTGCGGTTCCTGCTCGATCTCGGAGATGCCGCCGAGCGGGTAGAGCAGGATCCTGCGCACCGGCAGTTCGAACCGGCGGGCGACCAGCGAATGAGCGAGCTCGTGCACCAGGACCGAGGCGTACAGCAGCACGACGAAGGCAATGGCGACGCCGTACCTGGTCGCCGTGCTGTGCAGCCCGCTGCCCCACTCGTTGGCATAGAGGAAGATGAACAGCCCGGCGATCACGAACCAGTAGGGCGAGATGATGACCGGGATGCCGAAGGGCCGCGCGACGACCGTGCCCAGCCCGCTAGGCCGCCGGGCGGGCTGCTCGCCGCCGGGCTCGGGTGTCGTGCTTGTCACAGCTTCGATGCTACGTGCCTGCCGGCACGTTCTGGCCAGCGCCGCGCCTTGAGGTTTCCTGGCAGTTTTTCCGGGGCGCGACGCCTAGACCCCCGAGAATGTCGGCGGGTTGGTCTACGGTGCTGCTGTGGAGGAGACACTGGTTTCCGAAGAGATCGCACCCGCCGTCGAAGTCCGCGGGCCCGCCCTGTCACCGTCGCGAGCGGCGGACTTCATGACCTGTCCGCTGCTCTACCGGTTCCGGGTCATCGACCGGCTGCCCGAGCCGCCCACCGAGGCGACCGCCCGCGGGACGCTGGTGCACGCCGTGCTAGAGCGACTGTTCGACCTGCCGGCGCCGGGGCGGACGCCGCAGGCCGCCGCGGAGCTGATCTCACCCGAGTGGACGCGGCTCGCTGAGGAATCCCCTGACGTGGCCGCGCTGTTCCCCAGCCCGGAGGCGTTCGAGACCTGGCTGGACTCGGCGCGGGTGATCCTCGACTCCTATTTCTCCCTCGAGGACCCGCGCCGGCTCGAGCCGGCCGAGCGGGAATGCTACGTGGAGACCGCGATGGACTCGGGGCTGCGGCTGCGCGGGTACATCGACCGGCTGGACGTGGCGCCGTCCGGCCAGATCAGGATCGTGGACTACAAGACGGGGAAGGCGCCGCGGGAGGCCTACGAGGCCAGCGCCCTGTTCCAGATGAAGTTCTACGCGCTGGTGATCTGGCGGCTGCGCGGCGTCGTGCCGTCCGTGCTGCAGCTCATGTACCTGGCCGAGGGCCAGATCCTGCGCTACTCCCCCGACGAGGCGGACCTGCTCGCCACCGAGCGCAAGCTGTCCGCGCTCTGGTCGGCCATCGAACGGGCCAGGACGGCTGGCGACTGGCGGCCGCGACCGTCCAAGCTGTGCAACTGGTGCAACCACAAGGAGTTCTGCCCCGAGTTCGGCGGGACCCCGCCGGCCCTGCCCGAACCAGCCCTAGTCGCGGCCCCCGCACCAGTCCCGGCCCCCGCACCAGTCCCCGCACCAGCCCCCGCACCAGTCCCGGCCCCCGCACCGGCACCAGCGCCGGTTGCGGCACCGGTTGTCCCACCGGCACCGGTCACGGACTCCTGACCCGAGCGGGACGGGCGCCCGAGCCCCGAGCAGCCGAGAACAACGCGGACGATTGCTTTTGTACGGAAGAAGTACCTGCTCACAGCAGGGATTTTTACCGCGTTGGACTGAATTACCGCGTTAAATCGACCGCTGGACCGCTCAGAACTGGCAGTGGTGCTTCTTCCCGGCCGCGGGGAGGTGCGAGACAAAACGCGTAATACGGTTGACATGGACGCGATATTACTCGAAGCTTGTCCCTGGGAGTATACGGAGGGATGGCGGTGGCGATCATTGAGGCGCGGGGGCTGGCCCGCACGTTCACCAGCCGCAAGCGGAAGGTCGAGGCGGTCCGCGGGGTAGACCTGACCGTCGACGAGGGTGAGATCGTCGGCTTTCTCGGGCCGAACGGCGCGGGCAAGACCACCACGCTGCGCATGCTGACCACCCTGCTGCGGCCGACGGCGGGTACCGCCACGGTGGCGGGAGCGGATCTGCTCAAGGACCCGGTCGGGGTCCGGCGCAAGATCGGCTATGTGCCGCAGGCGATCGGGCAGACGATGGGCGGCACGGACCCGGCGTGCCAGGTCGGCGAGGAGCTCGCGGACCAGGCCGCGCTGTACCACATCGATCCGGCCGAGGCGGCCGCGCGATCACGCCTGCTGATCAGCCAGCTGGATCTGGCTGGGCTCGAAGGGCGCCTGGTCAAGACGCTGTCCGGCGGGCAGCGGCGGCGGCTGGAGATCGCCCTCGGCCTCGTGCACCGGCCGGCGCTGGTCTTCCTCGACGAACCGACCACCGGGCTGGACCCGCAGAGCCGCAGCAACCTGTGGGAGCACATCGGGCGGCTGCGGGCCGAGCTGGGCACCACGATCTTCCTCACCACGCATTACCTCGAGGAGGCGGATGTCCTGTGTGACCGGGTGTTCGTCATCGACAACGGCGTGATCGTCGCCGACGGGACCCCGGACGAGCTCAAGCGGCGCATCTCCGGCGACCTGGTCATGCTCCGGGTCAACGCGGACGCGGACGCGGCGCGGAAGCTGCTCGCCGCCGAGGCAGTCGTGCGGGACATCAGCACGGCCGACGGCGCACTGAAGCTGACCGTCGACCATGGTGAGGAAGCGCTTCCGGCGCTGCTGCGCGTGCTCGACGCGGCCGGCATCACCTTGCAGTCGATCAACTTGTCCAGGCCGACGCTCGACGACGTATTCCTCACCTTGACCGGACGCTCGCTGCGCGACGACTCGCCTAGCGGCGCGGCCATGGGGGGTCCGGGGGATGGTTCCCCCGGGAAGGAGTAGATATGTCATTTTTCCGCGACACGATGATGGTCTTCCGCCGTCAGGAGCGGCTCGCGCTGCGCAATCCGGCCTGGGTCATCATCGGCCTGACTCAGCCGATCCTGTACCTGGCGCTGATGGGCCCGCTGCTCACCCACCTGCCCGCGCAGGCGCTTGGCACCGGCACGAACGGCAACGCGTACGACTTCTTCGTGCCGGGCCTGCTCATCCAGCTGGGCCTGTTCGGCTCCACGTTCGTCGGGTTCACGATCATCGCCGACTGGCGGGCCGGAGTCATCGAGCGGTTCCGCGTCACTCCGGTGAGCCGGCTCGCGATCATGACCGGGCGGGTGCTCCGGGACGTGGTCACGCTGGTGGTGCAGGCGGCCGTGCTGATCCTGGTCGGGGTGGCGTTCGGGCTGCGTGCCCCGGTCGCCGCGGTGTTCTTCAGCTTCGGCTTCATCGTGCTGGTGGCGATCGGGCTGGCCTCGCTGTCCTACGCGACCGGCCTGCTGCTCAAGAGCGAGGACGCGTTCGCGCCGATGGTGAACACGTTCGTGGTGCCGCTGCTGCTGCTGTCCGGGATCTTCCTGCCGATGACGCTGGGGCCCGGCTGGCTGCAGGGGATCGCGCGGATCAGCCCGTTCCGCTACGTCATCGACGCGATGCGCGAGGCCTACCGCGGCCAGTACTTCAACACGATCGTGGTCGAAGGCCTGGTGGTCTCCGTCGTACTGGCCGCCGTGCTGCTGTGGCTGGGCTCGCGGGTGTTCCTGCGGGAGAACGCCTGAGCCGAGAACGCACGCCGCCTCAGGCGGGGGCCGGCACGTTCTCCGGGAAGTGGCAGGCCACGTGCCTGCCGGGGAGAATTTCCGCCAGTGGCGGCTCCTCGACGCGGCAGATGTCCTGCGCCTTCCAGCAGCGGGTATGGAACCGGCAGGCCGCAGGCGGGTCGATCGGACTCGGCGGGTCGCCGACCAGCCTGATCCGCTCGCGCCGGGTGCGCTGCCCGTCCTCGGTGCGGGCCGGCTCGGGAACCGGGACGGCGGACATCAGCGCGACCGTGTACGGGTGCATCGGCGAGGCGTACAGATCGTCCCGCGTCGCCCGCTCCACGATCTTGCCCAGGTACATCACCGCGACGTGGTCGCTGATGTGCCGGACCACGGACAGGTCGTGCGCGATCACCACGTAGGTCAGCCCGAGCTCGTCCTGCAGGTCCTCAAGCAGGTTGACCACCTGCGCCTGGATCGACACGTCAAGTGCGGACACCGGCTCGTCGGCGACGATCAGCTTGGGCCGCAGCGCGAGCGTGCGCGCGATCCCGATGCGCTGCCGCTGGCCGCCGGAGAACTCGTGCGGATAGCGGTTGTAGTGCTCCGGGCTGAGCCCGACCAGTTCCAGGATCTCCTGCACGGCGCGCTTGGTACCACCAGGGGGCTTGACGCCCTGAAGCCGGAATGGCGCTCCGACGATCGCACCGACCGTCTGCCGGGGGTTAAGCGAGGAGTACGGGTCCTGGAAGATCATCTGGATTTCGCGGCGCAGCGGGCGCATCTGCCCTTGCCGGAGGTGGGTGATGTCACGGCCATCGAAAACCACGCTGCCGCCGGTGGGCTCGTCCAGCCGGGTCAGCAGCCGGCCGGTCGTGGTCTTGCCGCAGCCGGACTCGCCGACCAGGCCCAGGGTCTCCCCCGGCGCCACCGCCAGGTCGATCCCGTCGACCGCCTTCACGTGGCCGACCGCGTGCCGGAACACCACGCCCCTGGACACCGGGAAGTACCGCTGGAGGCCGCGGACGGCGAGCAGCGCGTCACCGCCGTACGGCGCCGCGGTGCCGAGAGGGGTCGCCTGGCCGGCTGCCTGGGCCTGCTCGGTCATGCTCCCGCCTCCTCGTCGCCAGTCCTAGCCGGATCGCCAGCGCCAGTCGGATAGCCAGCGCCAGTCGGATCGTAGGAACCCGGATCAGGACCGAACAGGCCGGCGGACAGGTCCGCGTCCGGCTCGGACAGCTTTTCAACCGGGCTGCTGGCGGCCTCGTTATCGACCGCGGCCGCTTCCTCCGGTACTTTCCCCTCGGCCAGTTCGCCCCACAGCCGGCCCCTGGCCTCAGCGGTCAGGTGACAGGCGGCCTCGTGCCCGATGCTGGCGACCTCGTACAGCTGCGGAACTTCGGTGTCACACCGGCCGCCGGTCAGGTGGGTGTAGGCGCAGCGCGGGTGGAACGCGCACCCCGACGGCACACGGATCAGGCTCGGCGGCGTACCCGGGATCGGCAGCAACCGCTGCGTCCGCTTCCGGTCCATCCTCGGCATCGAGCCGAGCATGCCCCACGTATACGGGTGCCCGGGGCGGTCGAAGACGTCGGTGGCCGCGCCGTACTCGGCCGGCCGGCCGGCGTACATCACCAGGATGTCGTCGGACAGTTCGGCGACCACGCCTAGGTCGTGAGTGATGATGATGACCGCGGAGCCGAGTTCCTCCTGAAGGTCGGAGATCAGGTCGAGGATCTGCGCCTGCACGGTCACGTCGAGTGCGGTGGTGGGCTCGTCGGCGATGAGCAGCTCGGGGTCGCACGATAGCGCCATCGCGATCATCACCCGCTGGCGCATGCCGCCGGAAAACTGGTGCGGATGATCGTCGATCCGCTCCGCCGGCCGCGGGATGCCGACCCGGCCGAGCAGGTCGATGGCGTGCTTGCGGGCCACCTGCCTGGACACGTCGTTGTGCAGCCGGTACGCCTCAACGATCTGATTGCCGATCGTGAAGTACGGGTGCAGCGAGGACAGCGGGTCCTGGAAGATCATCGCCATCTTGGCGCCGCGAAGCTTCCGCACCCGGCCGGGGCCGGCCGCGATCAGCTCCTCGCCGTCCAGCCAGATCTCCCCGCTGATCCGCACATTCTTGCCGGTGTGCAGGCCCATGATGCCGAGGCTGGTCACTGACTTGCCGGAGCCGGACTCCCCCACGATGCCCAGCGTCTTGCCGCGCTCGAGAGTGAACGACACACCATCGACAGCTCGCACCAGTCCGTCGTCGGTCTGAAAGTGAATCCGCAGGTCGCGGAGTTCGAGCATGGAGCCGGACGGCATAAGATCCGCACCCTGGGGTCAATGATCGTATACAGGATGTCAACGATCATATTCGCTATGACGATGAAGAACGAGGCGAGCATGACCACGCCCATGATCTCCGGAAGGTCCTGGTTCTGGATGGCCAAGATGGTGAACTGGCCAAGTCCGGGCAACGAGAACGTCGACTCGGTGAGGATCGCGCCGCCGAGCAGCAGGCCGAGGTCCATACCGAAGATCGTGACGATCGGGGTCAGCGTGGCCCGCAGCCCGTGTTTGAGGATCACCTGGCGCTCGGGCAGTCCCTTGGCCCTGGCCGTCCTGATGTAGTCCTCGCCCAAGGTTTCCAGCATGCCGGCCCGGGTGATGCGGGCATAGAGCGCCGCGTACAAGAACGCCAGCGTGATCCACGGCAGCACGAGATTCCTGGCCCATTCCAGCGGGTTGCTGGTGATGCTCACGTAATGCACGTTGGGGAACAGCGGCCACTTATAGCTGAACAGCGTCAGTGAGATCAACCCGGTGAAGAAGACCGGCAGCGAGACTCCGGCCAGCGCCACGCCCATCGAGAACCGGTCGAAGAACGTGCCCTTGCGCAGTGCGGACAGCACTCCGACCGCGACGCCGCCGATCAGCCACAGCACTGCGGCGCCGATCGCCAGTGAGAGGGTCACGGGTGCGTCGCTCATCAGCTGCGGCCAGACCGGCTGCTCATTGCGGAACGAGTAGCCGAAGCACGGGAACGGGCAGTAGCTGACGTCAGTACCTGAGCTGTAGTGAACACCGAACACGATGCCCTTGACGTACCTGCCGTACTGCAGCCACAGCGGAGCGTTGAGCCCGAGCTTGGCCTCAACCGCCTTGATCTCCGACGGGATGGGGTTGCGTCCCACGTACTGCGCGGCGAGTTGGTAGGCGGTCTGCCCGGCCAGCCGCGGCACCAGGAAGAAGATCGCGAACGTGATCATGCTGACGAGGAGCAGCAAGAACACGGTCATGATGAGACGCCGGATGATGAAGTAAATCATCGGACTCTGGCGCCGCCACCGGACGGGAATCCGTGTTCCCGCCCGGCAGCGGCGCCTTCACCTGCTCTCTGCTATTCGGACTTCCGGGGTCAGGACTTCACACCCAGCACGGCATAGTTGTACATGCCGAATTGATCCCAGATGTAGGCGTTGGTGAGGTCCGGCGACCGGTAGTCCAGCGACCTCGCGTACACCATCGGCAGGATCACGGCGTCTTTCATGACCTGCATGTCGATCTGAGACCAGAGCGCGGTCCTGGCCGCCCCGGAGAGCGTGTTCGACTCCTTGAACAGGTTGTTGATCACCGGGTCGTTGATCTCGGAGATGTTGGTGTTTCCGGTCGCGACGACCGTGTTCCCGTTGACGAGCTCGTCGAGGAACCCGTTTCCGTTCGGCCAGTCGGCGGACCAGCCGCCCATCGCGATCCCGATGTCGTGCGAGTGCACGTAGGCGGGGGAGCCGGCGAAGTCGGTGTAGTAGCTACCCGACGGGAATCCCTTCAGCGTCACCTTGATCCCGACCTGGGCCAGGGATGCCTGGATGGCGGTGGCCGCCGCGGCCTCCTTGGGCCGGTCGGACCGGTAGGCCAGGCTGGTGCTGAAACCGTTCGGCTGACCGCACAGGGCGAGCTGCGCCTTGGCGTCGGTCACGTCGCCGTTCGGATCGGACTTCGCCTTGTACAGGTCGAACGACTTGTAGCCCTGGATGACAGGCGGCATCAGCGTGCTCGCGATGGCGCCGCCCGCGACCGGGCCGCCCCACGCGGTCTGCACCTCGGTCTTGTTCACCGCGTACTCCACTGCCTCCCGGCAGTGCAGGTTGCTCATGTCCGGAACCTTGGTGTTGAGGTAGGCGAACCACGCGCGCCCGGTGAACGGGTCATCGGAGTTGGCCTTCAGCGTCGGGTTGGACAAGATCTTGGCCTGAGCCGCCGCCGCCACACCGGTGCCCTGCGCGTCCAGGTCGACATCGCCGGCCAGGAGCCGGTTGTCCACGTCGGCCTGGTTCACGTTCAGGTCAAGGACGATCTTGCTGGCGAGCTGCTTCGCGATGGGGTCCGTCGACGGATTCCACTCGGTGTTCGGCACCAGCGTGAGCTGCTTGTTCAGCGTGTAGTTCTGGAACTTGTACGGGCCGGTGGACATCGGGTGCAGCTGGTAGTTGCTGCCGGTGTCCTTGGCCGGCGGGACCGGGGCGCTGCTCGGGAACGCGAGCACGTACGGCAGGTCCGGGTACGGCGAGACCAGGTGGAACACGATCGTGGTCGCGTTCGGGGTCTGCACCGAGGTCAGGCCCATGATGTTCTTCGCCCGGTCCTTGTACGGGCCCGGATACGTCGGGTCCCCGAGGATGGCCTGGTAGTAGGTGGGCCCGTTGTCCAGCACCGACCTGTCGTACGTCCGCTCGATCGCGTACTTCACGTCCGCGGTGGTGACGGTCGTGCCGTCCTCGTACTTGACGTTCGGCTTGATGTGGAAGGTCCAGGTCAGGCCGTCGCTGCTGACCGTTCCCATGTCCGAGGCCAGGTCAGGCACGAGCTGCGCGCTGCAGGTTCCCGGGCAGGACTTGTACATGAACAACGGCATGTCGTACAGGTTGTTCAGGTCCAGCACCCACGCGTAGTAGGTGTTGCCGGGGTCGAGTGAGTCAGGCGTGCTGCTGAGGGCGAGGGTAATCGTGCCGCCCTTATGGCTGGAAGGATTGACCACGCCGGTGGTGCCGGCGTTGAAAGCCACCGCCCCGGCGGAAGACGACCCGCCTGAACCGCTGCTGCTGCCGCTGCTGCTGCAGGCGCTGATCACGAGTGCCGCGGCCGCGCCAAGCGCGACCACCGCGAATTTGCTGCGTCTCTTCATACTGTGAAGCGCCTCCTGTTTTGCGCCCGCTGGGGATGCACGCCGCCGGTCACTGGGATCTCGGATCCAGCGCGTCGCGCAGCCCGTCACCAAAAAGGTTGAATGCCATTACCGTGATGAAAATCGTCAGCCCGGGTACGAACATGTACTCGGGATCGATGCTGTAGTACTGGTTCTGCACCGCGCTGGCGAGCATCTGCCCCCAGCTCGGCGTTGGTATGTAGAGTCCGACACCGAGGTAGTCGAGCGCCGCCTCGAACAAGATGTTGCTGGGAATGAGCAATGTCGAATAGACCAGGATCGGCGCGATCATGTTCGGCAGCAGTTCCCGGAACAGGATGTACGGTCCGCGCGCACCGAGGCTCCTGGCGGCGTCCACGAACTCGCGCTCGCGCAGTGAGAGCGTCTGGCCGCGGATGATCCGGCCCATGTACGGCCAGTTGAAGAATCCGATGACGAAGATGAGGACGGCGATCCGCAGCGAGTTGCCCGACAGGCCGAAGGCACTGCTGGGGATGACGCCCGCCAGCGCCAGCGCGAACACCAGCAGCGGGAACGCGAGGAACACGTCCATGGCCCTGGCGATCACGGCGTCCACCCAGCCGCCGAAGTATCCCGCGATGATGCCGAAGAACGTCCCGATGCAGACCGCGAGCACGGTGGCGAGAAACGCGATCAGCAGCGAGTACTGGGCACCAACCACGATCCTGGCCAGGAGGTCGCGGCCCGTCTCCGGCTCGACGCCGAAGGGATGGGCGAGGCTGATCCCGCCGAACGCACCATTTGGCCGCAGAAAGGTCGGGTTAATCAGGCTCTGGTTGTACGCATCCGGGTTCTGCACGATGTGCGGACCGATGATCGCCACCAGGATCAGGAACACGACGAACACGCCGCTGCCCATCGCCACCTTGTCGCGGCGCAGCCGCATCCAGGCGATCTGCCCTAGCGACCGCCCCTCAATGGCCGCGCCGACGCCACTCGTGGCATCGGGTGGCCCCCCAGGGCCGGTCGACACATCGATATGCACGGCCATACGCGTGACGCCAATCTCTGTTCGGGTACACGGGCACCCGTCGTATTCGGATCACCCCGGCTTTATGTAGCGAGACTCCGACATTTCTTCGGCCTACACCAGTCTTGAACGGCACTCGTAGCATGATCGTGACTAATAGATGTCTCGTTTTGTCACATAAAGGTGCTGGTGATGCTGTTGGGCCTCAATGCTAGCTACTGAGGCAGTTGTGATCAAGGAGTCTGATGTTAATTTAGTCTCGTTTCCAGCATGTTCCTGCACACCCAGGAAGATCCGGCTTGACCGGCCCGCGATCACGGAGAATCTCTGCCTAGTGGCCGTCTGTACCGACAACTCTTCACTGACAGCTCTTTACCGGCAGCTCTGTGCCGGCCGACCCGCGCCGGCCGCGCCGTGCCGCCGGTTCGCTGGCGGCCCGAATTCCGGGCAGCCCTGTCGGCGCCAGATTTGCCCCGCTTTGTTCGCGTCGACGCGGGGTGCCGGTCTCGACAACGCTGACCGTTTTGGGCGCTTTGTCCGCGCGGCGCGCGGCGCGCGGTGCGCGGTGCGGCACCGGGCCGGTGACCGCACCGGGACAGCGATCGCGCGGGACCCGCCCGGGACGGGTGCCGGCGCGCTGCTTCATCGCAGCAATACCACTACCGCCTGGAGCAGCCGGCGCACAATATAGAGTGCCACCCGTCTCCTTATTTCTCCCGCTTGGTATCCGGAAATACGAGATCGCCCGATATTCTCGCATCGTACGCCGGATAACGCAGCAGGTCACCCGACCGCTATCACATCGTGATGCCGGTAAGGCCGGGGAATTACGCAGCGCGACAGCGCTTAGCTAATGCCGTGGCGGCGGAGGATGTCTTCCACGTCGCTGCCCATAGCATCGTCGTCCGAATTGTTATTTTTACCCTTGGCCGCCTTCGGCGCCT
>DASXDG010000380.1:0-10038 GCA_036490795.1 Streptosporangiaceae bacterium
CATCCTGCTCACCACGGCCCTGAAGACCCCCGCCGACTTCGGGGCGCACGGGGAGATCAGCCTGCCCCGCGCGTTTACCTTCGGCAACTTCACCGCCGCCTGGAACGTGGGGCAGTTCGGCGTGTCGTTCGTCAACAGCGGCCTGATCACCCTGGTGAAGGTGCCCGCCGGGGTCGTCCTGGCCGCGCTGCTGTCCTATGCGCTCGCCAAACTCAAGATCAACTTCCGCCGCACCATCATCTTCGTCATGCTGCTCGGGCTGACCGTGCCGATCTTCATCGCCGTCGTCCCCGTGTTCACGATGCTGCGGCAGGTGGGACTGATCGACAACATCTGGGGCCTCCTCCCGCCCTACCTGGCGTTCGGGCTGCCCTTCGAGGTCCTGATCCTGACCGCCTTCTTCCGTCGCATCCCGCACGAGGTGATCGAGGCCGCGCGGATCGACGGCGCCAGCGAGCTGAGGATCTTCGTGCGGGTCGTCCTGCCGCTGTCCCTGCCCGTGCTGACCACCGTCGCGATCCTCGACGCGGTCGCGACCTGGAACGAGCTCGTCATGGCCCTGGTGCTGCTCAGCTCGCCCGGGCACCGCACAGTCTCGCTTTCGCTGCTGAACTTCCAGGGCCAGTTCACGACCAACTTCCCCGCGCTGTCCGCGGGCATCCTCATCGCGATCCTGCCGATCCTGGTCGCCTACGGCTTCCTGCAGCGCTGGATCGTCTCCGGCCTGACCGCAGGCGCCGTCAAAGGCTGAGCAGCGCAGACTGCCGGAGCAGAGTGCCCCGCCAGACGGTGCCCGCCACGAACCCGGCGGACCCGAAAACGATCTTCTGAGGATCCCGGGCGCCCGGCGCCAGAACCAGTTCGCCAATTCAGGCAGGGAGTTACCGCAGCGCGGTGGTGAGGGCGAGGTGTGGCGCCGGAGTGGTGGAGCCCTGGTCGCTGGCGAGGTCGGCGAGGAGCTGGCGGTGGGCGGCCTGGCAGCCGATCTCGTTGCGGCCGAGCACGGCGTCGGTGCGGCCGGCGGCGAGGCCCCGGCCCGCCCGTTCCAGCACGACGGCGTCTTCGTCGCGGACGACGGCCTGGATCAGGGGGGCGTAGTCGGTGAAGAACGCGGCGACCTCGTCGTCGGTGAGTGGCAGGCGGGACAGGACGGTGTGCCGGATCGTGCAGCTCATGGGACTGGGCCCGGGGTAGAACTGCAGTAGTTCCCCGCCGGGCGGTGAGGTGGCGATAACCGTGCACGGGTGGATGTAGTAGATGCAGGAGATGTTCTCGCCGCCGGCCGGCGCGGGGCCGCCGCCGATGCTGGTGAGGGGCACGCCGAGGCGGTGGTGGCGGCCGAGCTGGTCGAACGTCACGATGTTGGAGATGGTGCTCTGGCCTACGATGGAGTCGCGGTGGACGTAGGGGAAGTGGTAGGTCTCCTGGAAGGCTTCCAGGGCGCATTTCCAGTTCACTGCCAGTTCGAGTGTCATCGTCGCCGCGACGTGGTAGTGACAGTCCCATGCCGCCAGTTCGGCGTCCAGCGGCCCGAGGTGGCGCTGGACGCCGGGGGCGCTGGAGGGGCCGAGCGTGGCCCAGACGAACCCGTGGCGTTCCTCGCTCGGGAATTCGGTAAGTCCGTGGGCCGCGGGGTCGAGGCCGCTGAAGCCTTTGCGGCGGCCGGGTATCCCGGTGAGGGAGCCGTCGGTGTCATAGGTCCAGTTGTGATAGGGGCAGGTGAACCGGCGGGTGCAGCCCGAACCCTCCGCGACCGTCGCGCCCCGGTGCCGGCACGCGTTGAGCAGCACCCGTATCTGCCCGTCGGCGGCTCGCACGACGATGACCGGCGTGCCTGGCAGGTCGAGGGTCAGGAAGCTGCCGGGTTCGGCCACGGCCGAGCCCGGTGTGAGCAGCAGCGGCGCGGTGAACGTGGTGCGCCTTTCCTTCTCGGCGATGGCGGGGCCGGTGTAATGCGCGTTCGGGATGCGCATCGTCGAGGGTGCGAGATCCCCCACCCCGGCGAGCGCCGCGGCATGCACTCGTGGCGTGAGTTCACGAATAGGGTCCGGCACCGCTGGGTCATCCATTGGGAGCCTTTCGTCTCGCGGTGGGAGAGCCTGGAGTAGCCTAACCATACACAGTGATCAATTCGTGTATGGTTAGCTCTGCTATGTAACATAGCCGTCGCGTCAGTGCGCGGCAAGAGGCCGGATCGGCAGATGCACGAGGGAATCAGCAATGGCGAGACGTCATGGCTGGGCGGGCTCGCCGCCCGCTGATGAACCCGAGGCGCGCAGGCGGATCATCGAGGCCGCGATGCGATGCGCCGACCGGGACGGTCCCGCAAAGTTCACCCTGCGCGACGTCGCATCCGAACTTGGCGTCATCCGCCAGACCGTCTATCGCTACTACGCAAGTACCGACGAGCTCTTCGCCGCTGTCGGGGAAGCAGCCGCCGAGGCCTTCGTCGAAGAACTCACCCAGCACCTGCGCCACATCGCACGCCCGGCCGGCTGGGTGGTCGAGGCCCTGGCCTCAGCGATCGAGTGGCTCCCCGCGAGGCGCTATCTCACCCTGCTGCTCGCCGCCGGCCGCCCTGGACCGTTCGCCCGCGGTGTCACCTCCGCGACGTCCATGCAGATCGGCCGGGAACTCTTCAAGCGCTCCGCCATCGACTGGGCGGCAGCCGGCTACGACGACCGCCGGCTCGACGAGCTCATCGAGCTCATGCTGCGAATCCTCCAGTCCATGATCATCGACCCGCCCCGCCCGCAACGCACCGGGCCACAGCTGCGCGCCTACCTTGAGCACTGGATCGCACCCGCGGTAGCCGCCGGCCCGTGACATGAGACCCAGAGCGCGAGATCAACCATCACCAGGATCCGGATCCGGGCCGCCACGGCGGCGCAAGCCGAGGAACCAGGTCGCGGCCGGATCCGCTGTTAACGCTGGTGATGAGCCAGTTCCCGCCAGTCTCCACACTCAGCGGGTCCGGTGCGCCGGTCTCTTTCTGCGAAACGCCAGGAGGTGGCCGGGCCGATTTCGTATGGCAGGCGGGTCAATGACGCCGGTGGCTTGACGGCGGCCGGAGCCTGCGTCATGGGCGGAAGGTGGGTTATGGCGGCAGTCGTGCGGTGGGAGGGAACCGGCCGCGTGCCGGGTTCGGCGGAGGGGTTGCTGGCGTGGGCGGCGCGGACCGGTCGCGGCCCGGCTGCAGAGCGGGGGCGGGCCGGGTTGCGGTTCGCGTTCTATGGCCGGGTCTCGACCGAGGACTGGCAGGATCCGGTGACCTCGTGGGCGCGCCAGCGTCACCAGGCCGCCGCCCTGGTGGCCGGGGGGCACGCGAGTAGCCGCCGTTCTGGCGCAGGTCCTTGCCGCTCGACGTGGCTGACCGCGCCGCGCAGATCTGGGTGATCATGGATCGGCCGGCAGTTTCCTCAGGTAGATCGCGTGCACGGTAGCGAGGTGTCAGCACCTATTCAGCACCGCTTTCCGGATCGCCGCCGCGTCTGGTTTTCCTGGTCGGCGCGGTCAACGGCGGTGTGGGCGCAGGAGGCCAGGCTGGGACGGGCGAGTTCATCTGGCAGGTTCCTGGACTCGCGGAGCGGGTCAGTCACACCAGTCCCGCCTCATGTGCCATGACCACGAGCTGGATCCGGTCGCGCGCCCGGAGCTTGAGAAGCAGGCTCGCCAGGTGCGTCTTCACGGTCGCCACGCTGATGAACAACTCGGCGGCGATCTCACTGTTCGACATGCCGCGGCCGACGAGAACCAGCACCTCGCGTTCGCGCCCGGTCACGCCGTCGAGGGGGCGCCCCGCCGCGCGGGGTTGCACGGCGGCAAACTGCCGGATGAGACGGCGGGTCACCGTGGGAGCGAGCAGCGCCTCCCCAACGGCCACCACCCTGATCGCGGCAAGGATGTCGTCCAGCGCCATGTCCTTGACCAGGAATCCGCTGGCACCCGCGCACAGTGAGGCGTAGACGTTCTCATCGTCGTCGAACGTGGTGAGCATGATCACCCGGGCCGTCGAGCCAGCGGTGATCGCCCGGGTCGCCGCGATGCCGTCTGTCCCTGGCATCCGGATGTCCATCACGACGACGTCCGCGTGCGTCTCGGCCGCGAGCCGCACTGCCTCGGCCCCGGAGCTCGCCTCCGCGACCACCTCGATGTCCGACACGTCGGCGATGACCATGGTCAGCCCGGCCCGGATCAGCGGCTGATCGTCCGCCAGCAGCACCCGGATCGTCATGCGGGAATCCGCGCGGCGACGCGGAAGCCGCCTTCCGGGCGCGGTCCGGCGGTGAAGTCCCCCCGCAACAGGCTGACTCGCTCCCGCATCCCGGCCAGGCCGTAGCCAGAGCACTCAGAAGGGCCGCCGCGTCCGTCGTCCGTTACCTCGACAGCCAGTTCCTCCTCGCGGAACTCCACCGCCACGCTGCACCGTGGCGTCCCGGCATGGCGTACGACGTTCGTCACCGCCTCCTGGATAATGCGGAACGCGGACACCTCGATCTCCGGCGGCAGCGGACGGCGGTGGCCGCTCCAGCGGACTTCGACCTGAACCCCCGCCTCTGCCGCCGTCGCCGCAAGCCGTTCCACGTCGGCCAGCCCGGTCACCGGCACGCGGTCCGCCATGTCGGCGCCGACGCGGGCTTGTCGCAGGGCGCCGAGCATGTGACGCAGCCCGGCGAGTGTTTCCTGACTGGTCGCCTCAATCGCGGCGAGAGCGTCCCAGGCCTTGTCCGGCTGCGTGTCCATGACCCTGCGGGCCGCCCCCGACTGGATTGCGATGATCCCCATGCTGTGCGCCACCATGTCGTGCAGATCCCGCGCGATCCGCAGCCGTTCCGCGGTCACGGCGTGGGCCGCGGTCTGCCCCCGCATCGCCGCGGCGTGCTCCCGCCGTTCCCTGATCAGTACCCCCGAGACCAAGGCGACGGCCAGCGCGAGCAGCACCACGCCGAATCCGTGCGTCAGCGGGTTCGCCACGATGCTCCTCGCTGGCTGTTCGCCGGGCAGTCGGAATGCCGTGGCGGCCGCCCACGTCCCCAGCGTGATCATCAAGGCGGTGAAAGATACGCGGCGCGGACGGGTGACCGCGACCGCGAACAGCAGAAAAGCACTGGCCGGCAGCCAAGCCGGAGACGTGAGCGCAGCCGCAGCGCTCGCCAGCACCTCTGCCAGCAGCAGCCCGAGAACACGTACCGGCCAGCGCCGAGCGAATAGGACTGGCACCGCAGCCGCCACCGCGATCTCCGCGCGCGCCAGCCCGGAGAGGTGCAGGTCCGCAGGCGCGAACACCCCACGGATTCCATCCGGCAGGGTGGCGAAGACCAGCCAGGCGAACACCAGAGCCGCCACCCAGGCCAGCGACGGCGAGGCAATCCGTGACAAGCGCTTCAGCAGGCGATTCACGCGCTGATGGTAACGAGTTCCCTCGCGAAGCACCTCCGCCCGCAGGCCTACTCCCGCGAGCGGAACCCCGTCCCCGGAAGTCAGACAGCGACCCGATGCCGCCGCCGCGAACACCCGGCAGCCTGGACCGCATGATCGAAGTGAAACATCTCACCAAGAGTTTCGGGCAGGTCCACGCGGTCAGGGACCTGACCTTCCGGGTCCAGCCCGGCAAGGTCACGGGCTTCCTCGGCCCGAACGGCGCCGGGAAAACGACGACGCTGCGGCTCATCCTCGGCCTGAACACGCCGACCAGCGGCACGGCCACCGTCGGCGGCCGCCTGTTTCGCAGTCTCGGCACTGGGTTGCGGCACGCGGGCGCTCTGCTCGACGCGGGAGATATCCACCCAGGGCGCAGCGGGTACGCGCACCTTTGGGCGCTGGCCCGCAGCAACGGCCTGCCACGCCGTCGCGTGGACGAGGTGCTTGCGGAGACGGGCCTGACCGGCGCCGCTCGGCGGCGGGCCGGAACTTACTCGCTTGGCATGCGCCAGCGGCTCGGGATCGCGACCGCGCTGCTCGGCGATCCGCCCGTGCTGCTGTTCGACGAGCCGCTCAACGGACTCGACCCGGAAGGCGTGCGCTGGATACGGACACTGTTGCGGCGGCTGGCCGCCGAAGGCCGCACCGTGCTGGTCTCAAGCCACCTGATGACCGAGATGTCACATACCGCCGACCACCTCATCGTGCTGGGCCGCGGTGAGCTCGTTGCCGACGAGCCGCTGAAGGACTTCGCCGCGCGTTCGGCCACCGGAGACCTCGAGGACGCGTTCATGGGGCTCACCGCCGTGAGCACTGAGTACCGTGCGGGAGGTGCCCGGTGACCGCGGAAAGCACCCTGACCCTTGCCACGAGGACCCCCGCGGGCCGCGCCCGGATGGTTGACCTCTTCGCCGCCGAATGGATCAAGTTCCGCTCACTGCGCTCGACTGTGGTAACGCTCGCGGCCCTGGTAGCCGTCTATTTCTACCTGGCCTACCGTGGCGCCCAGGACAGCTACCAGGTATGGCAGTCCTTGCCCGAGCACCTGCGCCCCGGCTTCGACCCGGCGCACGGCGTCTTCGGCGGCCCCACCTGGATGCTCGCGATGATCGTCGCGGGTGCCGTCGGTGCCATGACCGTCACCGGCGAGCACTCCACGGGCCTGATCCGGGCGACATTCACCGCTGTGCCGGCCCGCCGCGGGATCGCGGCCGCCAAGTGCGCGGTGACCGCCGCCGCGATGACCGTCACCGGTGCGGTGATCGCGGCCGGCTCGTTCGCGATCAACGAGACGGTTCTCTCCGGCCACCACGTCAGCATCCCGGTGGGCGGCGTGGCCACGGTCAGGCTGCTCGCGGCCACCAGCCTGCTCCTCCCGCTGTGCGCCCTGGCCGGCATGGCCCTGGGCACGGTCATCCGCAACACCCCCGCCACCATCGTCGCGGTCTGCGTCCTGTTCGTCTTCACCCCGTTCGCCGTCAAGTCCGCATCCACCAGGTGGACCGTCGATGCCGCCAACGCGATGCCCTTCTCCTTCTGGGCCAGGCTGACCGTCACGGGCCGGGGGCACCTGGTCGGCGGCACGGAATCCGTACCCGCCGCGTGGACGGCCCTCGCCGTCTGGCTGGCCGTATCGGCAATCATCGTCATATCCGCCATGGGCTGGCGGGACGTATGAGCGTCCGCCTGCGCGACCTAATCGCCGCCGAGCGCGTCAAGCTGCTGACCCTGCGTTCCACCCATGTCTTCCTGGCCTGTGCGTTTCTGGTTGCCGGAGCCGCAGCCTGCCTGCTCATGGCTAAGGCCAACATCCGGCCGGCGTCGCGCGCGTCCTACCCGTCCCTGAACGACGCGTTCAATGCGGACACCGGCAGCCTGCTGATGGCGATCGCGGCATGCTTCGGCGCCTCGACCATGACAGGTGAGTACTCCAGCGGGCTGATCCGCACCACGTTCACCGCGGTCCCGTCACGCGGGCGCGTCATGCTGGCCAAGGCACTCGTGCTCGCGGCCATCGCCGGCATCGCGGGCGCTGCCGCGACAGCCGCCGTCATCCTCGCGAACCAGGTCATCCTCTCTCCCGAACGCTACGCGCCACTATTGAGCGAGCCGGGCGCGTTGCGCGCCGCCACTGCTTTCACGCTGCTCATGCCGCTGGGCGCGGTCACCGGCCTGGCGCTCGGCGCACTGCTTCGCCGCCCCGTGATCGCCGTCGTCACCGTGGTCGCCGTGCTGACCCTGCTGCCTGGCCTAGTCGGGCCGGCCATCCGGGGCCTGACGGCCTACGGCGCCTGGTCCGTCCTTGCCAGCCAGCCGGCCCCGGGCACGCCAGCCTTCGCCGCCATCTCCTGGCTGGTCTTCGGCGGCTGGCCAGTGACCGCCTTCATGCTCGCCACTGTCCTCGTCCGGCACCGCGACATGTGATCCAGTTCAACGCCGCATCACCTCTACTTCAGGAGCTGCCGGGCCATCACCACGCGCTGGATCTGGTTGGTGCCCTCGTAGATCTGGGTGATGTTCGCGAGTTAATCCTCTGACCAAGGCCAATCCCTGAACGCCCAGGTCAGGCTGGAAAAATAGGTGGTCGTAGATGGTCACTACTGGCCACTAGTGGGCGCTGCCTGACCGAAAAACAACCGAAAATTCGCCGACCATGATGATGCACTCTGGCTAAGCTTGTCGTTTAAGTGCGCCACGAGCGCAGAAAGTGAGGTTGATGTAGGTAGGCCCACTTGATGCGGTGCTGTGCAGATGATGAAGGTTTTGTGGCCCTTCGGCGTCGCCCTGCGGGGGGAGGCGCCAAACCACCTCAAGCTGCGTTGGCTGAAGACCGTCGTGGTGAGCGTTGAGGAAAAGGCGCCCGAGAGGCGTCAGGTGGGGACCGGAAAGGCGAGCGAGAGCGAACCGCTGACGACGTGTCGAAACAAGAAGGTGACATCAGAACCGGGGCGGTTAAATGGCGCCGGGATGAGCCTGGCGGGTGCCCGCCTATTGGCCAGGTGGTGTCCGGCATGGAGGTGGCGCGAGTCCGGTCTGCGGCTTCTGCATGGAACGTGGGAAGGCGGGTGCCGATACTGCCATCCGTGCGCCGGAAGGCGCGCGGCGGTGAGAGGGAGCGCGCTGGGCGGCGGAAACCGTGAGGCGCTGAGTACCGATGCGGCACGCGCTGGCGGACCGGCTCGTAGTAGTGATGAAGCCCTGGTAATCGGGGTGGAGCGAAGGGGCCGGCTCATTGATGATCTGTTCGCGCGAACAACCGGAAGTTCTCCGGGAGGAAGCGGGTGAGCATGTCAGGTCCGGCGGACAAGCCGTTCGTCATTCCAAAGCAACTGGTGTGGGAGGCGTACGAGAGAGTCAAGGCTAACAAGGGCGCGGCCGGGGTGGATGGGTGCTCGGTCGAGGACTTCGAAGAGGATCTGCGGGGCAACCTGTATAAGATCTGGAACCGGATGTCCTCGGGCACGTACTTTCCGCCGCCGGTGAAGGCGGTTGAGATCCCCAAGCCCGGAGGAACGAGAATTCTCGGGGTGCCCACTGTGGCCGACAGAATCGCCCAGACAGTGGTCGCTCTGGCACTGGAGCCCCGGACGGAGTCGATCTTCCATGACGACTCCTACGGGTACCGGCAAAGACGATCAGCGTTGCAGGCGGTTGAGCGGTGCAGGCAGCGGTGCTGGAAGAAGGACTGGGTTCTGGACCTGGATGTCCAGAAGTTCTTCGATTCTGTGGATCACTCCCTCATGGTCAAGGCCGTGGAGGCGAACACCAGCCAGCGCTGGGTGGTGCTGTATGTGAGGCGGTGGCTGGTTGCGCCGCTTCAGCTGCCCGACGGAACCCTTCAAGAGCGGGACCGGGGGACTCCTCAGGGGTCTGCGGTTTCGCCCGTGCTCGCCAACCTATTCATGCACTACGCGTTCGACGTGTACCTGGCACGGGAATTCCCGTTGGTGGACTTCGAGCGCTATGCGGATGATGCGGTGGTGCACTGTGTGACTGAGCGTCAGGCCCGGCAGGTATGGGCAGCGCTCGCCGCGAGGATGGAGGAAGTCGGGCTGCGGCTGCATCCTGACAAGACCAAGCTCGTGTACTGCAAGGACTCCAGGCGGCGAGGCTCTTTCGAGAGCACGTCGTTCAAATTCCTGGGGTATACGTTCGCCCCTCGGAAGGCGCGGTATCCGGACGGCAAAGCGTTCACGTCGTTCCTGCCCGCAGTCAGCCCGGAGGCCCTCAAGGCAATGAGTCAGCAGGTCCGTGAATGGCGGATCCATCGGCGCACCAGACTTGAACTCGACGAGCTCGCCGATTGGATTAATCCAATCGTGTCGGGCTGGATGACGTACTATGGCCGGTTCTACCGGTCGCAGTTGTATCCCTTCCTGCGGCGCATCAACACCTACCTGATGCGATGGGCGCGGAAGAAGTACAAGCGGCTGCGGAGTTATAAGCGCTTCCGTGCGTGGTGGACTGGGCTCGTGCAACGGGCGCCGGGACTCTTCAAGCACTGGGCGTGGGACCGCGAGTTCGTATGGACTCGATGAGAAGAGCGGAGTGACGGGAGACTGTCACGCTCCGTTCCGTGGGAGCCTGGGGGTGCAATTCCCCCGGGCCACCCGACCC
>DASXDG010000381.1:0-4911 GCA_036490795.1 Streptosporangiaceae bacterium
GCCGACGGCCTGACCCGCCAGTGCCGGGTCCGCCAGATCCTGCCGGCAGTGCTCCAGTCGCAGGTCGCGGATGTGCGCGGAGACCGTCGACCCCTGCCCTGAGAATAGCGCGAATAGATAGCGCTTCGAGATGAAATGCGCCGCGGCGATTACGCCGCACGCCGCCCTCCGTCCGATCCACGCGCGCGGATCTGGCACCGACCAGTGTTCCAACCCGGCAGGCGCCGTTCCAGGCTTTCGGTCACGCCCAAAAAGCCCAGGTGAGCTTGACGCCTGTTTGCTAGAGCGCGAGCTGGGACTCGTGTAGCGGGGCAACTGCCGTGGCGAACGCTGTCAGCGTCGCGGCCGAGGCCAGCAGCAGGTTCTGCTCCCACGCCCAGACTTTAAGATCGGGCGGGGATCAGTAGCAGAAGGCACGATTCAGGCTTTCAGCCATAGCCGGTATCTCGGTGTTCACCTCGAAACCGGGCCGAGCGATCTCGAGCTGGTCCACCTCCAGCGGTGCGCTAATTCTGGGTGGCGGCCTTGAACTTGACGATTAGCTCGGCTGGTATCCGGCCGCGGTCCTTGACGTCGATACCCTGCGACTTGGCCCAGTCCCGGACCTCGGTACTGTCCAGCCCGCTTGCGCTGGCCCGGCGTCCGCCGCGCGCCGGCCGCCGCGGGCTGGAGACGCGCCGGGCAGCCGTCACGTATCGAGCAAGCGTGGTACGCAGAGCTTCGGCGTGCGGCGTGTTCAAGTCGATCTCGTACTCGGCGCCGTCGAGCCCGAAGCGGACGGTACCTTCGGCTTCGCTGCCGTCGATGTCATCGATGAACAGTGTCTGTATCTTCTGGGCCACTCCGCGCTCCGTCCTCGTCATTATCTAGCGCATTATCATAGATGACTTTTCTACCTCAGAATCCTGCATCCGGCCTCCGGCATGACTACATCGCGCGGATTCGGATTCGGATTCGGCGCGGACGCCGGCCGTGTCGGCCGCGCAATTGTTAACCCTGGCAGCGGCGCGGATACGACGATCCTGCTCAGGATACCGTTACTCCCGGCATTCTTGCAGGCTGGGGTGCGCGGTTCGTTTACCTGAACCACCGAGTCATGAAAGGCTGCTGAATGGTGCGCGATCTCCACACAATCTCCACACAGTCTCCACACCGCCTTCATCGAACTTTCATATAGCCGAGGGCTGCCCCTGATGGTGTGCGCGCCTGACGTTATTACCGGGTCAGTAGCGCGCCTGCTCATTGAGGCAGGATGGCGAGCGGCTTGGGCCGGGACCTGGGGCCGGTGGCGCGATGCGGAAGCGGGTGTCCGCCACGAGCATTTTGTATAAGTTGCTGACTATGAGCGTGGCAGCCGCGACCAGGAGCGGACGATGGCTGTGACAGGCACGAGGGTGCTGGCTGGCCGGTACGTGCTGCATGAGGTGCTCGGAACCGGCGGCATGGCCACGGTGTGGCGGGCGCGCGATGAGGTGCTCCGCCGTGAAGTCGCGGTGAAGGTGCTCAGCCAGCAGTTCGCTGCCGACCCTGGATTCGCGGCCCGGTTCGAGCGGGAGGCTCGGCACGCGGCGGGGTTGAGTCACCCGCGGCTGGTGACCGTGTTCGATTGCGGAGTGGACGGCTCGTCGCCGTTCATCGTGATGGAACTGGTCGCAGGCCAGACCCTCCGGCAGGTGCTGGACAGGTTCGGCACGCTGCCGCCAGGCGAGGCGGTGCGGATCGCCGCAGCGGTATGCGAGGCGCTGGAAGTGGCGCACGCTGCCGGGCTGATACACCGCGACATCAAGCCGGCCAACATCGTGCTGGCTGGAAGCGAGGTCAAGGTACTCGACTTCGGCATCGCGCGGGTCGACGGCGGGACCGGTGCCACCGGGACAGCTGTGCTACTGGGTACTGCTGCGTACCTGTCGCCCGAGCAGGCTTCCGGGCGCCCGGCCGGACCGCAGGCCGACTTGTACGCGCTGGGCTGTGTCCTGTTCGAGATGCTGACCGGTGCCCCGCCGTTCTCAGCCGAATCGACGGTCGGGCTCGCCTACCGGCATGTACACGACGACCCCGGCCCGCCATCGGCGCTGCGCCCGGACCTGCCCGTGCGCCTGGATCACATCACCGGACGGCTGCTGGCCAAGGAACCGGCCAACCGCCCGGCCAGTGCTGCCGCGGCGCGGGCCGGGCTGCTTGGCGCGCTAAATCCGGATGGCACGGCGGTGCTAGCGGCCCCAGTCGGATGGCCGCCGCACGACGCCACTCTGCCCGGACGGCGGCGTCCAAGGCGTCCGCGTCCAGTCGAGGCAGTGCTCGCGATTGCCTTGGTCGCGTCGCTGATCGCGCTTGTCCTGGTGCTCCGGGTCGGCTCGGCCGGCCATCCCCAGACCTCACCGCCGACCCCCACGACGCGGGCGCGCAACTCTCCGGCCGTCAGCCGCGCGCGGCCGACCAGGTCAGCCGTAGCCCAGGCGGGGTCTGCTGCCTTGCCCCCGACCGCCGTAGCCGCCGCCGCGGTCACCGGGGAGCTGACGGCCGCGGCCGCTGACGGGCAGCTGACTCAGCAAGCAGGCCAGAGCATGTTCAGCCAGCTGCAGCAGTTGCTGTTCCGCCCGGCAGGCGAGAGTCCGCTGCAAGTTCAGCAGCAGTACCAGCAGCTTGTCCAGGTCTATGACCAGGAACTAGCACAGGGCCAGATCACCGGGGCGGCCGTCAGCCAGTTGCGTTCCGACCTGCAGGCCCTCGGCACCTCGCTCGGCGCCTTGTAGCGGGCGCCGGACTCGCTGGCCGCATTTTCAGGCCGCGGCGAACCGCCATAGCGGCTCGCCGCGGCTCACGACTATCAGATGTGCGCCCCGCTGGCGGTATCGAGCTCGCTTGGCGCGACGTCCCCGGCCATCTGGCCACCATGCTTGCCATGGCTGCCCCGGTCCTGGTGCCCGGGCCACCACGCCCGGGTCCCGAGCAATGCGGTCACCGATGGCGTCAGGAACATTGCCATCACGAATGCCGCGATGACGATGCCGCACGAGATCGCGAAGCCCATCTGACTGAACGTGGACCCGCCGGCCAGGATCAGCGAGGCGAAGGTCCCGGCCAGGATCAGCCCGGCCGAGGCGATCGTCGGTCCGGCATGCTTGAGCGCCACGGCCGCGGCGGCCCGTGGGGTCTTGCCCTCGGTGGCCTCCTCCCGCAGTCGCGACACCATCAAGATGTTGTAGTCGGTGCCGAGCGCCACCACGAACAGGTACATCATGATCGGCAAGATGAACGTGAGCCCGCTCTGATTGCCGAGATCCTGGAAGACACCCACCGTGGCACCCAGGGTGGCGGCGAAGCCGAGGCCGACGAAGGCCATCAGGTACCAGGGCGCCACGACGCTCTGCAGCAGCAGTCCCAAGATGATCAGGATCACCGCGGCGGCCACCGGGAACACGATGGAGTAGTCGTGTTCCATGGCCGACTCGAGGTCCACGTATACCGAGGTGATGCCGCCGGCCAGCGCGCGGCTCCCAGCCGGGGCGTCGGCGCGCACGACGGCGTCGAGCGGCCCGCGCACCGTATTCATGGCCGCGGCGGACTCGCCCGAAGCCGAAAGGATCACGGTGTAGTCCGCCACGTGACCGCTGGAGTTCACCTTCACCGGGCTCACCGAGGCCACGCCGGGCACCTTGGCGAGTCGCGCCCCGAACGACGTGAGCGACGAGGTATCGAGCGGCCTGCCATCGGTCGACTGCACCAGCACGTCAGTCGGCTCTGAGTCTCCCGCTGCGAACCCCTTGAGCAGCACGTTCGAGTAAATGGCGGACTGGGTGGTGGAGGTGTTGCCCGCGGTGAGGTCGAACGTCGGGTGGAAGCCGAAAGAAACGATCCCGAGCACGGCGAGCAGCACCAGGGTGGTCCCGGCGAAGCGACCCGGATGCCGTCCGACGGCCTTCCCGATAGCGGTGAACCGCGCCGCCTTCGGCTCAAGCTTCCACGCCTTCGAGGGCCAGAAGACGCGCGTGCCGAGCAGGGAGACGACGGCGGGTATGAGCGTCAGCCCGGCCGTCGCAGCACTGAAGACGGCGATGGCCAAGGCAGGTCCGAGCTGGCGGAACAGCGACAGACTGGACAGCGTCAGCGCCAGGAACGCGATCATCACCGCGCCGGCCGCGGTGGCGATGGCCGGGCCGACCCGCGCAATGGCGCTCTCCATGGCCTGCTTGGAGGGCTCGCCCGCGCGCAGCCGCTCCCGGTACCGGAACAGCAAGAACAGGATGTAGTCGGTGCCCACCCCGAACAGCACCACGATCAGCAGGATTGACGTGAAGCTGTCGGCGCTCCAGCCGGCCGCCTTGCTCACAAAGTCGATCAGCCCGTTGGCGACCGACGAGACGAGGCCGATAGTGAGCAGCGGGAGCAAGACGATGATGGGGCTGCGGAAGATGATGAGCAGCAAGACGATGATGAGCAAGATGGTGCCCATGAAGACGATCTCTTGCGCCTTGTTACCCGTTGACGCCGAGTCGACGTCCTCGGGCACCGTCCCGGTCACGCCCGCCTTGAGGTGTGTGCCAGATACGAGCGATACCAGGTTGGATCGGAGCGTCCCGATGGCGTTGGTCTGCGCGGTGGTGAGCTCACCATTGACGTTGGGTATCTGTATCGAGATCGTCTGAATGAGCTTGTTCGCCGAGGGCGGTCCCGCTTGCATGGTGCTCAACGTGGGGATGTGGTCTGCCGCCAGCTTGCTGGCGATATTATCGACCAGGCTTGAGTCCGCGGCGGTGAGCTTGCCGCCGTCCGCCCGCTCGAACACCACGATCGCGCCCGGCGCGGCCGCGGTCGGGAAGGCGCTCTGCTGCAGGTTCTGGGCCTGAACAGACTGATAGTGGCTGGGCAGGAACGAGGACTCGTTGTTCGAACTGCCCAGCTTCGGCGCCA
>DASXDG010000382.1:0-16219 GCA_036490795.1 Streptosporangiaceae bacterium
GAGCCGACTAGGGCCTGGAGGTGGGCTTCGGTGGTGGTTTCGTCGACGGTGGCCTGGAGGGCGCCGTCGGGCGCCTGGTACAGGTTGATGCCGGCGTCGCGGGCGCTGGCTAGCGCCTGGGCCGCGTCCGCCGGGTAGAAACGCACGGTGTCGAAACGAGCACCAACCGCCGTTCTGATGTCATGCTCTGCCAGGGCCTCGGCGAGGGCGTTGGCCTTGCGGTGGACGGTCCGGGCGATGCTGGCCAGCCCCTCCGGACCGTGGTACACGGCGTACATGGCGGCGGCCACGGCGAGCAGCACCTGGGCCGTGCAGATGTTGCTCGTCGCCTTCTCGCGGCGGATGTGCTGCTCACGGGCCTGCAGGGCGAGCCGGTACGCCAGGTGACCGTCGGCGTCCACGGACACGCCTACGATGCGGCCGGGTAGCTGGCGCTTGAGCGGTTCGGTGACCGCGATGTACGCCGCGTGCGGGCCGCCGTACCACATGGGCACGCCGAAGCGCTGGGTGGAACCTATGGCGATGTCGGCGCCCAGTTCGCCGGGCGGCTTGAGCAAGGTCAGCGCCAGCGGGTCGGCCGCCACCGTGACCAGCGCGCCCACCGCGTGCGCGGCTTCGGCCAGCGGACCGGGGTCGCGGATCACCCCGGATGCCGCCGGGTACTGGACCAGCACTCCGAACAGGCCGGGGGTGCCCGCGATCAGCTCGGGGGTCAGCTCGGTGATCGTGAGCGTGATGCCGAGCGGTTCGGCGCGGGTACGGAGCACTGCCTGGGTCTGCGGCAGCGTGTCCGCGTCGACGAGGAACACCTCTCCCTTCTTCACGGCGCGGCGGGAGATTGTCATCGCCTCGGCCGCGGCGGTGGCCTCGTCGAGCAGGGACGCACCGGCCCAGGGCAGCGCGGTGAGGTCGGCGACCATCGTCTGGAAGTTCAGCAGGGCCTCGAGGCGTCCCTGCGAGATCTCGGGCTGGTACGGCGTGTAGGCCGTGTACCAGGCCGGGTTCTCCAGCAGGTTGCGCCGGATGACCGCGGGGGTGATCGTGCCGTGATATCCCTGGCCGATCATCGACGTGAACAGCCGGTTCTTGCCGGCCATGCGGCGGAGCTCGGCCTGGGCTTCGGTCTCGCTGAGCGCGGGGGGCAGCTCGATCCCGGCCGGTTCGGTGCCCGGCGGGAGGGCCGCGCTGGTCAGCTCGTCCAGGCTCTGGAAGCCGAGCGCCTCCAGCATGCGCCGCTGCTCGGGCCGGGACGGGCCGATATGCCGGGCGGGAAACTGGACCTGAGGGAAATCTGTCATCGTGAGGCCTCCGGGCGCGCGCTGTTACGAAGACCCCCGTCTGTCGCGCGTCCGGTAAGCAGCGCAGCTCCAGATGTGCCTGTCCCAGCCGGTCCGCTTGCCTGAGAGGTTCCGGGGAGGTTGCCCCTTCGGCGGCCCGCTGACGCGGGATCTCTCCCAGCCGGTGTCAGTGGCATCACAATCCTACCCGTACAGCTGCCCAGATAGTGGGAGGCGTCCGTCGTGGCTTTTAGCTGGTACCGGCCATGTTGATGGCCGGCCTACCCGATGGCCGGCTAGCTCGTACGGCGCAGGCGGCGCTTGGTCAGCTCGTCGATCATGTCGCCGTCGGCGTGCAGCATGCCGTCCTCGGCGCGGACCGCGGGCAGCACGGCAAGGTCGCCTTCCACCTCACGCCAGACCCGGCCGAGCGCGATGCCGAACACGCCCTGGCCGCCGGCCAGCAGATCCACGACCTCGTCCGGCGAGGTGCACTCGTACACGCTGACACCGTCACTCATCAGCGTGACCTGAGCCAGGTCGTCGGAGCCGCGGTCGCGCAGGTGCTGTACCGCCGCCCGGATCTGCTGCAACGAGATTCCCGTGTCCAGCAGGCGCTTGACGACCTTGAGGACGAGGATGTCGCGGAAGCTGTACAGCCGCTGGGAACCCGAACCGTGCGCCGCGCGCACACTCGGCTCGACCAGCCCGGTCCGCGCCCAGTAGTCGAGCTGGCGGTACGAGATACCCGCCGCCGAGCACGCCGTAGGACCGCGGTAACCGAGCTCGGCCTCGATCTCGACCTCGGACCCGAGCGCAGCACCGTCCTGGCCAGCACCGTCCTGGCCAGCACCGTCCTGGCCAGCACTGCGCGGGCTGTCACCTCTCGGGGTTTCGTCCCCAGTCACCGCCACACCTCCCGGGAAGCTGACTACCCACAGCACTGGCAACGTAAGCCTTTGCGGATGGCAGCGTCAACGACCACGCACGGCGTGTCGTATACGTTTAGGTGCAAACCGGGCGGCACGGGTGGCCTCGCAGGTTACGTGGCTCTGCCGAAGTCCTCGGGCGAGATCGTGTCCAGGAACTCGCGGAACTTCTCTACCTCGTCCTCTTGCTCATCCGGTATCGCGACGCCCGCCTCGTCGAGGATTTCCTCGCTGGCGAAGATCTGCGCACCGGTGCGCAACGCAAGAGCGATCGAGTCGGACGGGCGAGCGCTCACCTCGGCACCGTTGGAGAAGATCAGGTCGGCGTAGAAGATCCCGTCCCGCAGCGAGGTTATGTTCACCGTCCGCAGCTGAACGTTGAGCACCTCGAGCACGTCGCGGAACAGGTCGTGCGTCAACGGCCGGAGCGAGGTCATTCCCTGCTGCGCGAAGGCGATCGCGGTCGCCTCCACGGCACCGATCCAGATCGGGAGGTAACGGTCCCCCTCGGCCTCTTTGAGCAGCACAATCGGGCTGTTCGACGGCATCTCGACCCGGACGCCGATAACCTCCATCTGCCGCACTACAGCTCCGTTCTCACGTGCCGCCGGCCTTCCGTTCCCTTTGCCAAGGTACCACCCGCTATCGCCGGGGGGGCTATGCCCCAGGAGCTGAGCGCAGCCCAGGAGGCTCCGGGTCGCCCGCCGATGACGCGGGCAGCTCGTGTGGCTCGGTTGCCTCGTAACTACCCAGACGGAGCGAATCTGAAGCCAGTCCGGCCTCGGCGAGAGCGGATTCCATCAGCGTCGCGTGCAGCCGCAAGGTGAGGTCAGCGATCTGCCAGGCGGTGCGGGTCGCGGCCTCGCGCGCGGCCGCGCCACGCTGGCGCAACTGAGGCGCGACTATCTGCTCTACCAGCGAAACCTCGCGATCGACCGCCGCTTTGACCGCGCGCAAGTGGCGGGCGCGGACGCCGTACTGGCGTAGCGCGGCGACCGCGCGCGCGACGGCGAGCGCGTCGTGCTCGTAATGCCGGCCGAGTCCGCGGACAAGTCCGTAGTCCTCGAGCTCGGTGAGTTCCGCGTCGCTGATGGCGGCCTGCGCCAGCAGCTGATGGCGGGTGATAGTCCCGCTATTTTTCGCTGTGGGCGTAGCGGGCTCAGGCTTGGCCAGCCGCTCCCTGATCACCCGTAGCGGGAGGTACGCGTCGCGCTGCAACGTGAGGATCTGGCGGAGCCGCTGGATGTCGGCGGCGCCGAATTTGCGGTAACCCGACCTCGTCCGCTCGGGTTCGATCAGGCCTTCCGCCTCAAGAAAACGGATCTTGGAGCCGCTGATATCCGGAAATTCCGGACGCAGCTGAGCAAGCACCTCGCCGATACCGAACTGCCCCCGAGATGACGGGAGCCCGGCCCGCTCGCTCATGCAGTGCTTCCCGCTCGCCTCCGGCGCGCCTCTAGGCAGCGCCTTCCCTCGTCGCCCAAAACCGGTTCCTCAGTCCAGGCACTGCCGCGCGCCCTTGGCTCGGCCTTGCCGGACCCTTTCGGCTCGCTCATGCGTAGCCCTGCGCACCCCTGCCAGGTATCGCCTGTCCCCACAGGTCGGGACTGGCCAGGAACTTCAGCCGGAACTTGCCGATCTGCACCTCGTCGTTGCCGGCCAGTTCGGTTTCCTCGATCCTGCTGCCGTTCACGTAGGTGCCGTTCAAGCTGCCCACGTCGCGCACGGTGAAACGGCCCGACTCCCGGTAGAACTCGGCGTGCCGCCGGGACACCGTGACGTCGTCGAGGAAGATGTCGCTGTCCGGATGCCGGCCGGCCGTGGTGAGATCACCGTCCAGGCGGAAGGTACTGCCGGCGTTGGGGCCACGCAGGACGAGCAGCACGGCGGAACCCACCGGCAGCTGCGCCACCGAAGCCGGGTCGGCGTAGAGGTCGTCTCCGTAGTCAGGCTCGTCCCTGTTCAGGGACAGCGTGGAGGTCGTCTCGCCGGGGCGAGGCGGGCGAGGCCCACCCAGCGGTACCTGCCCCATCGGCCCTTGTCCGGCCGGCGCCTGCCCCGGCCCTGCGGGCTGCCCCATCCTGGCGAGTGGGGCGCCGCAATGAGAACAGAAGCGGGCGTCGTCGGGGTTAGGCCGGCCGCAGCGGGCACATTGCATGGTCGGCATCAGTCCGCTCTGCCTCCCCTGGTAGAAGTCATCCGGATCCGGTGCCGCCGTATCCGATGCCGACCAAGGTACCCGTGCGGGGGCACGGCGGTCCATGCGCCACGCGAACAGGCGGCGCCATCCGCGCTGACCGGACTGGCTCGCGCCGCCATCGCGGTCATCACGCCTCTGCCGCATCGCCGCTCACCTCCCACCATGCGGGCCCGTCACGTTGGGCCGGGGAGCCTAACGGACGGTTACCGCTAGGCAAACCCTAATAGGCGCGATTCTCTCATATTTGCGAATTTGGCGCCGTTCTCGCCGTTCGCGGGCATCGCGCAAGGCACACAGCTTACCCGGACGACCCGTTTATCCAGACACAGTGGCCGAATCCGGACTCGCAGAGATTACCCCGGGTTACTACGACCCGGCCAACCGGCCAGGCCAGCCGGCGGGATACGGTCAGCGGCCCGCCCGCTCCACCACGGCGGCCCACTCATCGAGCAGCAGCTGGGCGGCGTCGGCGTCGTTCCCCTCGGCCCACAGGTGGGTCACCGCGTCGGCGGGGTCGGGCAGGACGAGCACCCAGCCCCGGCCCTTGTCGATGACCCTCACCCCGTCGGTGGTGTCGATCTCCAGGTCGCCGGCCGCCTCCACCACCGTGCGCATGACGCTTCCCTTGGCCGCCCAGGGTGTGGGCATGGATCGCTTGAGCAGATGAGCCGCGGGGATCCTGGCGTCGATCTGGCTCAGCGTCAGCCTGGTCCGCGCGACGAGGCCGAGCAGCCGGACGAACGTGGCGATGCCGTCCACCGTCCTGGCGCACTCGGGGACCACGAAACCGCCTCGCCCGTCGGCGGCGAAGATCACGTCGTCGTCGGCCGCGGCCTTGGTGAGGGCGCTCATCGAGGTGGGAGTCCAGGTCACCTGCACTCCGTGGAACCGGCACACCTGCTCCGCCACCCGCGTCGTGGTCACCGGCAGCGCCACCCGGCCGCTTCTGCGTTCGGCCGCCACCAGGTCGAGCACGGCCAGCAGCGCTCGCTGCTCATTGACCTGCTCACCCTTCTCGTCCACCAGCTGGATCCGCTCCCCCACCGGGTCGAAACGCACGCCGAAGGCGGCCTTCGCGGACGACACAACCTCGGCCAGCCGCTGCAGGCCCGCGCGCTGCTGCGCGACGGTCTCCGTCGGCGACACCTCGTCGAGCTTGTTGTTCAGCGTGTGGACTTCCACGCCGATGCGGCCGAGCAGGCTCGGCAGGACCAGGCTGGTGGTGCCGCCGGCGCAGTCAGCGACGACCTTCAGGCCGGCGTCCTTGACCCCGCTGAGATCCACGCACCTGAGCAGCTCCTGGGTGTACATGTCGACAACCCTGGGCGGGTAGCTGAGCTCCGCGATCTCGCCGGGGAACGCCCGGCGGAACTCCTGCCGTGAGAACACCCGCTCCAGCTTGCGCTGCGCCGCCTGGGACAGCTCGGCGCCGCGCTCGTCGAGGAAGATGATGTCCACCGACTGCGGGTCGCCAGGCGTCGTGCGCAGCGCGATGCCGCCGCTGAAGTTGCCGCGGGCGGTCTCGAACCTGGCCACGGGGAGCGGCTGCGCCTCCAGGTCCACCACGTTGATCGCGGCGGCGTTGAGCGCGCCCTGCACGGCCCGCTTGAGCGTCCGCGCCGCCCGTGACGCGTCGCGGGAGGTGGTGACCGTGGAGCCCTTCTTCAGCGTGGTGGCGTACGCGCTGGCCAGGCGCACGCAGAGTTCCGGCGTGACCTCAACGTTGATCAACCCGGACACGCCGCGCTGACCGAACAGGGTGCGCTGGCCTCGCGACTCCCAGATCACGCTGTTGTTGACCACCGCGCCCGCCTCGATGGTCTTGAACGGGTACACCTTGACGCCGGCCGACAGGTAGGCCTCGGGCTCGATCACGCATTCGTCACCGACGACCGCGCCTTCTTCGATCCTGGCCAATCTCATAACATCAGTGTTCTTACCGACCACGCACCCGCGCAGCGTGACGCCCTGGCCGACGTAGACGTTGTTGTGCACCACCGCGCGATGCAGGAACGCGCCCTCCTTGACGACCACGTTGGCGCCGATCACCGTGTACTCGCGCAGGTGCGCGCCGGCCTCGATCTTCGCGTAGTCGCCGATGCACATCGGACCGGTGAGTACCGCGTCCGGGTCCACCTCCGCGCCCTCGGCCACCCAGACGCCCGGCGACACCTCGAAACCGGCGATGTCGGTCTGCACCCGGCCCGCCAGCACGTCAGCCTGCGCCTTCATATAGCTCTCGTGGGTGCCGACGTCCTCCCAGTAGCCGTCGGAGATGTAGCCGAACAGCGGGGCGCCGCGCTTGAGCAACTTGGGAAACACGTCACCCGACCAGTCCACCACCTCGCCCGGCGTGACCTCGGCGAGCACCTCGGGCTCCATCACGTACACGCCCGTGTTCACCGTGTCGGAGAACACCTGACCCCAGGTCGGCTTCTCAAGAAACCGCTGGATCCGGCCGTCTTCCTGGGTGATCACGATGCCGAACTCCAGCGGGTCAGGCACCCGGGCAAGGCCCACGGTGACCAGCGCGCCGCTGTCCTTGTGGTATCTGACCAGCGCGGACAGGTCCATGTCTGTCAGCGCGTCACCGGAGATGACCAGGAACGAGTCGTCGCGCAGTTCGTCCTCGGCGTTCCGCACGCTGCCCGCGGTGCCTAGCGGCATCTCCTCGGTGGCGTACTGGAGGCTCATTCCGAACTCCTCGCCATCGCCGAAATAGTTCCGGACGAGGGCGGCGAGAAACTGGACGGTGACGACGGTCTCGTCGAAGCCGTGCCGCTTCAGCAAACGCAGTACGTGCTCCATGATGGGCCTGTTGGCCACGGGCAGCAGGGGCTTAGGCTGGTTGGCCGTCATCGGGCGCAGCCGTGTACCCTCCCCACCCGCCATGACGACGGCCTTCAATTGCGGCTAGCTCCTTCCCGGCGACCCTACCGATGCCAGCGTCCTCTAATGAGGTCTGTACCCGGCGAGCAGGCCTCGTATCTGAGTGAGGTAGAGCAGCGCGGACTGCCAGTACAGGGCGGTTCCCCAGATCGCGAAGGCCCAACCAATCACGCGGGCAAGGGTGCCGCCCCAACCGGGATGATCCCCAAGAAAAAGCAAGGGAAACGCATAAAGCAGGCAAAGAGTTGCCGCCTTCCCGGCCAGGCTCACCTGCAGGCCGCCGATCCTGGTGCGCCGCCGCAGTACGTCAAGGCCGATGCCGACGACTAGCTCGCGCACGGCCAGGACCGCGACCAGCCACCACGGGATGATCGCCCTGATCGCCAGCGCGACCAGCGTGGCGGCGATGTACAGGCGGTCGGCGGCCGGGTCCAGCAGCTGGCCGAGCTTGCTGGTCTGGTTCAGCGCGCGGGCGATCTTGCCGTCAAGCCAGTCGGACAGGCCCGCGACGATCAGCAGCGCGACGGCCCACCAGTCCGCGTGCGGGCCGAGCACCAGCCACAAGAAGACCGGGACGCCGGCCAGGCGGGCGACACTGATCCCGTTGGGGATGGTGAGGATCCGGTCCATGGGTTCTGGCGTCTTTACCTCACCGGGTTCTGGCTCGCTGAGCTCTGGCGCCACGACCCGACCCTATGTCACATATCCTTAGGCACGTGAATACGGGGGTCCTGGCCGAAGCGGGCAAGCGCCGGGCGTTCGCGGTGATCAGTCACCCGGACGCCGGCAAGTCCACGCTGACCGAGGCCCTGGCACTGCACGCCTCCGCCATCAATCAGGCAGGCGCGGTGCACGGGAAGGCCGGCCGGCGCGGGGTCACGTCGGACTGGATGTCCCTGGAGAAGGCTCGCGGCATCTCGATCACGTCGGCCGCACTGCGCTTCGACTACCAGGACATGGTGCTGAACCTGCTGGACACGCCTGGCCACGCGGACTTCTCCGAGGACACCTACCGGGTGCTGTCCGCCGTGGACTGCGCGATCATGCTGCTCGACTCCGCCAAGGGCCTGGAACCGCAGACGCTCAAGCTCTTCGACGTCTGCCGGGCGCGCGCGGTGCCGGTCATCACCTTCGTGAACAAGTGGGACCGCCCAGGACGCGAGCCCCTTGAACTGCTGGACGAGATCGAGCAGCGGATCGGCCTGCACCCGGCCCCGCTGAACTGGCCGGTCGGGGTGGCCGGGGATTTCCGCGGGCTTATCGAGCGGGCATCGGGCGTGTACACGCGGTTCACCAGGACGCCTGGCGGCGCCTCGCGCGCCCTGGAGGACGTGCTGTCCGCGGACGCCGCGCTGGACCGGGACGGCTCGGCGTTCGAGGAGGCCACCGAGGAACTGGCGCTGCTGGAAGAGGTGTACGGGCCCGATGTGGACATGGAGTCGTTCCTGGCGGGCGTGTCCAGTCCGGTCCTATTCGGCGCCGCGTTGCCGAACTTCGGAGTCCGGCGGCTGCTCGACGCGGTGACGTCGCTGGCTCCGGCACCGGCCGCCCGCGCTGATGCCGGCGGTTCAACTCGCCCGGTGGATGCTCCGTTCTCCGGGCTGGTGTTCAAGGTGCAGGCGAACATGGACCCGGCACACAGGGACCGGGTGGCGTTCGTGCGGGTGTGTTCCGGCCGGTTCGAACGCGGCATGGTGCTGACCCACGCGGCGACCGGGCGTCCGTTCGCCACCAAGTACGCACAGTCGATGTTCGGCCAGGACAGGGAAACCGTGGACGTGGCCTATCCGGGCGACGTGATCGGCCTGGTGAACGCCACGGCGCTGCGGCCGGGTGACACCCTGTACGACGGCGCGGCGGTGGAGTTCCCGCCGATCCCCTCGTTCGCTCCCGAGCACTTCGCGGTGGTCCGGTGCAAGGAGGCGGGCAAGCACAAGCAGTTCCGCCGCGGCATTGAGCAGCTGGACACCGAGGGCGTGGTGCAGGTGCTGTCCTCGGATCTGCGCGGCGATCAGGCGCCCGTGCTCGCCGCGGTCGGGCCGCTGCAGTTCGACGTGGTGCTGCACCGGCTCGAGAACGAGTTCGGCGCGCGGTGCGACCTCGACCACCTGGACTACTCGCTGGCCCGGCGCACCGACGCCGCGGGCGTTGAGGCACTGCGCGGGCTGCGCTCGGTGGAGGTACAGACCAGGCGGCAGGACGGGGCACTGCTGGCCCTGTTCAGCGACAAGTGGCGGCTCGGTCAGGTGGAACGGGACAACCCCGGCGTCACGCTCGAACCGCTGATCGCCGGCTAGCGCCTCGACCCCCGATACCCCCGCCACCCGCGTGGCCCCGCCCCTTGCGCGGCCCCGCCACCCACGCGGGACCGCCACCCACCCGCGCGGGACCGCCACCCGCACGCGGGACAAATCGGATGTATCGCCGCAAACAGTTCATGGTGGAGGTCGAGTGAAGGCCACGAACAGGATCCTGGTGAGAAAGGCGCCAAATTTGGCGCCTTTCTCACCAGGATCCTGGATTCCGCCGCGGAGGGCCCCGCGCCGTAGCCTCACTGGCAACACCACACCCAGCAGCACCAACGGCACAGCTCCCACGTCCGCTAGCGCCCGGTAAGGGCATGGCGACGCCGCTTCACACAACCTCCAGGCAATAGCGTGTACTCGCGAACAGAAATTAAGACGGCCGGACCTTGCCGTCGGTCGGCCCGCGAGCCGTGATTAGGCTGCTGGATGCCAACGTTCCCAGCGGGAACCGGGACATTTACCAGCTTATATGGAGTAGACATGGCTTCGATCGTGATCTTCGGCGGGACCGGCTACGCGGGCGGCGCCATCGGCGCCGAGGCGGTGCGGCGCGGGCATTCGGTCACCTCGGTATCCCCGTCAGGCAGGCCGGCCCCGGACGGGGTGATGACGGTTCAGGGCAGCATCGGCGACGTCGCCCTGCTGGACAAGCTCGCGGCCAGCGCCGACGTATGGGTGGTCGCTCTGCGCGCGGTCAGTGGCGAGCTGGGCAGCGCACTGCCGACCGTACTCGACGCCACGGCCAGGCACGATGTCCGGATTGGCGTGGTCGGCGGAACTGGCTCGCTGCACGTCAGCGAAGGTGGCCCTCGCGTGGTGGACCTGCCTGACTTCCCGGAGGCGTACAAGGGCGAGGCACTGGCACACGCTGACGTGCTCGCCGCGCTGCGCGCGGCGCCGCCCGAGGTGGACTGGTTCTATGTCAGCCCGGCCGCCACCTTCGGCGCGCAATCCCCAGGACAGGCGACCGGAACGTTCCGCACCAGCGACGACGTCCTGCTCACCGACGCCGACGGCAACTCCTACATCTCCGGTGCCGACTTCGCCACGGCCTTTGTGAATGAGATCGACAGCCCAGCGCACAGCCGGCAGCGCTTCCACGTGGCGTACTAGCCTGTCCGCTAGCGGTGCCGGGGCACGGGAAGGCCGAGGCCGGCGATCGAGGACGGGTCATGCAGGATCGCGGCGCCGAGCTCGTTGACGCGGACCGCGAGCAGCCCGTCGTACCTGGACAGGCTCTCGTACTGGTCGGTGCCCCACAAGAAGCGGTAGTCGTCGCGGGCACCGCGCGGCGGCAGGTACCGGACATCGACCAGGCCGAGCGTGGCGGCGTACTCGAACAGCACGCACAGCGCGTACCGCCCCTCTACGGCGGCCCAGGCCTTGGCGCCGGCGTTGCCGAGCGATCCGTAGTACGCGTCTTCGATGTACAGCCGCCACAGCGCGAGAGAACTGCGCGCCACCGTCAGCCGCGCCTGATCGGTGTGCAGGACGCTCCAGATCAGGTCGGTGTCCGCCCACGTGCCCGGCTCGATCGCGCGCAGGGCGCCGGCCACGGCGGCCCTGCGCGCGGCCGCCGACGTGAGCGTGGCCGGCTTGCTCTGGCCCTTGATCGCGTCGATCCGGTTCAGTTCGTCGAAGGAGACGTTCTTCAGCCATCTCCCCCACACCGCACCGATGGCCTGGTATCCGGGACTGGCCAGCGCCTTCGCGCCGCGTTCGGTCACCTCGAGCCGTGTGCCCGCCAGCCGGGCCAGGCCGCTTACCTGGACGATCAGCGGCCACGCGAATGCCGCGATGGGTTCGCGCCCGGTCTTGCCGTACATACTGCTGGTGCGGACACTGTCGTCGTAATAGTCGCCGGCGACCAGGCAATCCTCGATCAGCCTGACGGTGGCGGCGGTCGGCTTCCTGCCGGTCGCGGTGTACCGGACCTGCCCGTCAGCGACCAGCTCAAGGATGGCCACCAGGTTGGACAGCGCGTCCGGCGCGGTACAGCGAACCTGGACAGCCCCGTCTTCCCCGGCCACGGACATCAGAACACAGTAGTCCGGTAAGCCACCGCGATGCCGCAGACTTCGGTTGTGCACGTGATCGGGCTCGATGCCTGCCGGGACGGCTGGGCGGCGGTCTGGCTGAGCGACGGTCCATCCACCGGGGTGCACGTCGGCGGGTCGCTGCCGGAGTGCCTGGCCAGGCGGGTGCTGGGTGCTCGCCGAGGATCGGTATTCGCGATACCGGCACGGCCGGTATGGGGGCAGCCGGACTACGCCGACGCCGTCCGTGCCTGCCGCGCGCTGACCGGGAAGGGATTCAGCATTCAGGCGCGGGAGCCGCGGGCGAGGCTGCTGGAGGCGAACAGCAAGCACACGCTGCCCGGCCGCGAACGGCGGCGCGCGTTGCTCGCGGCCGCGGGGATCTCGGTCGTGCTGCCCGATCCGCCTCAGCACGACCGCGAGGGACGCGAGATCGCGATCCGTTACTGAAGAGCGCGCAGTTCCCCGGCGAGGGCTCCCAGTCCGATCGGGCCCAGGTTGAGGGCCGCGGAGTGCCACCGCTTGAGATCGAAGCCGGGGCGGGCGCGCGCCTCCGCCCGGGCGTCGAGCCAGGCCCGCTCGCCGAGCTTGTACGAGATCGCCTGACCTGGCCAGCCGAAGTAGCGGACCACCTCCGCGTGTACCCGGTACGGCTCGCAGTGCCCGCGCTCGCGCAGCACCTCGCAGGCCTTGGCGAAGCTCCACCGGGAACCGTCGGGCAGCGGCAGATCCAGGTGCACGCCGATGTCGATGACCACCCGTGCGGCACGCAGCGACGAGCCGCCCAGCATGCCCAGCCTGGTTCCCGGCGCCTCGAACCAGCCGAGCTCATCGGCGAGCCGCTCCGCGTACAGCGCCCAGCCCTCGCCGTGGCCGCTGACGAAGCTGGACTTGGCGAACCTGGACAGCTGGTCCCCGGCCATCCTGGCCGCGGCGTTCTGCAGGTGATGGCCGGGCACTCCCTCGTGGAAGACGGTGGATAGCTCGGACCAGGTCTCGAACTTGTCCCGGCCGCCCAGCGGCCACCAGGTGCGGCCGGGCCGGACCAGGTCCTCGCTCGGCGGCGTGTAATAGGCGGCACCGGACGTCGATCCCTTCGCCAGCACCGCCTGGATCGTGCGCACCGGCTCGGGGATGTCGAACTGGACGCCGCTGAGCCGCTCGATCGCCTGGTCATGCTGGTCCTGAAGCCAGGCGAGGTACGCGTCCTCGCCGTCCACGAACTGGGTCTGGTCCAGGATCGCCTCGGCCTCCGCGATGGTGGCGCCGGGCTTGACCCTGGCCGCCTCGGTCACCATCTCGGCTTCGATCCGGGCCAGTTCCGCCCAGCCCCATTCGTAGGCGTCCGCGAAGTCGATGTCGGCGCCCAGGCTCATCCTGGCCCCCACCGCGTAGCGCTCCGCGCCGACGCCGTCGCTCTCCCGAGCCCGCGGCGCGTATTCCTCGCGCAGGTACCGGGCGAGTTCCGCGTAACCGGCGCTGGCCGCCGCCGACGCCCTGGCCAGGTCGGCGGCGAGCGAGCCGTCGCCGTTACCGGACGCGTAGCCGGCGACCAGTGCCTCGTGCGTGCCCACGTAGCGTTCGGCCTGGATGGCGCCCTCAACCGCCTGTCGCCGCGCCGCGGACATGCCTCTGGCCAGGCCCTGGTCCAGGCTCGCCCGCCAGCTCGCGAACATCTCCGGTATCGCGGACATCCGGGCCGCGATGTTCCGCCACGCGTCTTCACCGGCCCTGGGCAGCAGGTCCACGCTGTCCCTGATGCTGGCGACCCGGCCGAACGGCGTGTTCAGCGACACCAGCGGCTCGCCCGCATCGTGCCAGGCGAGCTGGGCGGTGAGCCGTTCCCGCAGAAAACCGGCGGCCAGCCGATCGGCCTGGGAGCTGACCGCAAGCCCGTCCAGTGAAGCCAGCGTCGCGGCGATCAGGTCCCGCTGCGCCGCGAAACCCTCGGGGCTGTAGTCGGTCGCGGCACCGAACGCCGCGCTGAGGCCGCGCATCCCGGCACCGACCGGGTCGAGCGAGGCCTGCTTGGTGATGTACTCGTCACAAAGCCGGAAGACTGGCGTCATACGGACAGGCTAGGGGTTACCCTCCATCGCCGGATAGCTGGCCCCGTTACTCACCCGGGCTTGCGGCCGACCCCGGCCCACATCGTGATGGCGTCGCGCGGAGAGTCCCTGGTAGGTCGCCAGTCGTTCATCATCACCACGCCGGGCTCGACCAGGTCCAGCCCGGCGAAATAGCCGAGCGCCTCGGCATGGGACCGGACGGTGATCGACGCCGAGCCCGACCTGTTCCACGCTTGCACCGCGTCCGTCGCCTCCGTTCCCAGGTCGCTGGCGGGCACGCCGATGGCCAGGTAGCTGCCAGGCGCACTGGCGTCGAGCAGGGTCTTCACGACGCCGGCCGAGCGCTGGTAGTCGATGACGAACTGCAGGACTCCTTGCAGCACGTAGCCGACCGGCTTGGTGAAGTCCAGCGTCCGCGACGCCTGCGCCAAGATCGTGGCCGGGTCATGCACGTCCCCGTCGACATAATCGGTGAGACCGGAAGGTCCGCTGGTCAGCAGAGCGCGGGCGTGCACGAGCACGATCGGGTCGTTGTCGACATACACGACGCGGGTGTCCGGCGCGACGGCCTGCGCCACCTCGTGCACGTTGCCCATCGTCGGGATACCGGTGCCAATGTCAAGGAATTGCCGGATGCCGCCGTCCGCAACCAGGTAGCTGACCGCGCGGACCAAGAACGCCCGCGCGTGCCGCGGGACAAGCGCCAGCTGCGGCGAGGCCGCGACCATGTGGTCGCCCGCCTGACGGTCGACCTGGAAGTTGTCCTTGCCGCCCAGCAGGTAATTCCACGTCCGCGCCGCATGCGCGACCGTCGAGTCGATCTTCGGCCGATCGCCGATATGAGTAAACCGTGCTTGACCCTGAACCATCGCCGTCGGCCTTCCGCGATAGATGACGACTCAGCGTATGCCCGGCGCACCTCTGTGCGGTACTTGCCGACATACCTACCTTTGTCAGCCAGTGAGAAGAACATGGTTCTCGGTGGGTAAGGCCGATCTCCGGCCCCGGGAGCTCGATCACACCCGGCTACCGCAATTGACAATGGCAATTAGCTCCGCAATGCGCCTCATCCGCTCCTTCTCCAGCAAATAACGCGAATAACAGGACGCCTAATCGGCATGTCAGCAATCAGAAGGTTGCCTGGTAGATGGCCTAGTCAGCGAGCCAATGCCGCATTACCATTAATAGCAGGTAACGATTCGGCGAGGAGTGCGGGACGTTACTCGACAGAAGGCCTATGCTTCATGGTTTCAGTGTGCTATTGCCGGGTTTACCCTTGGAGGCTTGTGTGGCGCAAGTGATAGTTGACTCGGAAGCGAAACAGGTAATTACTCGACCAAATGGACGCAAACTTGCATTCGACTGTACCGGCTCCCCAAAAGGGCTCCCTGTTTTCCTGATGCACGGTACTCCGGGGAGCCGACGCGGCCCGCGGCCAAGGGCAAGCGTTCTCTACCGACTCGGGATCAGGCTCATCAGCTACGACAGGCCCGGCTACGGAGCGTCTGACCGGCACCCTGGGCGCACAGTAGCCGACGCGGCCGATGACGTGCAGGCCATCGCCGAGACAATTGGCCTGGGCGAGTTCAGTGTGGTCGGCCGCTCTGGCGGCGCACCGCACGCCCTAGCCTGTGCCGCTCAACTCAGCGGATGGGTGGCGAGCGTCGTCACGCTGGTAGGCCTCGCGCCGCCCAACGCCGCGGGCCTTGACTGGTATGGCGGAATGACTCACTCGAACACGGCGGAGTTCGGCCGGGCAGAGGACAACCCCGGAGCCATCGCCGCAGCTTTGACGGAGCGTGCCGAGCGGGTGAGCGCCAACCCCGAGGTTCTCCTCGAATTGCTGCGTCCGGAACTCACCCGCCAGGACCGGAAGGTCGTGGGTGAGGTGGCGATTCAGCGCTTGCTGACCGATACCTACGCCGAAGCGCTTCGGCAAGGCGCTGAGGGCTGGATCGACGACACGTTGGCACTGCGTAGGCCATGGGGTTTCGACCCCAGGAAAATCAAGGTCCCGGTGCTTATCTGGCATGGAGTCGATGACGTGTTCTCCCCGGTCAGCCATGCCCTGTGGCTGGCTGACCACATCCGGAGCGATCGCGATGACGCGATGGTCCAAGTCATGCTCAAACCCGACGCCGCGCATTTCAACGCGGTTGAGGTCCTGCCGGACATCCTTACCTGGGTGAAGAATACGGCCAAGTCAGAAGGGCTGAGGGTCGATGGAGCGCATGAGCCTCCGTTCGGCCCGTAGCGTCACGACGTTAGGATGATCCTCGCCTAGGAGCAAGGCAAGCTGGTCGATGACCACCGTACGCTGACCGACTGCGGTGTGGTCGCCTCGCTGGTGTTTGGTCAGCAGGAGATTCGCCCGGCAACGCAGCGTGTCAGGGTGAGTGGCTCCCAGTACACGCACCATACCTTCGGCGGCTTTTGTCTCCTCCGTCTCCGCTTCCTCCAACTGCCCCCGGCTAGCGTGCAGCACGCCGCCGGACACCAGGCCAGCGAGTGGA
>DASXDG010000383.1:0-7758 GCA_036490795.1 Streptosporangiaceae bacterium
GCTCGACATGGCCTGGCATGACCCATGGGGGGTCGGCCCCGAGCGGGTGAAGTTCAGCGTCATGCGCCTGCGGCGCAAGCTCGGCCAGAACCCGGGCCCCGGCTCGGCCATCGAGGCGGTGCGGGGCTTCGGCTACCGCTATCGCCCACCCCAGCCGGCGGACTGAGGACCCCGTCCGCGTCGTCGGCGCGTACTAACCGCGGCCGTCAGGGGCGCGCTAGCCGCCCACCCGACTCGAACCAAAACTACGACAAGTCGCCCGGCCATCAAACATGGTCGAATTAACATGCGAACACTTCCGGCTTCCCGGACACGGATGCCCAAGATACTCGCGGGCTCGATAGCCTGGCCCGTTTTACCCGGTTCGTCCGCCAGTCGACGAGCCCCCTCGACGCCTCCGCATCATCGTGCGCGTGGCGTTCCGGAATCCCGGAACGCCACGCGCACGATACCCAGAGTCTCGACAACGGTGCACGTTTTGCCCGATATGTCCGCCGGTCGACGGGTCGGAGCGGCGGGCGGCTCGGGGCGTGGGACCGGCAGGTCGCCGGGCCAGCAGGTGACCGGACCAGCAGGTGACCGGACCAGCAGGTGGCCGGTGCCGGGCGGGACACGTTGGCGGGGGCGGTTTGTGGGGGTTGGCGAACCGCAACCATCCTGCACCGGCACGGCAACGGCGGCCGCACGGTGGACGGCGAGGATCTAGCAGTGACCCAGAACGGCTTGGTGAGATCACGCGGACGCATCCTGCTGCTCGACGACGACGCCGATGCGGTGCTTTTCGCTACCCACGTTCTGGCGGCGGGCGGCCACTTCACCGTCGAGCACACGGCCGATCCGAGTGTCGCGCTCCGGGCGGTGGCCCGCGATGGCTGCGACCTGGTGCTTACCGAGGCGGACCTGCCGGGGCTGAACTGCCGGGAACTTGTCACCGCCATGCGCCAGCTCGCGCCGCGCCTGCCGATCGTCGTGCTTACCGCCTGCCTGCAGGCCGGCGCCGAAGCCGACGCACTATGCGAACTGACCGATTCCTATCTGACCAAGCCGGTCCCGGCGGATCAACTCCTCGCCACGGTCACCAGATTGTTGTGAAAGGGACGGACCCGACGTGAGACGTTTCAGCCCGGCCAGGGCGCGCGCCGCGGTCATCATCGGCATCGCGGCTACCGCGATGCTCGGCACGGCGATCCCGGCGCAGGCCAGCCTGTCACCGGCTGTGAACTGGACGGAAGCACCGCTGCCGGCCGGTTTCTCCATCAACTGGCAGCAGGCAGCTAACGTGCCCTCACCCATGGCATGCGTACGCGGCAAGCCAACACGCGGTGCACCGCCGTCGGGAACGGCGCCAACGGGGTCGTCATCATCACGTCCAACGGCGGGTCAAGCTGGACGCGGACCTCGTACGGTGCTGGAGCGGTACTGTCCAGCGTTTCGTGCATTCCGGGCACGAAGAAGCCCACCTGCTTCGCGGCGGGCGATGCCAGCGACGGCGGCCCCGGCGTAACGGGTTCGTCGGTCGTCATCGAGTCCGCCAGCGGGAGCAGCCACTGGCAGGTCAAGCAGACCTTTCCCTACGCGTACGGATTCCCTGTCACCTCGATCTCGTGCGTTGACGCCCGTCACTGCTGGACCGCATGGTCGGGCAGCTACCAGGTGCTGAACGGCATGTCCAACGGCGGCGCGTCGTGGACGACCGTGACCTCTGACGCGCAAACCGCGTTCGGCGGCGTCGCCTGCCTGAACGACAAGGTATGCGTGGCCACGACCGACGGCGGGCTCTATGTAACGACCGACGACGGCGGGCCAGCAGGGTAGCCCTTACGGGGTAGGGTCGGTTTTCGTGAAAGCTCTGGTAAAAGCCCAAAAGGAACCCGGGCTGGTCATCGAGGACGTCCCTACCCCGGCCGTTGGCCGGGACGACGTGCTCATCCGCGTGCTCCGGACCGGAGTCTGCGGGACCGACCTGCACATCTACGACTGGGACGGGTGGGCGCAGGCGAACATCACGCCGCCGCTCGTCATCGGGCACGAATTCGTCGGCGAGATCGTCGAGCTGGGTAGCGACGTGCAGGACCTGCGCGAGGGCGACCTGGTCAGCGGCGAGGGACACCTGGTCTGCGGACGCTGCCGCAACTGCATGGCCGGGCGCCGCGTGCAATGCGCCTATACCAAGGGAATAGGCGTCAACCACCCCGGCGCCTTCGCCGAATTCATCGCGCTGCCCGCGACTAACGTGTGGCGGCACCCCGCCGACATCAACCTGGACGTGGCCGCGATCTTCGACCCGTTCGGCAATGCCGTGCACACGGCGCTGACCTTCCCCATCCTGGGCGAGGACGTGCTGATCACCGGGGCCGGGCCGATCGGGCTGATGGCGGCGATCGTCGCCAGGCACGCGGGAGCCCGGCACGTGGTGGTCACCGACGTCTCCCCGTACCGGCTGGACCTGGCCAGGAAGATCGGCGTGACGCTCGCCGCCGACGTGGCGTCAATGAGCGTGGCCGACGCGATGACCAAGCTCGGCATGCGCGAAGGCTTCGACGTCGGACTCGAGATGTCCGGCAAGCCGTCCGCGCTGCGCGAGATGCTCGCGTCGATGACGCACGGCGGCAAGGTCGCGCTGCTGGGGCTGCCGGTGGACGAGTTCGGCATCGACTGGGCGCACCTGGTCACCAACATGATCACGATCAAGGGCATCTACGGGCGGCAGATGTTCGAGACCTGGTACGAGATGTCCGTGCTGATCCAGTCCGGCGTCGATATCTCCCCGGTGATCACGCACCGGTTCCCCGCGCAAGACTACGCGGCCGCGTTCGACACGATGCGCGGCGGCGAGTGCGGCAAGATCGTCCTCAACTGGGAGACGCCCTCATGAGGAGGCACAGTGTTCGGTGATGTCAAGCAGTCGCTGCAGGGAGAGCTCGACGCGATCCGCGCGGACGGGCTGTTCAAGGCCGAACGGGTCATCGACAGCCCGCAGGGCTCCTCGATCGAGGCCGGCGCCAAGGTACTCAACTTCTGCGCGAACAACTACCTCGGCCTCGCCGACGACCCGCGGGTCGTCGCGGCGGCCAAGGACGCGATGGACCGGTGGGGCTACGGACTGGCCAGCGTCCGGTTCATCTGCGGCACGCAGGGAGTGCACAAGGAACTAGAGAACCGGCTGTCGCAGTTCCTCGGCACCGAGGACACGATCCTGTACTCCTCGTGCTTCGACGCCAACGGCGGCCTGTTCGAGACGCTGCTCGGCGAGCCGGACGCGGTGATCAGCGACGAGCTGAACCACGCGTCGATCATCGACGGCGTCCGGCTGTGCAAGGCGCGGCGGCTGCGCTACAAGAACCGCGACATGGCCGACCTTGAGGCTCAGCTTCAAGCGTGCCAGGACGCGCGCCGCACGCTGATCGTCACCGACGGCGTGTTCTCCATGGACGGGTACATCGCTCCGCTGGACGGCATCTGCGACCTGGCCGACCGTTACGGCGCGATGGTCATGGTGGACGACTCGCACGCGGTCGGCTTCATCGGCCCGAACGGCCGCGGGACTCCGGAACTGCACGGTGTGGCGGACCGGGTAGACATCGTCACCGGGACGCTCGGCAAAGCGCTCGGCGGCGCTTCCGGGGGATATACCAGCGGACGTTCTGAGATCATCGCTCTTCTGCGCCAGCGGTCGCGGCCCTACCTGTTTTCCAACTCGGTCGCCCCGGCGGTGGCCGGGGCGTCGCTCGCGGTCCTTGACCTGCTCGGGTCGAGCGCGGAACTGCGCGAGCGGCTGCGGGCCAACACCGCGTGGTTCAGGTCACGCATGACGGACCTCGGGTTCGACATCCTGCCCGGCGAGCACCCGATCGTGCCGGTCATGATCGGCGACGCGGCGCTGGCGTCGAGGATGGCTGACCTGCTGCTCACCAAAGGCGTGTACGTGATCGGATTCAGCTATCCGGTGGTGCCGGTGGGCAAGGCCAGGATCAGGACCCAGCTGTCCGCGGCACATACGCAGGAAGACCTCGAAGTGGCGGCCGGCGCGTTCGCCTCGGCTCGCGCCGAGCTCGGGTAACGCGCCGGCCGCCACCGCGGTGATCAGCAGCCGTCGTACGGGGCCCAGTTGGACTCGCCGCCGGCGGCCATGGCGTTGTCGAACACCTGGTTCTGCTCAGCGACCGAGGCGTTACCGAAGTCCGCCGCCGAGCCGCCGTAGGCGACCCAGGTGGACTCGCTGAACTGGTACAGGCCATAGTGACCGCTTGAGTTCATCACCTGCGAGTTACCACCAGACTCGCGTGAGATCACGCACGCCTGGAACCCGCTGTAGTCGCTGGCGTTGACCGACGCGCTGGACTGGCTCGCCGAGGAACTCGCGCCCGAGTACGCGGTCGAGCTTGAGCTGGCGCTCGTGCTGGTGCTCGTGCTGGTACTCGCGGGCGGCGCCGCGATCGCGGGCGGCGCCGGGATCGCGGGCGGGGCCGGGATCTTGGCCGGCAGCGGCGGAACCTTCAGCTGCTGGCCGACGGAGATGCTGTTCGGCGACGAGAGGTTGCTCTGGTTGGCGTAGTACAGCACCGGCCAGTCGCTCTGGTTGCCGTACAACTTCCCTGAGATCGAGGAGAGCGTGTTGCCCGCCTGAACCGTGTAATAGACGGTCTTCGGCTTGTTGTCGGCCGCCAGCGTCGCGGTGGATTTCTTCGGCGGCGGGCTGCTCTTGCGGGGGGTGCTCACCTTGCGCGTGGTCGCGCTCGGAGTGGCACGGGGGGTCGCGCGATGGGTGGGGCGCGGAGCGGCGCTGCTGCTGGCGGCGCGACTCGGGGTGGCCGGCTGCGCGCCGGCGTGTGCTGTCGACTGCGAGGACAGCGCGATGGCTGTCGCGGCGATGCCCGCGACGCCCACCACGGCGACGGCCGCGGTCACGACGGGCTTGCCGGCCGCGAAGGCGGGCAGACGACGGATGGATCGGTGACGTACAGGCGTGCTTTCGGCCGTGCTACGGGCCGTGCTGTCGGCCTTCTTGTCGGCAGCCAAGGGCTTCCTTCCCGAGAAGTACGCGCTCCGGGCGGGGGGAGATGCTCGCCTAGTCTGAGAGTTATCCCAGCTAGACGGGCCTTTGGAGCGCCTGACCCGGTGAGCCTAACCGACATTTAGGATTAGATTACATAAATCGCCCAAAATAGTACGAAGATAATTAAATGCTGATACACTGCCGCGTTTTGCCGCTCGCGCTTGGGCGGGGCGCGGGGACGGGCCGGTGGGGCGGGAGGGGCGCACGGGGTGACGACGCGGCTGGTAGTGTGTGCGACGTCACGAGTGCCAGTGCTAAGCCCCGGCTTGCTGGCCGGCAACCCTCCTCCGCGGTGGGGTGCTCCGGGTGAGGACACGGCCGCAGCCCGACCGGGCGCGGCAAGCGCGGATCCGGCTGGGCCTCGGGTCCCCGAGGTGCCGGAGTGTTTGCGTTGCATGATCTAGCGCGTGTGGTGGGTGCGGACGTGCGCGTTCCGCTGGTACAAGGCGGAACAGCGCGATATGTGAACCTGGACTACGCGGCCAGCGCGCCGGCGCTGACGGCGGTGGCCGAGCAGGTCAGTGAGATGCTGCCGCTGTACGCCAGCGTGCACCGGGGCGCGGGATACGCGTCGCGGGCGTGCACGGCCGCCTACGAGTCGGCTCGCCGTGAAGTGGCCGCGTTCACCGGCGCGCGCGAGGACGACCTGGTGGTCATCGCGCGGAACACGACGGACGCACTGAACCTGCTGGCCGCCGCCGTGCCGGGACCCGTCGTTCACCTGGACATCGAGCATCACGCCAACCTGCTCCCCTGGCAGTCCCGGCACCGGTACGTCGTGCCAGCGCGGGCCACCCTCACGGACACGATGGCGGCCGTCGAGGCCGAACTCGCCAGGTCACCGGCCGCCCTGCTCAGCGTCACCGGTGCGTCCAACGTGACCGGCGAGTGCCTTCCGCTGGCCGCGCTGGCGGCGATGGCGCATCGCCACGGCGCCCGCATCGCCGTCGACGGCGCGCAGCTTGTGCCGCACCGCCGCGTTGACATCGCCGCGACCGGGATCGACTACCTGGCATTTTCCGGGCACAAGATGTACGCGCCGTTCGGAGCGGGGGCACTGATCGGGCGCCGCGACTGGCTGGATGCCGCACCGCCGTACCTGGCCGGCGGCGGCGCCGTCCGGCAGGTCACGATCGGCGGCACCTCATGGACCGACGGCGCGGCGCGGCACGAGGCCGGCACGCCGAACGTGATCGGCGCCGTGGCGCTGGCCGCGGCCTGCCGCTTCGCCGGCTCGCTGCCCGACGACGCCGTCACCGCTCACGAAACGGCGCTGCTCACCGCGCTGCATGACGGGCTGGCCGGTGCCGGGGCGCGGATCTACCGGATCTGGCCGGACAGCGCGGACCGGGTTCCGGTGGTGGCGTTCACCGTCGGCGGCTACCCGGCGGCGCTCGTCGCCGCCTACCTGTCGGCCGAGCACGGCATCGGCGTCCGCGACGGCAAGTTCTGCGCGCACCCGCTGCTGGCCAGGCTGGGCGTGCCGGCCGGCGCGGTCAGGGCGAGCCTTGGCCTGGGCTCCCAGCGCGACGACGTCGACCGGCTGGTCTCGGCGCTGCTCCAGCTCCGCGACGCCGGGCCGGCCTGGACCTACGGCGAGGACTACCAGCCGGTGCCTGACCCCCGCCCGCTGCCGGCCTGGGCGGGCGGTGCCCTGCTGGGCGCCGTCGCGGCGCCGCTGCCGTGCGGGTTATCACCACTGCGGTCCGCGACTCCACGGGGCCTCCCAGGTGACGCCCATCACGGTGCGGTCCTGCGGTTGACGCACCGGCAGCGGGGGTGGCGGCTGGGGCTGCGCCTGGGGCTGCCCCGACCAGGCTGGCCCAGGCCAGGCCGGTTCTGACCAGGCCGGTTCTGACCCAGGCGGCCCGGTCCATACCGGGCGGGATCCAGCTGGCTCGGTCCAGGCCGGCTCTGCCCAGGGATCCCGCGGCCAGCCCTCCTCGGACCAGCCTTCCTCCGTCCAGCCTTCCTCCGTCCAGCCTTCCGGCCGGGCCCGGCCCCTTTCCCGCGCGGACCGGCTCGGGCCGGCCAGCAGGCCGGACGTCTCGGTGCGGGCATGCGCGGGCGGCTCGTCCGACAAGCGGGCATGGCGTCGCTGCGGAGCGCTGGTCAGCGCCAGCATGCCGACGTAACACAACATCGCGATGCCGCCCAGCAACCCCATCGTGAACGACGCCGAGTCCTGGCCGCCGTCCTTGACGAAGACCTCACCGGCGGCGAAGGCGCCGCCGATGGCGGCGAGCGCGATCGTCGCCAGCGCGATGAGCGCCGGGTCCTCCAGCCGCACCGCCCTGGCCAGCAGCACGATCGCGGTACCGAGCAGGGACAGGCCGAGCAGCGCGTGCACGGTCAGCGCGAACGGGCCGGACGTGATCTCGCCCAGCATGCTGGCGTGCTTGTCCGAGGCCGGGATCGTGACGAAGATGTTCAGGAAGACGCCCAGCGCGTACTGGGCGATGAGCATGGTCAGCACCGCCAGGCACGTGCGGCGCACCTCTCCGGAGCCCGGTGGCCGGGAGTGCCTGCCGGAAACCGGCGTTCCGGCGCGACTGTATGCCATAGCACCCTCATTCCCCGGCCTGGCTCCGGTCGCATTTACTCATAACTACGGTTGTTAACCCACCGTGGTTCAGTGCTTCGGGCAGACGGACGTCGTGCCGCACCGTTACCAGCCGATCAGGGGATCCCTCCCGGTACCG
>DASXDG010000384.1:0-2430 GCA_036490795.1 Streptosporangiaceae bacterium
GGCGGTTTTCGGGAGGCGAGTTGCGGTGTCCGCGGTACGTCGGATCATTGTGGGCGTGCATGGGACTCTAGGGAGTCTGCAAGCGCTGCGGTACGCGGCGGACGAGGCCAGGGACCGGAGCGTCCCGCTGCTGGCCGTCACTGCCTGGGTCCCGCCCGGAGGCGATCTGGCCGAGCGCCGGAACTCCTCGCCCTACCTGCGCAAACTCTGGCGCGAGGCGGCCTGGGAGCGGCTGTGGGCCGCGTTCGACGCCGGCCTGGGCGGCGTCCCCGCCGACCTGGAGGTGGAGCCGCAGGCGGTCCGCGGCGAGACCGGGCCAGTGCTCGTCGCCGTCGCCGACCAGCCGGATGACCTGCTCATCGTCGGGACCGGGCGGCGAGCCGGGATGAGCCGGCTGTTCGGCCGCTCGGTGAGCCGGTACTGCCTGGCCCATGCGCACTGCCCGGTGCTGGCCGTACCGCCGTCGCGGCTGATGGAAGAAATGGGTCACGGCCTGCGGTCGTGGCAGTGGCGGCACTCCCTCAGCCAGGGCCTGTAAAGCCGCTTTCCGCACCCGCCCGCATGGGTTCCGTTAGGAACTCAGCGGCGGCTGCATGGGTCGCGTAAGGACCCTTCTACCTGGCGATTTCCCGGCGTTGACTACAGACGTCAATTGCGGCACATCGCTAGGAGTCATCGTTGTCTGACGTGCTTTACGTCGCCCTGACGCTCGTCGTCTTCGCCGTGCTCTTCCTCATCCTGAAGGGGGTCGAGCGCATTGAGCGCTGAGAACTGGATCGGCCTGATCGGCGGCGTCCTGCTGACGATCTACCTGTTCGTAGCCCTGATTCTCCCTGAGAGGTTCTGATGAGCTCCGCTGTTGCGGGCTGGCTGCAGTTCGCGCTGCTGTTCGTGGCGCTCGCGGCCTGCTACGTGCCGCTCGGAAATTACATGGCCCGCGTCTTCACGTCGAAGGAGCACTGGCGGGTCGAGCGCGGCATCTACAAGCTCTGCGGGATCGACCCGGAAGCGGACATGCGGTGGGGCGTGTACGCGCGCTCGGTGCTCGCGTTCTCGCTCGTCAGCGTGCTGTTCCTGTACCTGCTCGAGCGGACCCAGCACTGGCTGCCGCTGTCCGTCGGGATGGCCAACGTCTCGCCCACCACGGCGTGGAACACCGCGGCCTCGTTCACCACCAACACCAACTGGCAGAACTACTCCGGCGAGTCCACCATGAGCTACCTGACCCAGATGGGCGGGCTCACGGTGCAGAACTTCGCGTCCGCCGCGGTCGGCCTGGCGGTGGCGATCGCGGTCGTCCGCGGGTTCATCCGGTCCCGGACGGACAAGCTCGGCAACTTCTGGGTCGACCTCGTCCGCGGGATGTTCCGGCTGCTGCTGCCGATCGCGGTTATCGGCACGATCATCTTGGTGGCCAGCGGCGTGATCGAGAACTTCGCCGCCTTCCACACCGTCACCACGCTGGCCGGCGGCCACCAGGTCATCCCCGGCGGGGCGGTGGCCTCGCAGGAGGTCATCAAGGAGCTGGGCAACAACGGCGGCGGCTTCTTCAACGCCAACTCGGCCCACCCGTTCGAGAACCCGAACCCGTTCACCAACCTCTTCGAGATCTTCCTGCTGCTGGTGGTGCCGTTCTGCCTGCCGCGCACGTTCGGCAAGCTGGTCGGCGACAACAAGCAGGGCTACGCGCTGCTGGCCGTGATGGTGATCATCTGGGCGGCGGCCGTCGGCGGCCTCAGCTTCTTCGAGATGCAGCACGCCGGCGCGGCCGCGCAACTCGCGCACGGCGCCGCCGAGGGCACCGAGACGCGGTTCGGCACGCCGGGCTGCTCGCTGTTCGCCGCGTCCACCACGGTGACCTCGACCGGAGCGGTCAACTGCTTCCACGATTCGCTGTCGCCGTTCGGCGGCGCGATCACGCTGGGGGACATGGCGCTGGGCGAGATCACGCCGGGCGGCATCGGGGCCGGCCTGTACGGCATCTTGATCCTGGCCATCGTCACCGTGTTCGTGGCCGGTCTCATGGTCGGCCGCACGCCGGAGTACATCGGCAAGAAGATCCGCCCGGCCGAGATGAAGTACGCGGCGCTGTACTTCCTCACCCTGCCGGTGCTCATCCTGACCGCGGCCGGGCTCTCGATCGGCACCAGGATCGGCCAGGACGCGATCTTCAACCCGGGACCGCACGGGCTGACCGAGATCATGTACGCGTTCACCTCCATGGCCAACAACAACGGCTCGGCCTTCGCCGGCCTGGGCACGGCGGCCCCCTGGTACCAGATCGTCGGCGGCATCGTGATGCTGCTCGGCCGGTTCGCGCCGGAGATCTTCGCCCTCGGCCTGGCCGGGTCGCTGGCCCGGCAGGCCCCGGTGCCGCAGAGCGCCGGCACGCTCGATACGAGAACGCCGCTGTTCGTCGGCATGCTCGTC
>DASXDG010000385.1:0-2104 GCA_036490795.1 Streptosporangiaceae bacterium
CTTCCAAGCGGGCGGAGCACTGGCATCACCTCAGTAGCGAACAACTCGGCACTGCGCATCACTTGCTCGTGCGTGGACGGGCCGATCGCGAACAGCCCGATGATCTGCCCGAATCCGCCAAGATCATCGTAGAGCTCGCCAAGCCGCTTGGCCACGGAGGACGGCGACCCGACGACCGCCTGTCCCTGGGCGAGCAGGTCCTCGTAGGTGGTGTTGCCGAGTGGCCGCATCCCTGAGGCAAGCACGCCGCGCAGCGAACCGGGCGACATGTACCCGGGCGGCGTCACCATCTCCGTGGTCTGCCTGAGGCCCTTGTGGTACAGCCACTCGACCGCGGGCCGTGCCTCCGCGTGTGCCTTCTCGTCGGTGTCCGCGACGTAGATCGGGACCGAGAACGCGATCTTCTCCGGGTCGGCCACGTACCCGAGATCGGCCGCGGCCTGGCGGTACCCGTCAAACCAGCGCCGCACGATGCGGGTCGGCGCGTAGACCGACATGTAGGTATAGCGACGCTCGGCGCAGAACTTCATCGTCTCGGTCGACCCGGCACCGGGAATGAAGATCGGCGGGTGCGGGGCCTGCACCGGACGGGGCCAGATGTTCACGTACCGGTACTCGTAGTTCTCCCCGTACCAGGAGAACATCTCCGGCGACGTCCACGCCTTGAGTATCAGGTCGTGCGCCTCGTTGAACCGCGAGCGGGACTTCGTCGGGTTGATCGAGTGCCCGAAGTACTCCCAGCCGATTCCCCTGACGAACCCGGAATCCACCCGCCCGCCCGACAGCAGGTCGAGCATCGCGATCTCTTCGGCGACCCGCAGCGGGTTTCCCCTGATGCCGATGGCGTTGCCGAGCACCATGATCCGCGCCCTCGAGGTCCGCCGGCTCAGCGCCGCCGCCATGAGGTTCGGCGACGGCATGAGCCCGTAGGCGGACTGGTGGTGCTCGTTGACCGCGATCCCGTCGAATCCGAGCTGGTCCGCGTACTCGAGCTCGTCCAGGTACCGCGCGTACAGGGCGGCGCCGAGCGACGGGTCGAAGTTCGCGTTCGGGTACGTCAGCGAGGTCGAGTCATAGGCGGTCTCGAAGTCATCCGGCAGGTAGGGGTAGGGCATCAGGTGGAAGAAGCTGAACTTCACCGGCTGACTCCGCTCTCTCCCGCAGCAAGGGGATGCGTACTCAAGAATTCAGTCACTGACGACGCGAACTCCGCGGGCTTCTCCACGTACATCGCGTGCCCGCAGTCGGGCACCTCGGCGTAGGCCGCACCGGGGATCCGCGCCGCGTAGCGCCGCGCGTGCTCGACCGGGATCAGCCGGTCGTCGGACGGCGCGACCACCAGGGTCGGCGCCGCGATCCGGCGCAGCCGCCGCTCCAGCTTCGGGTCGGACATGAACGGCACCCAGCAGAACCGGGCGAGCGAGGTCGCCTCCCGGTACGCGGCGATGATCGCGTCCAGGTCCGGGGGAGTGCCGGGTGCCCGTGCTTGAGAAACCGTTGCTTCAGAAACCGGTGCGGGCGGCGGATTGTGGAACAGCGCCGCGGCGACCTTAGCCGGCGGCATCAGGAAGACGTCCGCCACCGGGTGCTCGGGCAGCCGCAGTCCCGCCGCGGACAGCAGCGTCAGCGACCCGATCCGGTGCGGCGCGTAGACGGCGAGCTCGGCGGCGATCCAGCCGCCGAACGACGCGCCGACCACGTGCGGCCGGTCAAGCCCGAGCGCGTCGAGGACGTCCAGGTAATGGAAGGCAAGGTCGTCGACCGCCTCAGCCTCGGGAAACTCGTCCGACTTGCCGAACCCGGGATGCTCGGGCGCGATGACCTCGAAGCCGGCCGATGCGAGCAGCCCGTGAAAGGGAAGCCACTCCCCGGCCCCGCCGGCCGCGTGCAGGAACAGCACCGGTTCCCCGGTCCCGCCGCGCAGCAGGTGCACCCTCCCTCCGGCAAGTTCAAGGAACTCCTCCGCGGGAACCACGTCTGCCACCGCGCTGCCTCCTAGACTGGTCGGCCCGCCCTGCGCGCGCTGAGGCCAGAATCCGTTGACCGCGGCGGTCACGTCAAGGCCGCGGGCCCCGCCCCCTGCCCCTCCTGTGGACGGCAACGA
>DASXDG010000386.1:0-2786 GCA_036490795.1 Streptosporangiaceae bacterium
TCCTCATCGAGCCCCGCGTCGACGAACCTGAGCGCCCACGTCACGAACTCATCCACGCTGGCGTACAGGAGCGCGGCATGAGCGGCCAGCGGTGCGCTGGCTTGCGTGAGGTCACTCACCCGCATCCCCTCCGCTGGCTGAAAACGCTAGGCAGTGGGCCACTACCCGGCTAAGCGCGGCTAATCCAAGCGCGACCAGCGCCATCAGCGCGAGCAGGCATGAGCAGACCCGGCCGGCGCCATCGCGCCGCCGTCAGCTACGGCGCGTCGGCGGTCCATTGCGCCAGCAGGAGCGTGGCGTCGTCGCGCAGGCCACCGGGCTCGTAGTCGAGCACCGCCCGCACCAGGCGCCGCAGTATTTCTTCCGGCGGCTGTTCGCTGGCCGCCTCCCGCTCAAGCAGGTCGATGAGCCTGTCCAGCCCGAACAGGTCTCCGTCGGCTGTGCGGGCCTCGGTCACGCCGTCGGTATACAGCAGTATCGCGTCGCCGGGTTCGAGGTCTGTGGCGGACAGTTCCGGTGTGCCGCCGCCGAGACCGAATGGCAGCATCGGCCTATTGGCCAGCTCCGCTACGACCTTGCGGCCTCGTAGCAGCAGTGGCGGCGGATGTCCGGCACAGGACCATTCCAGCCGGCCGGTGGTGATTGCGAGCTTGCCGATGATGCCGGTGGCGAACGAATCATCGCCGTAATGGTCGGTGAGCGCCCGGTCGATGGCCGTGTGGATTTCCGGAATCGGGGCGCCGTTCCTGCGCGCGTGCCGGTAAGCGCCGACGGCCAGCCCGGTCAGCAGCGTCGAGGTTAGGCCATGGCCCATTCCGTCTATGATCGCGAATTGCAGGTCGCCGTCGCCGACCGCGTAGTCGAACGCGTCGCCGGCGATGTCGTAGGCGGGCTCAAGCAGGCCGGCGATGACAACGTCCGGGGTCCGGGTGTTCAGCGGCGGCAGCAGGTCCCACTGCATGTTGGCCGGCAGCGACATGCCCTGCTTCTGTCGCCGGACGTAAGGGACATCGCTGACCCGCGCCACAGCCGTGACGACCAGCCCGGCGAACACGCCGAGCAACTCGGCTTGCTCTAGGACCTCGGGGCTCGCCTCCGGCACCGTGATCGCCAGCACCCCGGTCCTGCTCGCTTGCTCCGTCACCGGGACCCAGACCCGGACCGCCCCGTCCCGCTCACTGCTCACCGGCTGACCGGTGGTGAACGTCCGGCCCGCCATTGATCCCGCGACAGCCTCTTCCGCGACCTCAGTGGCCAGCGGAAGCAGCACCTCGCCGGAGAAGTCTGCCAGGTAGACGACGGGATCCCAGGCCGGTACCGGCTCGCAGGCCGCGGCCAGCACTTGGTTGAGGTCGCCGCCGGTGACCTCGCGCAGGACGCGGAGGGCATCGGGGTAGCCAGGCTCACGCATCGCGAGTCCTGGGGGCCTACCTGGTCAGCCGCCGGCCGGGTCGCCGCATCCGCAGGGCACCAAGGAGCATGGCGCCGAGGAATACGACGATGCCGACGAACAGCAGGAAAAGCAGGCCCTTCGCGACGACACCCACGATGCCGAGCGCGATCGCCACGATTATCAGTAGCAGGAAGAAGGCAATCATCTGATTCTCCGCTCAGTAGAGCGGCTCAGCGGCGGCCCAGCCGCCGCTCACCGCTGGCGCCTGGCTCATACGCCAGGCCGTAGTGCTTGAAGACCGCCTCCTCATCGCCCGCGCGCAGTTCGCCGTCGGTGTCGATCGCAGGAGCGCCCTTCACGTGCTTCTTGTCGTAGGGGACCTTGACGTACCCGGGACCCAAGGTCGCGTTGCTAAGGGGCACGAACACGAGCCGGTGCCTCGTCGGCATCCCGACTGTGACGGTGCCGAACGACGGCAGGTCGCTGGCGGTGTCCACGTAGACGGCCTCTAGCGGGCCGATCTTGTGGCCCCGGGCGTCGACAACGTCGTTGCCCCGCCATTCTCGGATGTTGGCAGCCTCAGACATGCCAGTCCTCTTCCCGCAGGTAGCACTACTATTCCGGCGCGACGTTTCATCTTTTTCAGTGCGCGTAGAGCCCGCTCTGGCTTGCCTGGCCTGGCTTGTTCGGCTGGATCGCGCCGCCGGGCTGGCGCCCGGACGGGACTAGTCGCGCGTGCGCCGCCACGGTGGTGACGGTACTAGCGACGCACACCTGCGGGCCTGGCAGCAGCAGGCTGATAGCGAGCAACACCCCGATGGCCACGGTTAATCCGGCGAGGGTCACCACGGCCGGCCACATCCTGCGCCGCTGCCACCGCCAGGCCGTGACCCGCTCAGTCACGGGCATTGGCTCATCGCCGGTCTGCCTGGTGAACACGGCGAACAGCGGCCCGAGACCGGGGTGATCGTCCGCCAGCGCCTTCTCGATCTGGCTAAGCGCCCGCCGTTGGCTGGCCGGCGAGCTCATCACACACCTGGGACACGTCCGCGCCTCGGGCAATACCCGAAATGGGCCGCCGGGGTCTTGAGCAGTTCGACAGTGCGTTCATAAGGCCGACCCGGACATACGGGGCGATCCAGCGATTGCCGCTTACCACCACTGATCAGCCCACCACAGTGGTGATCGGCTCCGGTGATTAGCCTTTGTGCGATCGGTTCTTTCTGGCACGGTACGGGAACGCTTGACTCGGGATGAATACGGACCGATCCCGATGCCCCCGCCGGTACCCGGCCTCGCAGCTCAATACCAACCCGCGACAGGCGCGAGTCAGGGAGGACAACAATGGCAGAGATAGTGCAGTTCACGATCGGGGCCAAGGCTAGCTGCAGCG
>DASXDG010000387.1:0-24615 GCA_036490795.1 Streptosporangiaceae bacterium
AGGGCGAGCACCTCGCTGGGGCCGGCGTTGCAGATCGAGGTGTAGTGCTTGGCGCGCTCCAGCCGGCTCAGCACCGCGCGGTCGCGGCAGGCGATCCAGCCGATCCGCAGGCCAGGCAGCCCGTAGGCCTTCGACATGACGTTCACCGAGAGCGCCGTCGGCGACAGGTCCGCGGCCTGGGGCAGCGAACCTTCCGGTCCGAGCTCAAGGCCGCGGAAGACCTCGTCGCTGAACAGGGCAATGCCCCGCTCGTCGCACAGCGCGCAGAGACGGCGCCAGCTGGCCTCGTCGGGTACGGTACCGGTCGGGTTGTTGGGGAAGTTGACCGACACCACACGCGTATGCGGGCGCAGCGCGGCAGCGATCGCGTCTACGTCTAGCGCCCAGCCGTCCTCGGCGCGCAGCGCCACACCGGTCACCGGACACACGGACAGCGCGGTGGTCTCCGCGGCCTGGTAGTTCGGGGTGAGTACGACCATGTGGTCATCCGCCGTGAGCAGTGTGCGCATAGCGAGGAAGATCGCCTCGGAGGCGCCGGCGAAGCACAGTACGTCTTCCGGTGCCACCGTGCGGTACGTCGACGCGATGGCCTCGCGCAGCTCGGGCATGCCATATGTCTGCGTGTATCCCAGGTCGAGCGACTCCCAGCGGGCGCGTCCGTCGTCGTCGGCGAGATCGAGCAGCTCACGCATGGAGATGGTCTGCGCGTCCGATGCGGTCAGGTGATATCGCGCCGCGAATTCCCAGCGCGAGAAGTAAGCCTCAAGACGGAAGTCGGGGAGCATGCTACTAAGCGTAGTCAGCGGGTAGTATCCAGGGCTCGTGAGTACAGTCACGCTGACCGGCTGGGGCCGGGTCGAACCGACGGCGGCCGAGCTGGCGTCACCCGCTGACGCGACCGCCGCCGCCTCGCTGCTGCGCGGCACCGGCCAGAAGATCCCGCGCGGCCTGGGCCGCAGCTACAACAACGCGGCGCAGTGCGATGGCGGCCTGGTCATCTCGACTGCCCGGCTGAACCGGGTCATCTCCCTAGACCCGGACACCGGCGTCGCTGTCTGCGAGGCCGGAGTCAGCCTGGAGCAGCTGATGGTCGCGGGCCTCCCGTCCGGCTGGTTCGTGCCGGTCTCGCCGGGCACCCGGCAGGTCACGATCGGCGGCGCGATCGCCGCCGACGTGCACGGCAAGAACCATCACGTGGCGGGCAGCTTCGCCCGGCACGTACTGTCGGTGGACCTCGTGCTGCCGGACGGCACGTCACGCACGATCAGCGCCGAGACCGAACCCGGGCTGTTCTGGGCGACGGCCGGCGGGATGGGCCTGACCGGTTTCATCGTCCGCGCCACCGTGCGGCTGAAGAAGGTGGGCAGCTCACGGGTCATGGTCGACACCGTCCGCACGGCCGGCATCGACGAGACGATGGCGGTGCTCGCGGACCATGACCACCGGTACGGCTACACGGTGGCGTGGACAGACAGCATGGCCAGAGGAAGCAGCCTCGGTCGTTCTGTGATAACCAGCGGTGACTTCGCCGAGGCTGATCAGCTACCTCAAGCTGATCGGGGTGATCCGTTCCGGTTCCGGCCTGGCGCACGCGCCGGACTGCCGCCGGGCTTCCCGCCGGGCCTGGTCAACCGGCACTCGGTGGCGCTGGCCAACCAGGCCTGGTACCTGAAGGCGCCCCGGTCGCGGACCGCGGAACTGCAGACGATCGGGCAGTTCTTCCATCCGCTGGACGGCATCAGGAACTGGAACCGGATCTACGGTCCCGGCGGATTCCGGCAGTACCAGTATGTGCTGCCGTTCGGCGAAGAGGTGGCCGTCCGCCGGTCGTTCGAGCTGGTCAGCGCCGCCCGAGCGCCGTCGTTCGTGACCGTGCTCAAGCGGTTCGGCGCGGGCGACCCCGGGCTGCTCTCCTTCCCCATGGCCGGCTGGACGCTGGCGCTGGATTTCCCCGCGCGCACGCCGAGCCTGGGCAAGCTGCTCGATGACCTAGACGCGCTCGTGCTCGAGGCAGGGGGACGGGTGTATCTCGCCAAGGACTCCCGCGTCCCCGCCAGCGTGCTGGAACAGATGTATCCGCAGCTTGCGGCATTCCGCGAACTCCGCGCGACTTTGGACCCACATAGAACGCTGACCTCGGATCTCAGCAACCGGCTCGGATTGTTAACAGCACTTCCTGGTGCCCCTCTTCTCCCATGTGGTAGACAAATCACGCAATAGGCTGAAACGTGGGGGGGATTCCGCGTTCGCCGTTGCCCTTTCTGATCCGAGGGGAACGTGGAAAATGGCTCCCGACACGTCTCGCATGCGCCGGCCCGTGCGCATCGACGACACCATGCCGGACCTGCGCGGCAGGCCTCAGCTGATGTCGCCGGCCGATCCGGGCGGCGGCCCGAAGATCCGGCGCAAGCAATGGGGCCGTGACCGCCGCACCAGCGCCCTGCCCACCGTGCCGAAGCCAGTCAGCGAGCGCCGGGTCGCCATGGCCAGGCTGGCCATCATCGTCACGGTGACCGCTTGGGTCGCCTACCTGGTCGACTGGTCCTTCGAGGACTTCTTCAAGCCAGGCTACGAGAACGCGATCGCCAGGACCGAGGCCGTCCTCTACCTGCTCATCGTCACGATGCTGACCGTATCGGCGCTGGCGTACCTGATGAGCAGGCTCGGCTTCTTCTACCGCACCCGCACCCATCACCGGGCCGGCCGGGCCGTCCTCGACCAGTTCTTCGACACCACGAGGCCCACGCTGACCACGATCATCCCGTCCTACCAGGAGGACGAGCGGGTGATCAGGAACACGGTGCTATCCGCCGCCCTGCAGGAGTACCCGGACAAGCGGGTGGTGCTGCTGATCGACGACCCGTACCTGCCGAAGACCCGCGCCGCCCGCGACCAGCTCGCCGCCGCGCGGGCGCTGCCCCGGCAGATCCAGCGCCTGCTCGCCGAGCCCGCGGCGCAGTGCACGCGCGCTCTGCACGCGTTCGAGCTGTCCCGCGAGCGCGGCGACCCGGTCGGAATCGGCTCGATGATGGCCCTGGCCAGCCATTACGATGAGGCGGCCCGGTGGCTTGAGCGGCTGGCCGCCGAGACCGAGGTGATCGACCACACCGACGCGTTCTTCGTCAACGAAGTTTTGCTGCGGCTGGCCGGCTCGCTGCGCGAGATCATGGGGGCGCTGCTGGCTTCCACGAACGAGGGCGTGGTGCTCGAGCCGGTCATGCTCCGCCGGCTGTACCGCCGTCTGGTCTGGATCTTCCGGGTGGATGTATCGAGCTTCGAGCGCAAGCGCTACGCGTCGCTGTCCCATGAGCCGAACAAGGCCATGAACCTGAACAGCTACCTCGGCCTGCTCGGCGGCACGTACCGCGAGGTGCGCACGCCCACCGGGATCGCGCTTGCCCGGTGCAGTCCCCAGCTCTGCGACCTGAACATCCCGGACCCGGAGTACGTGGTCACGCTGGACGCGGACAGCGTCTTGCTGCCCGAGTACTGCCTGCGTCTGGTCCACTTGCTCGAGCAGCACGAATACCGCGACGTCGCCATCGCGCAGACCCCGTACAGCGCGTTCCCGGGATCGGCGACCCGGCTGGAGCGCATCGCCGGCGCCTCCACCGACCTCCAGCACATCGTGCACCAGGGGCTGACCTACTACGACGCCACGTTCTGGGTCGGCGCGAACGCGGTCATCCGCAAGCGGGCGCTGAACGAGATCGCGGAGAGCTCGTACATCGGGGACTGGGAGATCAAGCATTACATCAGGGACCGGACGGTCATCGAGGACACCGAGTCCACGATCGACATGGGCATCCACGGCTGGCGGCTGTTCAACGTCCCGGAGCGGATGAGCTACAGCGCCACCCCGCCGGATTTCGGCTCGCTGGCCATTCAGCGCCGCCGCTGGGCCAACGGCGGACTGCTGATCGTGCCGAAGCTGCGCCTGCAGTCACGGGCCAGGCGGCGGGCGGGACAGCGGACCAGGTTCGGCGAGCTGTTCCTGCGCTGGAATTACATGGCCTCCATCTGCTGGAGCTCGATCAGCCTGCTGATCCTGCTCGCGTTCCCGTTCGCCGCGACGCTGATCAGCCCGCTGCTCGGCCTGGTCGCGCTGCCGTACTTCCTGGCCCAGGCCAGTGACCTGCGCTACTGCGGCTACAAGCGGCTGGACGTGCTGCGCATCTACGGGTTCAACCTGGTGCTGCTGCCGGTCAACCTGGCCGGCACGATCTCGTCGGTCGTGCAGGGGATCACCGCGTCCAAGGCCCCGTTCGCGCGCACACCCAAGGTGCGCAACCGCACGGTCGTGCCGCCGTTCTTCATCGTCGCGCCATACCTGATGATCGTGCTGTCCGGCGTCACCTGCTGGCTCGCCTACAAGAACCACCGGGTCGAGAACCTGTGCTACGCCGCGCTGAACCTCGTCCTGCTCTGCTACGCGATCAAGGCCTTCATCGGGCTGCGCAACTCGGTGGTGGACGGGTGGATCCACGGCACCTCACTGCTGTACAAGTCCAGTCGCCGCCGCCACCGGATGCCGCGCATCCGCAAGAACCGCGGCGAGCAGCAGGTTGAGCAGCCGCCGGACTGGCGGGCCATCCTCGAGATCGGCTACATCGAGCCAGCTGCTCCGCCCAGCGACCCGAGGATCACGCCGCCCAATGGCGTTCGGCCCGGTGCCAGGATCAACGTCGGCCCACCAGAGCCGCCCATCCCCCCGATCGCCCCGGACAACGGACCGGTGCGCCGGCTGTCCCTGCTGCGGCTGCTGGTCGCGCTGGTGGTTATCAGCGGCCTCGGCTACGGCGGGTACGCCGCCGCGAAAAGCACGCTCGCTCCTCTGGTCAAGACCCGGCAGACGTGGTTCGCGCCGTACGCGGACGTCACGCTCACCCCGACCTTCCAGTTCCAGAACGCCGCCGACGACAGCGCGCGGCAGACCGTGCTCGGCTTCGTGGTCGCGTCCTCGAGTTCGGACTGCACGCCGAGCTGGGGCGCCGCTTACACGCTGGCCAAGGCGAACACATCACTGGCGCTGAGCTCCCGCATCGCCCAGGTTGAGCAGAATGGCGAGCAGCCCATCGTCTCGTTCGGCGGCCAGGCGAACACCAGCCTTGACGTGGCGTGCTCCACCGTCGCACAGCTCACCAGCGCGTACCAGTCGGTGATCAGCGCCTACCACCTGAGCGTGATCGACCTGGACATTGAAGGTGCGGCACTTGATAACGCAGGCGCCGAGCAGCGCAGGGCGCAGGCGATCGCGAACCTCGAGCACAGCGACCCGTCGCTCCAGGTCTGGCTGACCCTCCCGGTCGAACCGGACGGCCTCCAGGGCGACGCGATATCGGTCGTCACCTCGATGCTGCGGGACCGGGTCTCGATCGCCGGGGTGAACATCATGACGATGGACTTCAGCAAGGCTCCCGCGGGCGGCGGCAGCATGCTGCCGCAGGTGGAGGCCGCGCTGAACGCGACCCACGCGCAGCTCGCGAGCCTGTATCCGCGCTATGGCATCAAGCTGCGGTCGCAGCAGATCTGGCAGCGGATGGGCGCGACCCCGATGATCGGCCAGAACAACATCCAGGGCGAGAACTTCAGCATCAGCGACGCGAAGGGGCTGGCCAGCTTCGCGAGCCGGGTGCACCTGGGCCGGGTGTCGATGTGGTCGCTGAACCGGGACAGCCAGTGCGGAGTCGCGTTCCCGGAGAGCGGGCTGCTGTCCAATACGTGCAGCGGCACCGCCGAGTCTGCCGGTCAGTTCACCCAGATCTTCGGCCAGGCACAGGGCACGGCGCTGACCACGACGTCAGACGGCAACGTACAGCCCGCGGTGGCGAACACCAACTCTGCCGACGCTCCCTACCCGCAATGGTCCTCCTCCGTGAACTACCCGCTCGGCTGGAAGATCGTCTCCGACGGGGAGATCTTCCAGGCCAAGTGGAGTAACAACGGCTACGACCCGCAGGCGCAGGTGCAGTACGCGTGGCAGACGCCGTGGGAACTGCTCGGACCGGTGCTGCCCGGCGACCACGCGCCGAGCGTCACCCTGCCGGCTTCCGTGACGTATCCGCCCTGGTCGATAGATACCGTCTACCATGCTGGCGCGAAGGTCCTGTTCGGCGGGCTGCCCTATCAGGCCAAGTGGTACAACGTCGGGGACTCGCCCGGGACGCAGACGAGTGATCCTGGCCAGTCACCATGGGAGGCGCTGTACAAGATCCCGGGCGAGCCGGTCGTACAGAATAGTCCGGGCGTATAGGCTCGCCGCCTATGGAAGGTGACGATCTTCGCGATCCGCTCGGCCTCGCTGCCGACGCACCGCTGCTAGCCGGCTGGCTGTCCTGGACCAAGCGCGTCCAGGACGGCGAGCTGTCGACGATGACCACGCCGGGCCACAAGCAGCGCCAGGATCTGGTCGGCGCCGTGGTGGCCGGGGACGCGCCGTTCTATGGCGCGGTCGACACGATCAAGCACGCCGACCAGTTGCGCGTACTCGCCGAGGGCCGCGCGGCCGATCTGTGGGGCGCGGACTGGTGCCGTTTCTCCGTGGCCGGCTCCACGCACGGCAACCAGACGCTGTGCCTGGGAATCGGCAGGCCTGGCCAGACGGTGATCATCACCCGCACGCTGCACAGGTCGCTGCTGCTCGGACTCGTGCTGGCCGGCCTGCATCCGGTGTGGGTACGGCCTTCCATCGACCCGGCGACCGGGCTGCCGGGTGCCGTTCCGGTGCGGGCGGTGGCGGACGCGCTGGCCGCGAATCCCGACGCGTGCGGTGTGATCCTCGGCGACCCTTCCTACGTCGGCACCACCGGAGACGTGGCCGGGCACGCCCGGGTGGCGCACCAGGCTGGCGTGCCGCTGGTCGTGGACGCCGCCTGGGCCGCGCACTTCGGCTTTCACCCGGAACTGCCACCGCATCCGCTGGCCGCCGGCGCCGACGCGATGGTGACCAGCGCGCACAAGGCGCTGCCCGCGATCACCCAGGGCGCGCTGGTGCTCGCCAGGACCGAGCGGCTGGACCCGGCCCGGCTGGAGCGGGCATTCGACGCCACCCACACCACGAGCCCGGCCGGCTCGATCATGGCGAGCATCGACGCCGCGCGTGCGCTGCTGGCCAGGGACGGGGAGCGGTTGTGCGGACGGCTGCTGCGCGGGATCGCCGCGGCTCGCGAACGGCTGCGCGAGGTGCCGGGCCTCGACGTGCTGGACGGGCCTGGCGTCGAGCCGAGCAAGCTGGTCGTGCTGCTGGCGGGCACCGGTGCGCATGGCGCCTTGGTGGAGAAGGACCTGATCGAGGCCGGCATGGCGCCGGAGATGGGCGACAAGGACACGATCGTGCCGATCGTCACGATCGCCGACGACGAGCAGCGGATTCTGGCCTTCACCGAGGTGCTGATCGCCTCGATCGAGCGGCACCGGGGCCCCGCGCGCAGGCCCGCCGCCGCTGCCTCGTGGACCGTCGATCCGGAAACCGTGCTCGCCCCCAGGGAGGCGTTCTTCGCGTCGAACGAGACGGTTCCGGCCACGGCCGCCGTCGGCCGGGTGAGTGCGGAGCTCGTCGCCCCGTACCCGCCCGGCATCCCGGTGCTCGCACCCGGCGAGCTGATCACCGCCGGCGCTCTAGCCGCGCTCCAGCAGGCCGCCGCCGACGGCAGCCGCATCGCCTACGCCAACGACCCCACCCTGGCCACCTTCCAGGTGGTCGCCGCGACTACCTAGAAGCGATGCGCTGAACCTCGCCCATCCGTGGCAGAGCACCGGCTCGTGCTCGGCGGTTTCAGGATTCCCGGCGCGGGCGCGGGGTGCCTGCTGCTGACCGCTGCCGGTAACCGCGCGCTGCGGGCCTTCGCCGACCACCCTGCCTTGCGGGTGTAACGCCGTCGTGCCTCGCGGTCGTGGTCGCGGTCCTGGGGCGCGGTGGCGGCGCGATCGGGGTGCCAGAGGTCGCTAGTTCGCGGACCACCTGGTCGCCGGCCACCACGTTGTGCCGCTCGGCGGTTACGCCGGCCGCCTGATGCATCTTCTGCAGCTCGCGGACCTGCGCATGGTCGACGAGCGCGACGACCCGGCCGGACGCGCCGGCCCGTGCCGTCCGTCCCGAGCGGTGCAGGTAGTCCTTGTGGTCATTGGGCGGGTCGAACTGCACGACGAGGTCGACGTCATCCACGTGGATGCCGCGGGCGGCGACGTCGGTGGCGACGAGCACGCGCGGCTCGCCTGCCGCGAAACCGTCGAGTGCCCGTTGCCGCTGGTTCTGGTTACGGTCACCGTGGATGGCGGCGGCGCCCACCCCTGCCCTTGTGAACTGCTTGACCAGCCGGTCCGCGCCGTGCTTGGTGCGCACGAAGAACAGCGTCCGGCCAGGCCGGGCGGCTATCTCGGCGGCGACCGGAACCTTGTCCTCGTTGCTGAGCACGAGCAGGGCGTGTTCCGCCGTGCTCGACTCGGTCGATACCGGAACGGCGTGCAGTGCCGGGTCCTTGACGTACGCGGTCACCAGCGTGCCGACCCCACGGTCGAGCGTGGCGGAGAAGAACATCCGCTGGCCGTCGGCGGGGGTCTTGTCGAGGATCTCGGAGACGGAGGGCAGGAACCCGAGGTCGGCCATGTGGTCGGCTTCGTCGAGCACGCTGATCTGGATGCCGCTGAGCGTGCACGCCTTGCGGTCGAGCAGGTCGATGAGCCTGCCGGGTGTGGCCACGATGACGTCGGCACGCCGGACCCGGTCGATCTGCCTGGCGATGGACACGCCACCGTAGACGGTCGCGACGTCAACGCCGATGCTCCGGCCCAGTGGCCCGAGCACATCGGCGACCTGCTGGGCTAGTTCGCGGGTCGGGACGAGGATGAGACCGAGCGGGGTCTTGAGCTGCCGTTCGGTGGTGCTGGCCGCGAGCCTGGTCAGTAGCGGGAGGCCGAAGGCCAGCGTCTTACCAGATCCGGTCTGGGCCTTGCCGAGCACGTCGCGGCCGGCCAGCGCGTCAGGCAGCGCGCGGGCCTGGATGGCGAACGGCTCGCGGATGCCGTCGGCGGCGAGCGCGGCCACTAGCCGGGCGTCAACGCCGAGTTCGCCGAAGGGGACGGGGGCTGGCTGCGGGATGGCGGCGGCGGCTTCGAGCGCCCGGTCCAGTTCGGACTGCGGCGTGGGCCTGGCGGCCGGGGCCTGGCGAGAGGCGGTGTCCGGGCGGGCACGACGCGCGGACCGGCCACCGGACCGTCCCGCCGTCGCGCGGCCCGCGGATGAGCGTTCAGCGGACGATCGGGTGCCGCGGTTGTCAGAACCGCGGCCGGAACCGTCGCGGCTGGAAACGGCGCGACCGGAGGAAGTGCGGCCGGAAGAGGCCGTACTGGACCGACGAGGGCCGTAAGGCATGCATGAACTCCAACGTAGCTCGGGGGCCGCCTCATGCTCGAAACAACAGCTAGTTGAAATAGCTCACACAAGCGACCGGCGGGCGATCTGCCCGCGAGACCGGCGACTGCATACGCCGCCAGGTACTAACAATGATCTCAGCGTGCACGGTATTCCCGCAGCGACTCAGGGATCTTGGCGGTTCCACCCGCTAAATCTTCAGCCGGAGCGCGCTGGGGACGATCTCGAATGTAGCCGGCGTGACGCCGAGCATTTCACCGTCCGTCTCGATGAGCATGGGTATGTCCGATTCCACCCGGATAAGCCTGCCGCGGCGAGGCCGGAGCGGCCGGACCGGGACCGGGCGTTGGCGATGATCACCAGCGGCCCGAACGGGCTGGTCATGCCCGCTTACTCATCCTGTACATCCCACATCGGCTGCGCGTCCGCAGGCACCGGCACTTCAAACGCGTTGAGCAGGAACGAGACCAGCGTGTAGTACCCGCACAACGAGACGAGCTCCACCATGCCGGCGTCGCCGAGCAGCAGGTGCGCGCCGGCGTAGGTCTCGGCGTCGAGCCGCCCGGTGTGGCTGAGCTGATACGCGGCGGCGTAGATGGCCCGCTCGTCGCCGGCGGTGATCGGCGGGTCCTCGCCGCGGCCGATGGCATCGACGATCGCGTCGGCCACGCCGTGCTCGCGCGCCATCCGGGCGTGCGCCCACCACTCGAACTCGGCCTGCCAGCGGGCGCCCACGGTGATGATGGCCAGCTCGGACAGCCGCCGCTCGATGGAGGTGCCGAAGCGCAGCTGCTGACCGAGCGACACCAGCCGCCAGCCCACCTCCGGCTCGGTCACCGCCGCGTTGAACGGCCCGGCCAGCCCGCCGTCCGTGGTCACGAACTGCTTGCCGCGCCCTTCGACGATGTTGTCCCAGAGCTGCTGGCCGTCGGGGCTCAGTTCGTCACGCCGCAGCGGAGGCAATCTACTCATCAGCCATTCATAACAGGCAGTGGTGCTTCCCACCAAGACAGAATCTAGTACGCTGATTTCAGTCGGATGCTGAATGTAGTTTTGTAGATTGGCAGTTATGCTAGATGACAAGGACCGGGCCCTGCTTGGTCTGCTGCAGCGGGACGCCACCCAGTCCTACGCCGCGCTTGGTGAGGCGATCGGACTCTCGCCCGGTGCGGTGCACGAGCGGGTGCGGAAGCTGCGTGAGCGCGCGGTAATACGGCGCACCACAGTCGATGTCGATCCGGCGCAGGTGGGGCGCGGTGTCCTCGCGTTCGTCCTGGTCCGTGCGGCGGCGTGGATGGGCGACCCGCCGGTGCGCGAGGCCCTGGCCGGCATCGCGGCGATCGAGGAGGCGCACGTCATCGCCGGCGACGCGAGCCTGCTGCTCAAGGTGCGCACCGCGACCCCCGGCGATCTGCAGGACGTGCTTCGCCAGGTGTACAAGGTCGACGGCGTGACCAGTACAGAGGCGATCGTCGTGCTCGACACGTTCTTCGGCCGGCCGGTGGATACCGGCGATGCGTGAGCCGCTGCCTTATGCGGGCGGCGCCCTGGACCGAGCGGCCGGCCGGCGGGCAGATCCCCGCTGGATCGAGGCCGCCCTGGCTTCCCCGGCGGCGGTGGTGGTCCCGATGTGGTCCGACAAGTGCCTGGTCACCGAGACCGGTGCCGGTACTGGTACTGGCGCCGTTCCGGTGCGGCTGGCCCGGCCTGCCGCCGCGGAGGTGCTCGCCGCGGTGCCGGAGCCGGTGTTCCTGGGCCTGGACGGTGCCGCCGCCGTGTTCGCGGTAGACCTGTCCGGGCTGGATGAGCAGAGCGCCGCCGCGATGGCCGGCGCCACCGGGACCGCTGACATACGCGCGCTGTTCCAAGGTCTGCGCGCCGACCGGGCGGCGGAGTTCGCCTACGCCACAGGACTGCTCCGCTGGCTGCGCGAGCAGCGGTTCTGCGGCGCCTGCGGGGGCGGGGCCGACAGCCGCGAGGGCGGGCACCTGCGGGTCTGCCGCGACTGCGGCAGGCTGCTCTTCCCGCGCATCGAACCGGCCGTGATCGTGCTGGTGGAGGCGCCGGGGGAACCGGATCGGTGCCTGCTCGGCAGGCATCGCGGCACCGGGCCCGGTTCGTACTCCACGCTGGCCGGCTTCCTGGAGATCGGCGAGAGCCTTGAGGAGGCGGTCCGGCGGGAGGTCGCCGAGGAGGCCGGCGTGAAGCTCGGTGAGGTGACCTATCGCGGTTCCCAGCCATGGCCGTTTCCCGGTGGCCTGATGCTCGGCTTCCGTGCCGTCGCGATCTGCGACGAGATTCAGGTGGACGGGGAGGAACTGGTCGAGGCCCGCTGGTTCACCCGCGCCGAAGTCCGCGACCAGCTCGGCCCCCGCCGCCCCGACTCGATCGAGAGCTACCTCATCGAGGACTGGCTCGGCGAGGAGTCACTTCCAGCAGGACGCCTGGCCAGAGAGGATGTCCCGTAGTTCGCCCGTGACGGTGTCTGGGTACCGGGCCAGCGTCGCCTCAAGATCGCAGCGCTGAGCGTGCGTCGAATACGCGGAGAGTTCGTGCTCAAGCCGCTCGCGATCCGGATCGATGCCGACGGGCATGACCGGTGCGTACGCCAGGAACATCAGTCCGGGGAGTGCGAGCACGGCCCAGGAGCTCCCGTCCATGATGATGCCGGCCACGGTGAGCGAGATCCCGGGAAGCAGCGGCTGCCAGCGAGCGCCGACCCCGCGAGCGAACCGGAGCGCGCCGACCATCATGAGCAGCGCGCCAGTGCGGATCAGCCTGCGGCCACGTCTGGTGCGCGCGGTCCGCGCGATCGCCGGCGCGCGGGCCGGCCCGCTGGCGGCTGAACTCCACACAACCATGCCACGCCTGCGTGCCCGCAGTATCATCGCGGCCTCCTGACGCTGGCTCCGCGCTGCGTGGCTCAAATAATACGCTTCGTACGGGCTGCGGTCTCGGGTCTCGTCCGGCGCCGTAGCCGCAGAGATCGTGGATAGTAAGGGGTCAGATCTGGCGCCTTACTCTCCACAACCCTGTGTCCCGCTGCGGACGATCACCCGGAAACTGGGCCATGATGGGGAGTAGCCGAGGGGGTCCGCATGGCCGAGCAGTTAGTACGGACCGCGATCCGGGTCGAGGGGATCGTGCAGGGAGTCGGTTTCCGCCCGTTCGTGTATTCGCTGGCGACCGGACTTGGCCTGCGCGGCTTCGTCGGCAACGACACCGACGGGGTGTTCGCGGAAGTCGAGGGACCGGCCGCGGACATCACCCGGTTCCTCGGCAAGCTGGAACGCGACGCACCGCCGCTGGCCAGGATCGACCGGGTCACCACCAGGCCGGTCAGACCGGACGGGTCGCGCGCGTTCGTCATCGTGGCCAGCGAGCAGGACGGCCCGCGCCGCGCTCTGATCTCGGCGGACACCGCGACGTGCGCGGATTGCCTGCGCGAGCTGGCCGATCCGGCGGATCGCCGGTTCGGCTATCCGTTCATCAACTGCACCAACTGCGGGCCTAGGTTCACGATCATCCGCGACGTGCCCTACGACCGCCCGTTCACCACGATGGCGCCCTTCACGATGTGCGAGCAGTGCGCCGCGGAGTATCACGACCCCGCCAACCGCCGCTTCCACGCCCAGCCCACCTGCTGTCCCCGCTGCGGCCCCCGATTGACCCTCATCCCAGCGGAGTCAATTGCGCAATCGACACGCCCTAGCGATGTCAATCGCGCAATTGACCCGGCTGGTGACCCGGTTGGTGACCCGGTTGGGGCGGCCGGCGAATTGCTGCGGCTGGGGCACATTCTGGCGGTCAAGGGGCTTGGCGGGTATCACCTGGCGGTGGACGCCACCAATGAGGAGGCCGCCGCGACACTGCGGGCGCGCAAGCACCGCGAGGACAAGCCGTTCGCGGTCATGGTCGCGGACATCAGCCGAGCACGCGAACTGGCCGAGGTCGACGATGCCGCGCAGGAACTGCTCACCAGCCCGGCCCGACCGATCGTCCTCCTGCCCAGCAAGGGAAACATTGCGCACGCGGTTGCCCCCGGCAACCGGCAACTCGGCGTCATGCTGCCGTACACGCCGCTGCACCATCTGCTAGCCGGCGCCGTGAACAAACCGATCGTGCTCACCAGCGGCAACCGTTCCGACGAACCGATCGCCTACCGCGACGAGGACGCTATAGCCAGACTGAAAACCATCGCGGACGCGTTCGTGATCCACGACCGGGCGATCCACATCAGGACCGACGACTCGGTGGCCAGGGTGTTCCGCGGCAAGCCGGTGCTACAGCGCCGTTCCCGCGGCTACGTCCCGGAGCCGGTCACCGTCGACCGCCCGTTCGCCAGACCAGTGCTCGCCGTGGGTGCCGAGCTGAAGAACACGTTCTGCCTGGCCAAGGGCCAGCACGCGTTCGTTTCGCAGCACATCGGCGACCTGGAGAACGCCGAGACGCTGCGTTCGTTCACCGAAGGCATCACGCACTTCAGCCGTCTCTTCGACATCGAGCCGCAACTGGTCGCGCACGACATGCACCCGGAGTACCTCTCCACCAAGTACGCGCTCGAACTCGACATCCAGCAGGTCCCCGTCCAGCACCATCACGCGCACATCGCGTCCTGCCTGGCCGACAACGGCGAAGCGGGACCAGTCATCGGCGTTGCCTTCGACGGCACCGGCTACGGCACCGACGGCACCATCTGGGGCGGGGAGTTCCTGATCGCGGACCTCAGCACCGCGGACCGCGTCGGGCACCTGAAGCCGGTACCGATGCCGGGCGGCGCGGCCGCGATCAGGCAGCCGTGGCGGATGGCGGCCGCCTACCTCGACGGGGCGCAGGACCTCGACGTGATCAGACGCAACGAGCAGCACTGGGCCACCATCGCGGCCATGGCCAGGAAGAACATCAACTCGCCGCTGACCTCGAGCGCGGGCAGGCTGTTCGACGCGGTCGCGGCGCTGCTCGGGGTCCGCGACGCGATCAGCTACGAGGGCCAGGCCGCGATCGAACTCGAACAGCTCGCCGCGCCGGCCGAGATGGGCTGGTACCGGGCCGGGCTGGAGCAGCACGCGGTGTTCTGCATAGCTGGCGCTGATCTTGTCCGGGCGGCGGCCGAGCAGACGCGAGCCGGCGTGCGGCGGGAGGTGGTCGCGGCGCGCTTCCACAACGGGGTTGCCGCGGCGATCGAGGCTGGCTGCAAGCTTGCCCGGGAGCGCACCGGTCTGGGCACCGTCGCTCTTTCCGGCGGGGTATTCCAGAACTCACTGTTGTCGCACGCCACGGTCCGGCTGCTCCAGACCGGTGGTTTCCGGGTGCTGACGCACGCGCGAATACCGTGCAACGACGGCGGGATCAGCCTCGGTCAGGCCATTGTCGCGGGAGCGCTGATAGCTAGCAGATCCTAGGCAGCGGGTCGCCCACCAGCAGATCCACGATCCGGGTGCCACCGAACGCCGTCTTCAGCCGGACGATGCCCGGCTGGTCCGACACGACGTGGCCGATCACCGAGGCTTGCTCGCCATCTCGGTGCGCGCGCATCGCCGCCAGCGCCGCCGCTGCCTCATCTCCCGGCACGACCGCGACGAGGCGACCCTCACACGCCACGTACATCGGGTCGATGCCGAGCAGTTCGGCGGCACCGCGCACGGGCGCGCGCACCGGGATGTCGTCTTCGCTGACCAGGACGCCGACGTCAGCGTCCTTCGCGATCTCGTTGAGTATGGTCGCCACGCCGCCCCTGGTCGCGTCCCGCATCGCCCTGGTCCGGGGCACCGCGTCGAGCAGCGCCGACACCAGGCCGTTCAGTGGTGCCGTGTCCGATTCCAGGTCGGCCTCGATGTCCAGTTCGCCGCGGGCCAGCATGATCGTGACACCGTGGTCGCCGATCGGGCCGGACACCAGGATCGCGTCGCCCGGCTGCGCGGTGGCCACGCCGAGCGTGACGTCCCGCTCGATCACGCCGACGCCCGCGGTGGTGATGTAGCAGCCGTCGGCCTTGCCCTTCTCCACCACCTTCGTGTCACCGGTGACGATGTGCACGCCAGCTTGCTCGGCCGCCGCCTTCATCGACGCGACCACGCGGATCAGGTCGGCGACGGGGAAGCCTTCCTCGAGGATGAAGCCGGCGCTCAGGTACAGCGGTGTGGCGCCGGACACGGCCAGGTCGTTGACCGTGCCGTTGACGGCAAGGTCGCCGATGTCCCCGCCGGGGAAAAACAGCGGGTGCACCACGTACGAGTCCGTGGTCAGCGCCAGCCTCGAGCCGTTGACGGTGAGCTGCGCGGCGTCCTCGAGCGGCTCCAGCAGCGGGTTGCGGAACGCCTCGAGGAATACCGCCTCGATCAGCGTCTGCGTCGCCTTGCCGCCGGAGCCGTGCGACATCGTGATGCGTTCCTCGCGGACCTTCGGCTTACGGCGGCGGGCCCGGTCGATGCGGTCGAGTACCTGCTGCTCCCGGTCCGTCGTCTCGGTCACGGCCTGCTCCTGGAGATCGTCACCGAGACGCGCTGGCGGTTCATCCGGCCGTAGTTGTAGTACGCCGCACACGCGCCTTCCGGTGACACCATGCAGGTGCCGATCGGCGTCTCCGGTGTGCAGGCGGTGCCGAACACCTTGCACTCCCAGGGCTTGAGCACGCCCTTGAGTACCTCGCCGCACTGGCAGGCCTTCGGATCGGCGACGCGGACTCCGGGCACGCTGAACAGCAGTTCCGCGTCCATGTCCGCGTACTTCTCGCGCAGCTTCAGCGCCGAGTGCGAGATGAACCCGAGCCCGCGCCATTCGAAGTAAGGGCGCAGTTCCATGGTTTCCGCGATGGCCTTCAGCGCGACCACGTTGCCGTCCCACGGCACCACGCGCCCGTACTGGTTCTCCACCTCCGACCTGTTCTGCGACAGCTGGAGCATCAGCATGTAGATCGACTGCAGGATGTCCAGCGGCTCGAAGCCGGCCACCACGACCGGCTTGCCGTAGTCGCGGGCGATGAACTCGTACGGGCGGCAGCCGATCACCGTGGATACATGGCCAGGGCCGATGAATCCGTCCAGGCGCAGGTCGGGGGAGTCGAGGATGGCCTTGATGGCCGGGATGATCGTGATGTGGTTGGCGAAGACGGCGAAGTTCTCGATGCCCTGGGCCTTGGCGCGCAGCAGCGTCATCGCCGTGGACGGGGTGGTCGTCTCGAAGCCGATCGCCATGAACACGACCCGCTTGTCCGGGTTCTGTTTCGCGATCTTGAGTGAGTCAAGCGGCGAGTACACCATGCGGATATCGGTGCCCCGCGCCTTCGCGTCGAAGAACGATCCGTTGCTGCCGGGTACCCGCAGCATGTCGCCGAACGACGTCATGATCACGTCCTGGTGCGCGGCCAGGTGCATGGCGTCGTCGATCCGGCCCATCGGGATCACGCAGACCGGGCAGCCCGGGCCGTGTACCAGCGTGATCGTCTCGGGCAGGTAATCCTCAAGGCCGTGCTTGTAGATCGTGTGGGTGTGCCCGCCGCACACCTCCATCAGCTTGTACTGGCGCCCGGGTTCACACAATCCCGCGATCTTCGCGGCCAGCGCGCGGGCCTTGTCCGCGTCACGGAACTCATCGACGAAGCGCATGCGCGTGGCCCCTCACTCGATCATCGAGTCGCGGAGCGCCGCGATCTCGTCCTCGTAGGCCTGACCTATGCCTTCCAGGAAGGCCATCGCCGCCGCCGCCTCGTCCTCGTCGATCTTCGACAGGGCGAAGCCGACATGGATGAGCACCCATTCGCCGGGCTTCGGCGGGTCGTCCGCGAGCAGGCCGATGTTGATCAGCCGCTTCACGCCGCTGACGTCTACCTTTGCAAGGTCTGGCTGGTCAGGAAGGATCTCGATGACCTCACCCGGTATGCCGAGACACATGTGGCGCCCCCTGTTGAATAAGCAGAGCCTGGGTCAGTTCCCACAGCACCTGATAGGTCGTGGTCTGGGCTTCCTGGATCCGGTGGATGGAGGTTGACGGCTGGACGAACAGGTAGTCGATGCTGTCGAGTTCGGCCATCTTGCCGCCGTCGTAGCCGGCCATGCCGATCGTGAGCATGCCGCGCCGGCTCGCCTCGTCGAAGGCGCGGACCAGGTTGGCCGAATTGCCGCTGGTGGATAGGCCGACCGCGATGTCGTTCTTACCGCCGCCCTGGCCGCCGGAAAACGAGGCGAGCTGACGCGCGAACACCACCTCGACGCCGATGTCGTTGCACAGAGCGGTCACGACCGCGGTGTCGTTGCCGAGCGCGAACGCGGGGCTCCCCTCGCTCAGGAACAGCGTCACGAGCTGCTGCGCGTCGGTGGCGCTGCCGCCGTTGCCGAACGCGAACAGCCGGCCGCCCGCGGCGAGCCTGCGCCCCGCCTCTCGTGCGCACTCCTCCAGGCGGGCACCGTCCTGCTTCGCGATCGCGGCCCGCAACTCGGCGATCTCGGCGACCTTGGCCACCGTGGACGCCCGGACCTGTTCCAGTACGGCGTCCAGGTCGGACTTGTCCTCGTACAGGAAGGGGTACAGCGACTCGATGCTCATGCGCTGACCACGGCTATCGCTTCTTTCGCGTGCACGAGGATGGTGTCGCCTGCTTGCGCGCTGACCAGGGCCACGCTGACCGTCTCCTCGTGGTCCCCTGCCTGGACGACCGCCATGTCGTCGTCGAGGATCTTGACGATGGTCACCGCGACCGCCTGATCCGAGCAGGTGATGCACACGTCATCGTGGCACTCGAAGTTCACGAGACCACCCCCGGCGCGAGCAGCCCCGGCTGCTCGAAGAACACATGCACCAGCTCCCACAGGATGTGATAGGTGGTGACGTGGACTTCCTTGACGATCCTCGGGTCATCGGAGTCCGCGGTGAGGATGTGATCGGCCTCGATCTGCTCCCGGCCGGACGTGCCGGTCAGCGCGATCGTGAGCAGGCCCTTTTCTTTCGCCTCGCGCAACCCGGCCAGCACGCTGGGGCTCGCCGTGATGCCGAGGGCGATGTCGGCAGGGCCGGCCAGGAACCGGATCTGGTGGGCGAAGATCGCCTCGACGCCGTGCCGTTCGGTGATGCCGGTGACCGTGGCCACGTCGGAGGTCAGCGAGATCGCGGGCAGCGCCCGCTTGCCGACGATCACCGGGTGGACGAACTCAACCGCCACGTGCTGTGCGTCCGTGCTCGACCCGCCGGTCCCGAACACGATGAGCTTGCCGCCCTGGTGAAACCGGACCGCCATGGCATGACACGCCCGCGCGACCGCCCCTGCCTGCCCGGCGAGATCGCGGGTAGCCTCATCGCGCAGCCCGAACAAGCGACCGGCGGCTGTGCCATCTAACGGGCCCATAGACAGCACCGTAGGACACTTGTGGGGGGTTTTCTAGTGGACGGGCGGACAGATATGGCTGGTCACGTTTTGCTGAGCTGCCGTTCCGCTTCTTCGAGCACGTAGACGATGTCGCGGCCGAACCGCACGTCGCACGGGTGACCAGGATTGCCCGCGGCGGCGTTGGCGGCCAGTTCGGTGAGCGCGGTCCGCAGCGCTGGCAGGGTGCCGTCGCTGGTCCGCGGCATGCACGACCAGCCGGGCTCGCCCCAGATCCGCACCGATGTCCCGGCGGCCGGTTCCGGCGCGCCGAGCGTGACCGTCACCGTGCTGGTGGCGGTGCTGGTGGCGGTGGCGTGACGCAGGATCAGGTTGGTGACATCGCGGGGTCCGGCCATCGCTGTCACCGCGTCGACCGGGCCGAGACACGCCCAGAGCAGTGAGATCACGTGCGGCCCGAGGTCCCACAGGCCGCCCTTCGCCCGTCGCCACGCGGTGTTGAACGGGTCGGACTCGCGCATCGCGGTACCCAGCCAGTTGCCGGTTCCGCCCAGCCAGCCCTGCCGCGCGGTCACGTCCGCGATCCAGCCACGCACCTCGGATCCGAACATGAGCGTGAAGAACACCACCGAGGAAACACCGGACCCCTCCACGGCGGCCACCAGCGCGTCGGCCTCCGCCGTGGAAAGCGCCACCGGCTTTTCCAGCAGCAGGTGCTTGCCAGCCGCCGCCGCCTTGGTAGCGAGCGGTGCCTGCACGTCCGGCGGCACGGAAAACGCGACCGCGTCCACCCCGGCGAGGAAGTCATCGATGTCGTCGTACGCGGTGCTGCCGTGTTCGGCGGCTAGCTCGCGTGCGGCGTCGGGTGACCGTCCCCAGACTCCGCTGAACGTGATGCCCTCGGTGCTGGCCAGCGCCGGCGCGTGCGCGATCCGCGCCCAGTGCCCCGTCCCGATCAGCCCGAACCTCACCCGCACGAGTCTAGAGCCGCGGCGGCCCGTACGGCGCGGCGGCTCGGCGGGCGCGGCCGCCCGCATAGCGATTAACGCGGAAGATCGCTTCAGCACGGAAGAAATACCTGCTCACAGCATGGTTTTCTACCGCGTTGGAATAAATTGCCGCGATAATTCAGTGCCTGGCCGCGGTCCGGCGTACCTATGATCATGCGGTGACGACGTTTGCGGGCACCGACGGGACGCGACTCGCGTATCACCAGGCAGGCAACGGGGCGCGGCTGGTCTGCCTGCCCGGTGGCCCCATGCAGTCCGCGGCCTATCTCGGTGACCTGGGCGGTTTGGCAGCGCATCGCGAGCTGATCCGCCTCGACCCGCGCGGGACCGGGGATTCGGCCGTGCCCGGCGACGCGGCGACGTACCGGTGCGACCGCCAGGTCGACGACGTGGCGGCGCTCCGCGCCGAGCTTGGGCTGGAACGGCTGGATCTGCTCGGCCACTCGGCCGGCGGGTCGCTGGCGGTGCTGTACGCGGCCCGCTATCCCGAACGCACCGGCCGGCTCGTCCTGGTCACACCGAGCCCGCGCGTGGTGGGCGTGGAGATCACCGACGCGGACCGCCGCAAGGTCGCCGGACTGCGCGAGGAAGAACCCTGGTTTCCTGCCGCGTTCGCCGCGTTCGAGCGGATCTGGTCGGGGAACGCGGCCGCAGCCGACTGGGCGGCGATCGCGCCGTTCATGTCGGGACGCTGGGACGAGGCAGCCCGGGCCATGCACGCCCGCACCGCGGCCGGGCAGAACACGGACGCGGCCCGCGGGTACTACTCCGACGGTGCCCTCGATCCGCAGCCGACCCGGGCGGCGCTCGCGCACCTCCGGCTGCCGGTGCTGCTCATCGCGGGCGGGTACGATGTCTCACTCCCGCCTGAGCGCGCGGCCGAGTACGCGAACCTGTTCCCGCTGGGTGAACTGGCCGTGCTGGCGGGTGGCGGGCACTATCCGTGGCTCGACAATCCAGACTGGTTCGTACGCACGCTGACGGGGTTCTTGGCATGAGTCATAAGTCCGCACCGCCGGATGCCATCTACATCATCCGGCACGGAGAGAAACCTCGGGACCATCCCAATGTGCACTCCGGCGTGGACTTCCACGGCAAGCAGAACGAGCACTCGCTGCTGCCGCGCGGCTGGCAGCGCTCCGGCGCGCTGGCGGCGCTCTTCGATCCGTCGCGAGGTCCGCTGCGCGAGGGCCTGCACGTTCCGCGGGCGCTGATCTCGCCGTCGTACGGGCACACGACCGCGGACCACCGCACCCACCAGACGATCCGCGGCCTGTCCGACCGGATCGGGGTCGGGATAACCGCCGCATTCGCCAAGGGGCAGGAACCGGAGCTGGCGGCGGACCTGCTGACCACCGGTTCCGGTGCGGTGCTGATCTGCTGGGAGCACGGTCACATCCCGGTTCTCGCGTCCGCGCTTCCGCTGGTCAGCGGCACCGTCATCCCGAAGGCGTGGCCCGATGACCGCTACGACGTGATCTGGACGTTCACGCTGGCCGATAACGCCAAGTACGCGTTCGATCAGGTCCCGCAGCTCCTGCTTTCCGGCGACACCGACAAGGTCATCAAGGACAGCTGAGCGCGGGTAGCGCCCTGGCCTGGCCTGGTCTGGCCGGGCCGGGCCGGGCCGGGCCGGGCCGGGTGGTGACGCGCCGCTCCACCCGCGATGAGTTTGCGCCGCCGCGCTCGTCTGCCAGGTGGGAACGGACATCACACGGGAGGCAGGCGATACAGATGGAACTGATCCTTGGCGGACGCGGGCTGGTCGAGTCACCACGCTGGCACGGGGACCGGCTGTACTTCTCCGACTGGTCGGCGGGCGAGGTCATCGCCACCGACCTGACCGGGCACGCCGAGGTGGTCGCGCGGGTGAAATCGCTGCCGCTGTGCACCGCGTGGCTGCCCGACGGCAGGCTGCTGATCGTGTCCTCCTGGGACGGGCAGTTGCTCCGGCTGGAGCCGGACGGCGCGCTCACGCGGTACGCCGACCTCGGCCGGCCCGGCTGGAACGACATCGTCGTGGACGGGCGTGGCAACGCCTACGTCAACCGGGCAGGCTTCAATCCGATGAGCGGCGAGCCGTTCGCTCCGGGCTTCGTGCACCTGGTCACGCCGGGCGGCGAGGTGAGCGAGGTCGCGGACGGCATCGAGTTCCCCAACGGCATGGCGGTCACGCCTGATAACAAGACGCTGATCGTCGCCGACTCCTACGGTCACCGGCTGGTGGCGTTCAGCATCGCCCCCGGTGGCGGCCTGTCCGGCCGGCGGGTGTGGGCCGACCTCGGCGACGGCGCCCCCGACGGCATCTGCGTGGACGCCGAGGGTGCCGTCTGGTACGCGGACGTGCCGAACCAGCGGGCGGTCCGGGTCGCGGAGGGCGGCGACGTCCAGCAGGTCGTCGAACTGGATCGCGGCGGCTTCGCCTGCGCACTCGGCGGCCCTGATGGCAGGACCCTGTTCACCGTGGCCGCTCGCTGGAACAGCATGACCGGCGCCGAGCCGGTCGAGCCGGGCAGCGGTCAGGTGCTCGCGACCACGGTTGAGGTACCGGGCGCGGGCTGGCCGTGATCAGGAAATCTCATAACTGACGGTGGTACCACTGCTAGTTATGAGATGACCGGTTCGCTGGCTTGGGCGGGGATCAGCGGGCGCGGGCCACGCAGCACCAGGACGGACCTGGGGCCGACGGTCACCCGGTCGCCGGTGTGCCGGCCGGGTGCGGCGGCGGCCGCGGCCGGATCGTAGCTGTCGATCTCGGCGTGCCAGGTCTGGCCGGGGAAGATCTCCGGTACGGCGAAGTCGATCGGCTCCCACCACGCGTTGACCATGACCAGGAAGTCGTCGTCGAGCAGCGGGGTGCCGTCCGGTGCCTGGTCGGGGTCGTCCATGCCGTCCAGGTAGATGGTCAGGGCGAGCGCGCTCGGGTCGGACCAGTTGGCTTCGCTCATCCGGAGGCCGGCCGGGGTGAACCAGCCGAGTTCGCAGGCCTCCGCGCCGGTCAGGAACTTGCGGCGGCGGAACACCGGGTGCGACGTGCGCAGCTTCACCAGTTTCCTGGTGAACTCCAGCAGCTCGCTGTCCGTGTTCTCCCAGTCCAGCCACGAGATGACGTTGTCCTGGCAGTACGCGTTGTTGTTCCCCTGCTGGCTGTTGCCGAATTCGTCACCGGCCAGCAGCATGGGCACGCCGAACGAGAGCAGCAGCGTGGACAGCAGCGCACGGGACTGGCGCGCCCGCAGAGCGTGCACGGCGAGGTCCGCGGTGTCGCCTTCCGCGCCGCAGTTCCAGGAGCGGTTGTCGGTGGTGCCGTCGGTGTTGTTCTCGCCGTTGGCCTCGTTGTGCTTGCCGTTGTAGGAGACCAGGTCGCGCAGCGTGAACCCGTCGTGGACGGTGATGAAGTTCACCGACGAAGTCGGCCTGCGGCGATTGATGCCGCTGCCGCCGTACAGGTCCGACGACCCGCAGAACCGGGTGGCGAACTCGCCGAGCCCGACCGGGTGGCTGCGCCAGAAGTCACGTATGGAGTCGCGGTACTTGCCGTTCCACTCCCGCCACAGCGGCGGGAACCGGCCCACGTCGTAGCTGTCCATCTGCCCGACGTCCCAGGGTTCGGCGATGAGCTTGGCCCGCGACACCACCGGATCCTGCATGACCAGGTCGAAGAACGCGGACAGCTGGCTGAAGCCGCCGAGCTGGCGGGCCAGCGTGGTGGCGAGGTCGAACCGGAAGCCGTCGACGTGCATCTCGGTGATCCAGTACCGCAGCGAGTCCATGATCAGCTGCAGCATCACCGGGCTGCCCGCGTTCACCGAGTTGCCGGTGCCGGTCGAGTCGTAATAGTTGCCGGGATGGCCGGGGTCGCACCGGTAGTAGGCCTGGTTGTCCAGTCCGCGGAAGCAGAGCGTCGGTCCCAGCGGGCCGCCCTCGGCGGTGTGGTTGAAAACGACGTCGAGTATTACCTCGAGGCCCGCCTGGTGCAGCGCCTTGACCATGGCCTTGAACTCGGTGACCTGTCCGCCGGGGCGTCCGGCCCTGACCGCCGCGGAGTAACCGTGGTGCGGCGCGAAATAGCCGATGGTGTTATAGCCCCAGTAGTTGGTGAGCCCGCGGTGGACGAGGAACTCCTCCGGCACGCTCTGGTGCACCGGCAGCAGTTCAACCGCGGTCACGCCGAGGCTGGTCAAGTGCTCGATGACGGATTCGTGCGCGAGGCCCGCATAGGTGCCGCGAAGCCGTTCCGGGACGCCGGGATGCCGCATGGTCAGGCCTTTGACGTGCGCTTCGTACACGACCGTGTCCGCGTACCTGCGGGCGAGCGGTTCGTCGTCGCCCCACTTGAACGAGCCGTCCACGATCAGGCTGCGCGGGACATGGCGCACGGAGTCGATCTGACTCGGCGCGTCGCGGTTGTCGACGTCGTAGTCGAGCACCTCGGGGCCGAAACAGGCCCAGCCCACCACCGCGCGGGCGTAGGGGTCGAGCAGCAGCTTGTTCGGGTTGCAGCGCAGTCCGGCGGCCCTGTCGAAGGGGCCGTGCACCCGGTAGCCGTACGCCTGGCCCGGGCCGACGCCGGGGACGAAGCCGTGCCAGATGCCGGCGTCATAGTCCGGCAGTTCGACGCGAGTCTCGTTGCCGTCGTCGTCGAACAGGCACAACATGACGGCCTCGGCCACACCGGAAGCCACGGCGAAGTTCGTCCCGCCCTCGCGAGGCGTGGCCCCGAGTGGCAACGGATCACCTGGTAGTGCGCGTTTCGTCATAACTTCCGTCGCCAAAGTCATCAGTAAGGCCTTCCCCGTATGGCCGTTTGATTTTGCCCCGGGTGCGGGATACCCCGTCGGTGCTCACGTCAATCGTCGGTGTTTCCCGTGCGGCATAGCAGACAGTATCAACCCAGCTAGACGGTTCGATGGCTTTGG
>DASXDG010000388.1:0-19200 GCA_036490795.1 Streptosporangiaceae bacterium
GGCCCCCCCCCGACCGGATCTAGCATGTACAGCGCGCTACATGTGGGACGGGTCTTGCAGTTTCCTTCCCTTGCGATGGTCCCAGCCCTTGCCGAAGCCGTTCCCGAAACCGGAGCCGAATCCGCTCCCGATGCCGTTCCCGAATCCGAATCCATTCCCGTTCCCGTTCCCGGAGCCGCCGTTCCCGGAGCCGCCGTTCCCGTTCCCGTTCCCGGAGCCGTTCCCGCCGTTCCCGTTAGCGGTTCCGGCGTCGGCTGCCGGTATCATTGCCTGCTGCTGTGCGGTGTTGTAGGCGACTGCGGTGGCGACGCCGTTGCCGTCGGCCGTGACTGTCACCGGGTCGGTCAGGCCGAAGTTCTGGCAGCCGAGGTTGGCGAACGACATGCTCAGCCTGTTGCCAAGGAAGGTGGCCAGGTTGTTGCCGATGGCGGGTACGGGAGAGGCGAAGTTCGCGTCCTTGGTCATGTCCAGCTGGTTGCGGGCCGGGGCGATGTTCACCATGTCCATGCAGTATCCCGCTGCCGCCTCAGTCAGGTTGGCGGTCGTGGCCAGCAGCGGCTGGTCCACGATCGACCGGTAGGCGTTGGTCTTAGCGACGTCGAATGCGCCGTTGACCAGGACCATCTCATCGTTCGGGGGGACCAGAGCGATGGGGGTGCGCTGGTCAGCCCTGGCGCTCAGCTCGTTCAGCGCCTGCGCCGGCGATGTGCCGCTCGGGGCGGTGACGTCGGTCGCCGTGAACGGGGTGCAGCCGTTGGCGGGATCGACGAAGAAGCCGAGCAGGGCGTTGTCGCTGCCGTTCACGATGGTCGTTGCGCCAGCCAGCGCGGTCTTGTTGGCCGCCGTGTTCTGGGCCATCTGCCCGCTGGTAGTGAGCAGGTACGTCGAGTTGACGTTGTCAGACTGGTCCTGGTCGATGAGCGAGAAGTCGCGAGCGGTCTGGCATGCCTGGCCGTCCGTCGCGGTGCCAGCGGCCGGGATCTGGTTACCACGGCGGGCAAGGCCACCGAACCCGCCGCCCTGGCCGAACGCGGCGTTCGCCGCGCGGTAGAACGCGACAGCGTTGCAGGCCGAGACCTGCCCGATAACCGACTGGCCGAGAGCGTCGACACAGCCGCTGCCGCGCTGGGTCGCGCCGGGACCGGTCAGCACCAGGTTGGTGCCGTTGAAGCCGAAGTCGAGGATGACGACCGAACCGCGCGGGATCTGCGGCACGGTGGGCATCGCGGCCGGCGTGGTGCCCTGCGTGATGACCAGCGGGTTATATACCTGTAGCTTGCCGTTGGGCTCCAGGATCGTCGCCTCCGCGAACGCTTCCTCGGTCGCGTTGGCCTCATCGCAGCCGTCACCCAGCTGGTAGGGGCTCGCGAGTCCTTGCGCGGTCAGCGGGTTCGCCGGCACCGCCAGGGTGCAGTTCCCGGAGGCCGCCGCTTGGTCCGCGTCCTGGTTCATGCTGATCGCATCGCCGTTGCCGTCCACCGGATTCGCCGCCACGTCACCGAGCTGGGAGGCGGCTGCCGAGCCGGTACCGCGGTCGAACGCGTTCGCGTTCACCGCCACCATGGGGCCGGATGAAGTCGTCGCCGACGCGCTTGGGCAGGGAGAAGCCGACGTGGTCGCGGCCGCTGAGTCCGTCGGCGCAGTGGAGAGAAGGTTCGATGCGGTCGGCGTCGGCGTCGGCGTCGCGGTCGGCGATGCGGTCGTGGTCGGCGACGGGGGTGCGGACAGCAGGTCAGATGCGGACGCGAGCGGCGACGCAGTCGCCGATGCCGATGGCGATGGCGACGCAGTTGCCGATGCCGATGCGGTGACGGTTGGCGTCGCCGCCGTAGTCGCCGCGTCGCAGTTGTCTAGCGCTGCCTGACTAAGCTGCGCGGGATTCCCGGCGGACATGTTGAAAGTAACGCCTACAATCGCACCCAGCGCTACAAGGATGGCAATGGGGACCGCGATGCGCGCCAGTTGCCTATTTCGGTGACGGCGTTGCCACGCGGACCGCTGCCTGGTCGGCATGCAATCCACCTCCATTTAAATATAGGGACAAGTCATGATCTCCGGTGCTCCCGATCGACACCGTAGACCCAGGTCATGGCCGCGTGCCATCACTTCTGTGATATTTGCTCAATGTCCGATTTGTGATCATATGGAGATGCGGTCCGGCGAAATTCCTTACCAAGTCATAACGTCGCAGTAAGACCAGGTAAAGCGTTATCCGGATTGGACTCCCGTGACCCGCGGCGCGGGTCGGATGCCAGTAGATCGAGGTACCCACCCGGGCATAGCGAAACAAAATCCTTAGTGAATCATTACGTGGGCGGGAGCTTCCATAGTGGTGATGCGAGTGACGGCCGTTACCTGCCGGGCGGCCTGGCGACGTGCCCGGCGTGACGCGGCCCGGCGGTCCAGTAGCCGACCAGGTCGCGGTACATGGGAGAGCTCGCGAGCAGCGCGAAGTGCTCGCCTTCTTGCGCCAGGGAACCGTCGAGCACCAGGACGCGCCTGGCCCGCAGCGCGGAGCTGATCCGGTGCGCGATCACGATCAGCGTGCCCGGCTTGCCGGCGAACGCCTCCTCGGCGCGTGCCTCGGCGACCGGGTCGAGGTAACACGTGGCTTCGTCGAGGATCGCGATCGGCGCGCTGGACAGGTACGCCCTGGTGAGCGCGATCAGCTGCCGCTCGCCGGCGGACAGCCGGGCCGGGTCGATCTCCGCCTGGTAGCCGCCCAGCTGCTCGACGAGCGCGGTGAGCCCCACCGCCTCCGCCGCGGCGCGCATCTCGCTCGCGGTCGCCTCGCCGAGGTAGGCGAGGTTCTCGGCGAGCGTGCCGGCGAAGACGTAGGCCTCCTGCGGGATGAGCACGCGCGCCCCCGGCGGGCACTGCCTGGCCGGCACACCGCCGAGCAGCACCCGGCCCGCCGTCGGCGTGAGCAGTCCGGCCAGCAGGCCGGCCAGGCTGGACTTTCCCACCCCGCTCGGCCCGACGATGGCCAGGTGCTCGCCCGGCGCGATGCTCAGGCTGAGGTCGTCGATGACCGGCTCGGTGTCTGGCGTGTAGCCGAACCGCAGGCCCTCGATATCTATCATAACTGACCGTGGTGCTTCTTGCGCGTACGTTTGTTCGATTTCATCGTTGACTGGTGACGCCTCGACGATGCGGTCCAGCGTCACGGTGAGCCGTACCAGGCCCGCGCCGAGCCCCTGAGTGAGCGTGCTGAGCGTGCTGCGCAGGCTGCCGCCGATGTAGGCGATGGCACCGACGAGATGCGCGGGTGAGACGCCGCGGCGCAGCAGGGCCGGCGCGGCCAGCAGCACGAGCAGCAGCGGCAGCCAGCCGCCGGCCGCGAGGAACAGCAGGCGCAGCGCGGCGATCCTGGTCACCGACCTGGTGGCGGCGGCCTGCCGCCGCACGCGTTCGTCGAGCGTGGCGAGCACCGGCACCTCGGCACCGCAGGCGGTGATGTCGCGCAGCCCGTTGACCGCGGCCGCCGCCTCGCGGGCCACCGTCTCCTCGCCGATCACCGAAACGCGCTGGCGCCGCTCGAACGGGCGCAGCAGCAGGCGCAGGATCAGCACGGAGGCGAGCAGCGGCGGCGCCGCGTAGGGCAGCGTCGCCGGAGCGAGCGTGGCCAGGCCGGCCAGCGTGCTACCCGCGGTGAACATGAACGTGCACGCCACGGTCAGCAGGCCGGCGAACGCGTCCCTGACGATCTCGGACTGGTGGGTGAGCCGTGCCACGGCGTCGGTGTCCGGCGCGGTCGCCCGCGCCATCGAGCGGTTGAGCGCGCCCGCGACGATCAGTTCAGCGAGTTCGTCACGCAGCGGCTCCACGACCGCGCCCAGCCGGGGATAGCTCTGCCTGGTGCCGAACGCTCCGGCCAGAGCCGCCACGCCCTGCAGGCCGAGCCAGCTTAGGCCGCCGAGCGTCTGGCCGGTCGCGAACTTGGTCATCGCCTCGGCAAGCACCCAGCCGGACGCCATCGCGGGCAGCGTCTGCACGAGCGACCAGAAGGCCAGCCAGGCGACGTCGCGCGGCCGCCGCCGCAGCGCGGCGATCAGCATGCTTCCATGAAGAGCGCACGGTAGTCCTGGTCATCCCACAGCTCGCTGTGCGGGGCGAGCGCGATCAGCGTCCCCTCGTCCAGCCAGGCGACCAGGTCCGCGCGCGCCGCCGTGCTCGCCCGGTGTGCCACGATCAGCCGCGTGCGGTCGTCGAACTGCTCGGTGAGCATCCGGCCGACCAGCATCTCGGTGGCGGTGTCCAGGCTCGAGGTGGCGTCATCGAGGATGAGCAGCCGCGCGTCGCGCGCGTGCGCGAACGCCCTGGCCAGGCCCAGCCGCTGCATCTCGCCGCCGGACATCGGCGCGTGCCGCAGCGGGGTATCCGCGCCGTCCGGCAGCCGGGTGACGAACCCGGCCGCCTGGCTGGAGTGGAGCGCCGCCGCTATCGCTTCGCTGGCCGGGCTGACGACGCCGAAGCGGATCGCGTCGGCCACCGTGTCGCCGAACAGCGCGGGCCGCTCGAACGCGTACACGACCGCCGTCCGCAGCGCGCGGCGGGTGAGCCAGGGGAGGGCGCAGTCGTCCAGTTCCACCGCGCCCTCGTCCGGGTCGAGCATGCGGCCGGCCAGGGCGGCCAGCGTGGACTTGCCGGACCCGGATGCGCCGACCACCGCGACGGCGGCGCCGCCAGGGACCGTCATCGTGAGGTCATCGAGGACGACCCGGTCGCCGCGGCGGACGGTGACGTTGCTGAACCGGAGTTCGCCCGTTGCTCCGGTCGCGAGCTGACTGTCGCCGTAGCGGCGGCGCGGCCAGGCGAACAGGTCCGCGACGCGGCTGGCGCCGGCGCGCGCGCGGCCCAGCCGGGTGAGCTGACCGATGCTGGCGCCCACCCCGACGGCGATAACCACGTACTGGCTGGCGGCGAGGAGCTCGCCCGGCGTGATGCGGTGCCTGGCCAGTTCGACGCCGGCCACCGCGAGCACGATGACTTGCAGCGCCGGGACGATGATCGCGCCCTGCGCGGCGGCGCGCCCAAGGACCTGCCAGGACGTGGTGCCCGCGGCGTTCAGTGCCGGCAGCGAGGCGAGGATGCGGCGGCGTTCGGCGGGCGCCGTCCCGGCAGCGGCGATCGTGCGCGCTCCGCCCAGCGCGTCGAGCAGCCGTCCGGCGATGGCGCCGAGCGCGGCCTGATATGAGACGTTGACCGAGGCAGAGTCGCGGACAAGCCTGCGCACCACCATGGCGAGCGCCGGAAACCCAGCGGCGAAAGCGACAGCCAGCCACGGGTCGATCAGACCGAGCGCGACCACGCTGCCGGCCGGCGAGATGACCGCCGTCAGCGCGAGGACCGCGCTGCCCGGTGCCGAAGCCGCATCCACCGTGCCGCCGACGAACCGGCTCACCACGTCACCCGCGCTGAACGCTGCGCCGGATCCGTCGAGTAGTCCGGCCCCGCAGCCCAGTACATGACCAGCCAGCAGCCGTCGCAGCCATGCCGTCGCCGTCGTGCTCGCCATCCCAGTCGCGAGCGTGGCCGCGGCCGCGCTGACCACGATGACGGCGACGAGCAGGCAGCAGTACGCCAGCCACTGGCTGGTCCCCCCGTGAGTTCCGTGTGTTGTTTCGTCTGCTAGGAGAGCCGAGTCGAGGGCGCGGCCGAGGGCAGCGGGAAGCAGCACCTGGGCGATCGCCCCCGCCACCGATGCCGTGCCGACCAGGGCGAGCCACCAGCCGCCGTGCCGCGCGATGCGCAGCAGCAGCCGGTCGCCGCCGGCGGGTGTCATCGCGCTCCTCGTCGGTTACACTCTGTGTAGGACACCGGACGGTACCGGTGGAGAGGCGGAAAGCACCCGCGATCTCCCCACCGGCACCGCAATTCCAGTCAGCGGTTCAGGCTCTGTTAGAGGCAGAGACCGACGCTGATCAGGCTGTCGCACAGCAGCAGGCTGAACTCGCTACCACCGCCGCCACCACCGCCGCCGTGCCCGCCGCCGCCACCGCGCACACGCGATGGCTGCATGCCCTGCATTTCAAGAATGGCCATATCTGTCACCCCCTCACCATTGCTCGTTCGGTCACTGATCCCTGGGCAGGCCTCCCAGGGAGGTCTAGGAAGGGCAGCACGGCGCCGGGGGCACCTCTCGCCGCTGCCAGGGCGAGCAAGATCCCGGCGCCACCGGTGCCGAGATCCATGGAGAGCCGGAGCAACTGGTCGCCGGCGAACGCCACACCGCCAGCGTGCGGTACGGCGTGCCAGCCGAGCCTGCGCGCCTGCGTAGCGGCACCTGCCGCGTCGCCCGCGGCGGCCAGGTACATGACCATCCCGGCCCGGCCGTTGAACATCCCGGCCTGCACGTAGAACGTGGAGCGCGCGGCGACCCTGATCGCGGCACTGGCTTTCGCGAAGGCCTCCTCTGGCCGGTGGATCAGGAAGCGGTCGATGACCATGCCGATGCCGGCGCTGCCGGCGTTCAGATAGGGCAGCGTCCGCCAGCCGTCGTCGACCTGCAGCGATCCCTTGTGGTCCGTCACGCACCGGTCCAGGTCAGCCTTGATCGCACGGTCGGCGAGGTCCAGATAGGCCGGATCGCCGGTGCGTTCGTGGAGCCGGAGAAATAGCAGCGCCAGCCCTGAGCTGCCGCGCAGCAGCCCCGCCTTCGCGGGCAGCTGGCCGGCGGTCAGGTCGGCCGCGGTCCGCTCGGCCACCCGCAGGCCGACGTCAATCAGGCCGGGTTCGGCGGCCGCATCGCCGACGGCGAGCATGGCCAGCGCGAACCCGGCCAGGCCCCCGTACAGATCAGGCCCGAGTTTCTGCCAGCGACTGGCGGCGCAGATGCTCGCCGTTTCCACGGCCGCGTCCAGGTAGTCCAGCCGGGCCAGTACCCAGGCCACCCCGGCCAGGCCGTCGTACAGTCCGACGCGACTGCCCTTCACCGGGTCAGCGGCCCGCGCGAGCAGCCACTGCTCGTAGTCGCCGACGCGCAGGCCCGCCGACTCGGACAGCGCGTACAGCACGCCTGCCGCGCCGTGGGCGATGCCGAGCCCGACGCCCGGAGCCGCGAACTGCTCGATGTCACCAGGGAACAGGCGGTCGGTCCGCTGCGGGGTGGCGCTGGCCGTGATCGCGTGGCAGATCCGCTGCTCCTGCGATTCGCCGTTGGCCTTGCCCGGCTCGCTGCCGGGCTGCCCTGGTGCGGTGTCCGGCTGGCCGCTGTCGCAGATCTCGCGTACGGCCTCGGCGAGGAACTCGGCTGGCACCGGAAAGTGCGCGGCTATCACCTCGGCGAGATCGGCCGCCTTGGCCCGGCTGAGCGTGAGCAGCGTGGTGAGCGGCAGGAACATGGCCAGCCGGATGCACGCGAGGCTGTACGCGTCGACGCCGAAACCGGACCGGTCGCGCGGCGCGGCGAAACCGGGGTTCCCGACCGTCACCTTCCTGCCCTCGGCTACCAGGCTTGCCGCCTCGAAGTCGATGAACGTCACGGTGTCGTCGGGCCGGACCATGATGTTGAACATGTGCAGGTCGTTGAAGACCACGCCGCGCTCGTGCATCGCCGCGGCGGCCCTGCTGATGTCCGCGCAGATCCGCAGCGCCCATTGGGTGTAGGCGGCGACCTGATCGGGATCGGGGTCGGCCGTGGTCAGCGGATATCGCGCCGAGTAGCAGGAGTTGAGCGCAATCCCCTCGACATACTCCTCGGCGAGGAAGTGGTGTCCGCCCGCTTCGTAATAGCCCTTCGGCTCCGGTGCGATACCCAGGCCGGATAGCCGCCCGAGCGTGTCGTGCTCACGCCGGAGCCTGGCGACGGCGTCGGAACCGTCCGCCGCCAGGCCCGCGTGCGGCCTGGCCTCCTTGAGCACGACCCGTTCGCCGGTGTGCTCATCCACCCCCAGGTAGACCCCGCCGCCGTTGGAGAAGTGCAGCACGTCCTCGATGCGGTACGGCAGGCCATGCACCGTCGCCGCGTTGCGGACGGCGAGGTGAGGAGCGAGGAAGCCGGGAATCGGCACCCATGCTGGCGTCGCGAACACAGGGGACCGTACGTCCGGCACGAGCTCGCCGGCGTCGGTCTCAATCGCGGGCACGAGGTCGCCGTCATCGTTCAGGCAGAGCCTCTCGGCGAAACCGCCGTACCGCACGTAGAGCGGCCCTTCGCCGTAACGCAGGTCGCTGAGGATGTACGGTCCCGGCGCTCGGTCCAGCACGGCGTCCAGTTCGGCCAGGATCCGCTCGCAATCGGCCTCGTCCCTGGGATAAATGGTGACGATCTTGCCGCTCGCCCCGCGAGGTGCGTATTTCCCGTTACGGACGAGCACGCCAAGCCGACTGGAAACGAACTTAAAAAAGATGCCGCGTGGGACGCAGTACTCCCAGACCCTCGTAATGATTTCTTCCGTATTGTCAAGACAACCTGACGCGTGTATTTTCCAGCCCTGGAGTGGCGTCTGCGGATCAGGCGGAACGCAGATCATCCAGTCGCCCCGCCGTTCTCTGCGCCAGCCTTCAGGCAGCGGACGGCCGGCGATGGCAAAGTCCTGACCTGGTGGCATGTCGTAGAAAAACCGACTGGCCAGGCAATACTGCTCATATCGCTTATCCACCGACGCTCCCGGATTAATTCCGCTGTCCTGTGAAATTTTGTGCGCCAACGAAAGTATGTCAGCGCATTGGCAAGGGGAATAGTGACACCTGTCATCATTTCTGTGCCCACTCAATCGCCGCAGGCAGGCGGCATTGCGGACCGCACCGGAGGCGGCGCGGGGGGTCCGTTTGTCCGATTTAATATGAAAGTCGAGTGCTTTGCGGAAGCCTATGTGTTCTGTGGGAAACGGCCGTCTTCGCAGTCTATTTGCGCTGAAATTTTGCCTTTCACGGTAATTTCCCTGGCTGTAATTACCGTGTTGGGGTTTGTTCCCGGTGCGGCGGTTCAGAGCCACCCGGACTCGTCGGCGATGCGGATGGCGTCGAACCGGTTGCGCGCCCCCACCTTGGTGATCGCGCGGGACAGGTAGTTCCGGACGGTCCCGACGGTCAGGCACAAGGACTTCGCGATCTCCGCGGTGGTGGAACCCTGGGCGGCCAGCCGCAGAGCGTCCGCCTCCCTGGTGGTGAGCGGGCACGCCTGGGCGCCGAGCGCGCCAGCACTCAGGCCCGGGTGGATGAACCGCTTGCCCGAGGCCAGCTCGCGTATCGCCTGCGTGATGAGTTCGGCGGGGCAGTCGTGCACGAGGAAGCCGTGCACGTGAGCCGCGGTGGCACGGCGCAGGTCTCGCAGCCGGTGACCGGAGCTCATGATGGCGCACCGGCACCCGGGCAGAGCGGACTGCACGGCACGCACGATCGCGATCCCGTCGTGGCCGGGGAACGCGGCGGCGATGACGGCCACATCCGGCTTCAGTGCCCTGGCGGCAGGGGCCACTTCTTCACCGCGCCGGATGGTGGCGATGAGCTCGATATCGTCCGCGCGGCTTAGCAGCGCCACCAGGCCCTCACGGGCCAGCGTGGCGGGCTCAGCTACTAAGGTCCGAATCACTTTGCGTACCCTACCGTAAGCAGACAGTGCCGGCGTTATGGTGCCGCGCGCTCGTCGCCTACATTGGCTGCCATGCTGCGTCAGGCGGAAGACACGTGGGCGCCGGGCACCCGGCTGCGGCTTGCCAGGCAGGCCAGAGGCCTGTCTCAGCAGCAGTTGGCCGGCGTGGCGGGCGTCACCAGACAGGCGGTCTCCGCCGTCGAATCCGGTCACTCCGATCCTTCGCTGCGGGTGGCGCTCGGCCTTGGCCGTGCCCTCGGCATGACGATCGAGGAGCTGTTCGGCCGCGGCGAGCCGGCCGAACCCGTGCGCGCCCGCCTGGTGGCACCGGCCGGCGGTGCGGGCTCCCGCGTCGTCCTCGCCACGGTAGGCGACGGCTTCGTGGCGCTGCCGCTGCGCGGAGACACGTCATTCCTGGCCGGTTTCAGCGCGGCCGGCGGCCTGGTCGCCAGCCCGGGCGACGGCGGGCTGGGCACGATCGCGGTCAGCCCGATCGGGCCGCCGCGCCCCACACTGGTGGTCGCGGGCTGCGACCCGGCGCTGCCGTTGCTGCAGACGCCGCTGGCGCTGCTTGATCCGCCGGTGGCGTTCGCCTGGTGGCCGTGCGGGAGCGCCGAGGCGCTGCGGCTGGCGCAGACCGGTCTCGTGCACGCCGCCGGGGTCCACTCGGCCGGGCACGATCTGGACGCCGACGTGGTCGGCTTCGCGTCCTGGCGGGAGGGGCTGGTGGTCCGCCCGCAGACGCCGGTCACCGACCTCGCGGACATCGCCCGCTCCGGGTTGCGCCTGGTGAACCGCGAGCCGGGAGCCCAGGCCCGCACCTTGCTCGATGAGGAGCGCGAGCGACTGGGCCTCGACGCTGACGACCTGCCTGGTTACGACAGCCAGGCCGCCGGTCACCTCCAGGTGGCCGCCGCCGTCGCCGGGCGGATCGCCGACGCGGGCGTGTCCAGCGAGCCTGCCGCGCTGGCCTACGGCCTGGACTTCCTCCCGCTGGCCACCGAACGCTTCGACCTGGTTCTCCCGTCCAGTCTGGTCTCATCCCGGGAGGTTCAGGCCCTGCTCAAGGTGCTCACCTCACCCTGGCTGCTCGCCCAGCTGGCCGGCCTGCCTGGCTATGACCCGTCCATTTGCGGGGAACGGGTCACCTCGTGAGGATCGTTTGCTGGCCGGATCAGAGGCCGAAGACGGGGACGATGATCGCCCGCGCGAGCGCGTGGTAGCGCAGGTTGAACCCGCACACGGCCGGCGACGTGTCCGGCTCGAGCCCCAGGCTCTCCACGTCCACCGCGTGCACGGTGAACACGTAGCGGTGCGGATCGTCCTCGGACGGCGGCGCGGCGCCGCCGAAATCCCGCGTTCCGTAGTCGTTGCGCAGGTGGAGTGCCCCGCTGGGGAGCCCTTCACCGCCGGCACCGGCTCCGGCCGGCAGCGAGGTCACCGAGGCGGGGATGTCAACAAGCACCCAGTGCCAGAAACCGGACCCGGTCGGCGCGTCGGGGTCGTAGCAGGTAACGGCGAAGCTCTTCGTCTCGGCGGGGAAGCCGGACCAGGACAGGGATGGCGAGATGTTCTTCCCGGTCATGCCGAAACCGTTATAAACCTGGTTATCGGTCATCATCTGGCCGTCGGTGACATCGTCGCTACGCAGGTCAAACGACGGCAGCGGCGGCATGAAGTCATAGGGCAGTGGCGCGCGTCCGGCCATGGCTACCTCCTCGTAGGCGTGTGTCACACACGCTATCGGCAATCCCGCGTGCGATCACGTTTGTGACTACATACGGCAAATCACCTGGGATTTCCGCCTACGGTGGGAGGTGGAATGTGGTGAGCGCCCCAGGGAACGGTGGCCGCTCCTCACAACGGGTGGCCCAGGCGGAGAGGGTGGCGTGAGGAAGGTAGCGGCGTGAAGCAGCCGCGGCAGGGGAGCCGCCTGCTGCGCAGGCTGCGTCGCAGGACGGCGCGGGTACGCGTGCGCGTCCAGGCGCGCCGCCGTGCCGCCGCCACCGCGACCGCGCGCTGGCGCAGCGGCCGCTGGCTGGGCACGGCCGGCAAGTCGCCCTGGCTGCGCCGTGGCGCTCTGCTCGCCGCTCTGCTCGCGGTGGCCTTCGTGCCGTACCCGGCGCAGAGCGTGCCCGCGCTGGTGGCGAGCAACGGCTGCCGGACCGGCTGCCACACCGCCGAGGTCAACATGCTGCGCTGGTCCGCCCAGCTGACGGGCGACTGGGACCTGGACAGCGGCCTGGCCGGGACGGTGCCGGCCCAGGGGACCGCCTACGCGGCCGTCGGCAACGGCGTCGCGGTACTAGGCGCGGGTATGACCGTGTACGCATATCAGGCCAGCAACGGCACCTCGCTATGGCAGGCGCTGCTGAGCGGATTCGCGCCGGACGCGGCCATCGTCTCGGTGCGATCTTGGCCGGGCGAGGTGACCGTGGGCGTCGCCTACCCGGGGCGGAGCGGGGTGAGCAAACGGACCGAGGTCGTGATCCCGGATTCGACGGGCGTGCCGGACTCGGAGTATCCGGCCGCCCCGTTCGGCGGCGCGGTGGCGGCGACCAGCAGCTATACGGTGATCATGGGACCGCAGAACGTGACCAGTTATGACAGTGCCACGGGAAAGGTGCGGTGGCAGCGGCCGGTCGACGACGCCGCCCAGGGCTGGTACAGCGACGGACAGTACCTCTACCTGGCCGAATCGGCAGACGGGGACGAGACCGGCGCGCCGGTCACCGCGCTGCGCAGGATCGATACCGCCACCGGCGCCACGCAGCAGATCCTCCCGCAGCCGTACGGCGGGAGCATCATCACGCCGACGTTCGATGGCACGCTGAGCGCGGCCTTCGACGGCGACGTGCTGTTCTCCGGCTCCGCCGGGGTCACCGCGTACAGCGGCGCCACCGGCATCGAGCTGTGGTCGGTACCGGGCGCCGCGCTCGCTGGCACCGACCCCGAGCAGAAACGGATCTACCTCACCCGCGGTACGACGCTGCTTGAGACCAGCCCGGTGACCGGCCACGTCGTGGCCACCGCTCCCGATCTCGGCGGCGGCATGTACGTGGTCAGGGACGGTTTTGCGCTCGGCATCGACAACCTCGGGGTCAACGGCGCGGCCTGGGGGTACGACATCCCGGCCGCGCGGGTGGCGCTGTCCGCCTCCAATCTCGGCTGGCCGCACTACTTCACTGACCTGTCCGGTGTCGGCGGCAGCGCAGATCCGGACGGCAGCCTGGTTGTCATCGCCGCCTGCGCCCAGGCAGGCCGGCCGGTGACCACCTCGCCGTCACCGCAGGGCAGCCCGGGGCTTTCCGGCAGCCCGCCGGTCAGCGCCAGCCCAGGGGCCAGCACGTCCCCCGCCGCGTCTACGTCCGCATCCGGATCCGCGCCGCCAGCCCCTTCCCCGCCGGCGGTGCAGCCTTGCCTGCGCCCTGAGCTGGTGGCACTCGGACTGTAAGGTCGCGAAACCGGGTACGAATCATCCCGATGAGCAGGGTGAAGCGGACGATCCGCGCCGCGGATCAGTGGCAGCAGCGCCGCCCATGGGCGGCACTGCCGGTCGCGGTGGTCAGGAAGTTCTTCGACAACCGCGGGTGGAACCTGGCCGCGCTCGTCGCCTACTACGGCTTCATCGCCCTGTTCCCGCTGCTGCTTGTCCTGCTGACCGTGCTGAACGTGCTGATCAGGCACGACTCAGGGCTACGGCACCGGCTGGTCAACTCGGCACTCGCGCACTACCCGGTCATCGGCCCGCAACTTCGCGACAACCTCACTCCGCTCAAGCAGACCGGGATAGCGCTCGTCGTCGGCCTGGCGGGCATGCTGATCGGCTCGCGTGGCGTCGTCCGCGCCATGCAGAACGCGCTGAACGCCGCCTGGGAGGTCCCGGTAGTCCGGCGTCCGGCGTTCCCGTGGTCCTATCTGCGCGGTTTCGCGGCACTGGTCGTGCTCGGCGTCAGCCTCATCGCCACCAGCACGCTGTCCGGCCTGGCCAGCGGCGCCGGCGAGGTGCTGACCGGGGTGGGTTCGGCCATTTTGGCCCTCGCGATCTCACTGGTGCTGAACTGCGCCATGTTCTGGCTGGTGTTCCGGCTCTGCGCCGCGCCCGAAGTCGGCGGGCGCGCTCTGCTGCCTGGCGCGCTGCTCGGCGCGCTCGCGTGGCAGATCATGCAGGCGATCGGCGGGTACCTGATCACCCACCAGGTGGCCAGGTCGTCCGACCTCTACGGCACGTTCGCCATAGTGCTCGGCCTCATCGGCTGGCTCTATTTCGACGCGCAGCTCACCGTGTGGGCGATCGAGGTGAACGTGGTTATCGTCCGTCGCCTGTGGCCGCGCAGCCTCGCCCCGCCGAGGATCGCCGCGGACCGGCGAGCGTACGCTATGTACGCTGACGTTGAGAGAAGAGATGACAGTCATTAGTCATAACGAACAGTCGGTTCTCGTCTGCGGCGCTGGCTTCGGCGGAGTGACCAGCGTGCACACGCTGACCAAGGCCGGGTTCCGGGCGACCTTGCTCGACGCGAACTTGTACAGCACGTTCCAGCCGCTGCTGTACCAGGTGGCGACCGCCGGACTGAACCCTGGTGATGTCGCCTACCCGGTTGGCGGTGTCGTGTCCAGCCGCCGTGGCCGGCGCGGGGGCGGCGCCATCTTCCGGCGCGGCGAACTCGCCACGATCGATGCCGGGGCGCGCCGGGTCAAGCTCACCGACGGCCGTGAGTTCGGCTACGACTACCTGATCCTGGCCACCGGCGTTACCGCCAACTACTTCGGCGTCAAGGGCGCGGAGCAGAACACGTTCGGCCTGTACACGCGCAGGGACGCGCTCGTGCTGCGTGACCACATCATGGCCGGCATCGAGCGACTCAGCGAGAAGGACGGTGACCTGCACGTCACCGTGGTCGGCGGCGGCGCCACCGGTGTCGAGCTAGCCGGCACGCTCGCCGAACTGCGCAAGGAGGTGTTCCGCAACACCTTCCCCGACATCGACCCTGAGCGGCTGCACGTCCGCCTGGTCGAGCAGGGCGACGCGCTGCTCGGGCCCTTCGCCGCGCCGCTGCGCGACTACACCCTCACTCAGCTGCGGCGCCGCGACGTGGAGGTCACGCTCGGCGCCGAGATCCACGAGGTCACCCAGGACCACGTGCTGCTCGCCTCCGGCGACGCGCTGCCCAGCGACATCACCGTCTGGGCGGCCGGGGTCGCGGCGCCCGACGCGGTGGCCGGCTGGGGACTGCCGCAGGGGAAGCACGGCCGCATCCGGGTCGGCCCCGACCTGCGGGTGCACGGACAGGAACGGATCTTCGCGGTCGGCGACATCGCGGTCAACCCCGACGATCCGACCCCGCAGCTCGCGCAGCCCGCGATCCAGATGGGACGGCATGCCGCCCGGCAGATCGCCCGGCTGGCCGACGGCCAGCCCACGGTTCCTTTCAAATACCACGACAAGGGCACCATGGCCACGATCGGCCGCAAGTCCGCGGTCGTGCAGCTGCCCGGTGTTGGAAAGATCGGCGGCCTCAAGATCCGGGGCACGCTGGCCTGGCTGGCCTGGCTCGGGCTGCACCTGGTGTACTTGCTCGGCGGCCGGAACCGGATCTCCACCCTGATCAACCTGTCCTGGCGGTACCTGGCATGGGGTCACGGCGGGGGCGTCATCGTGGGGGACGACCCGCAGCGGTAAGCTCGTGAACCGCCATGAAGACAGTACTTTCTCGGCTCGCTCCGCTCGCGGCACTGGTGCTGCTGGCGGGCTGCGCTCAAACATCTAGTGGCCCCGCCATGTCGGCCGCGAACCCCCAGTCGAACGCCGCGATGGGCAACCCGAGCCTGGACACGGGCACGTCCATGAACCAGGTACCGGCCCCCGACCTGCACCTGGTCAATCAGTTCGGGCAGCCGATGTCGCTGAGCCAGTTCCGCGGCAAGGTCCTGCTGCTCTCCTTCGAGGACCCGGAGTGCACGGACGTCTGCCCGCTGACCACGCAGAGCATGGTCTGGGCCAAGGAATTGCTCGGCAAGGCCGGCGAGAACGTGCAGCTGCTCGGCGTGGACGCGAACCCGACCGCGACCAAGGTCACTGACGTGATGGCGTACTCGCGCGCGCACAGCATGGTCAACCAGTGGGACTTCCTCACCGGGACGGTGCCCCAGCTCAAGGCGGCCTGGAAGTCGTACAACATCGCGGTGCAGATCGAGAAGGGCGATATCGACCACACGCCGGCCCTGTTCGTCATCGACCAGCGAGGCCGGGAGCGCAAGCTTTACCTGACCCAGATGGCTTACTCAAGCGTCGGCCAGTCGGCGCAGGTGCTGGCCGATGAGGTCTCCTCGCTGTTGCCCAGCCATCCGCACGTGGCCAGCAACGACTCGCTCGCCGCGATCACCGTGCAGGGTCCCGGCAAGCAGGTGTCGCTGGACCCGGCGCTCGGCACCGACCGGGTGACGCTCGGTCCCGGGCAGCCGCGGCTAGTGATGTTCTTCGCGTCCTGGCTGTCCGAGGTCAGTGACCTGAAATCCGAGCTGCGACTCGGCAACGCGTATACCGGGTACGCCAGGGCGCACGGCCTGCCTCCGCTGACCGGAGTGGACGAGACCGTCGTCGAGCCATCCCAGGCAGCGGTCCGCTCCTATCTTTCTGGTCTCGGGCTGACGTATCCGGTCGGGCTGGACACCACGGGCCGGGTCGCCGACGGGTTCGGGGTCCAGGACCAGCCGTGGTTCAGTCTCGTCTCCGCCTCGGGCAAGATCCTCTGGTCGCACGACGGCTGGGTGTCGCTGCAGGCGCTGGAAGCCGCGGCAAAGAGTCACCCGTTACACATGTCATAGGTGCGGGTAGGCACCCCGTCATGGGGGTTTGCTGAGGAACGGCACTAGGCCGCAAAACGTGCCAGACCTAGCGTGAAGTCATGAAGTCTTCTGAGTCGTTCAACTTGCTGATCGGCGTGCTCATCCTGGGCTGGATCTTGTACCGGCAGCTCCAGGCGCAGCCCGCCAAGGCGGACCTGCGGTTGCCGGTGATCCTCGCGGTGCTCGGCATCGTGGACCTTTCCTCGTTTCTGGGGCAGCACGGCCATCATCCCGGCTATGTGTTCGCCGCCCTGGCCGGCAGCTTCATCCTGGCGGTCGTGTTCGCGGCGGTGCGCGCCTCGACGATGCACATCTGGGTTAATAACGGTCAGGCATGGCGTAAAGGGAATCTACTCACCGCCGTCCTGTGGATTGTCTCGCTCGGCGTCCACCTGGGTTACGACTACCTGGTCGACGGCAGAGGGGCCCTGGCGGGCCTGGGCGCCGCCTCGCTCACCATGTACTTCGCGATCACGTTGACGGTCCAGCGCCTGATGGTCCAAGCCCGAGCCCGGCGCATCGCCGACAAACACACCATCGACCCAGAAACCCCCATATCCGTCCGCTGGCCCTAACCCCCCGCCCCGCCCGCCCCCAGCCCCCGCCCCCGCCCCCAGCCCCCGCCCCCAGCCCCCGCCCCCAGCGGGTCGATTGCGTGATTGACTTCGCTAGGGCGTGTCAATTGCGCAATTGACTTGGTCAAGTTTGTGAAGGCTGGCTACTTGAGTGAACAGTGGGACTGGGTGGTCTGGCACGCGGGCTACGACCAGCCGGATTCTGTGTTAGCGCGACGACTCTGCGCGGTCCAGGATCGGACCGGTCCGTTTCTCGGCGTTTTGTCGAGCCGGTCCGGTGGCAGTGGGGCGGGGGGAAGCACCACGGTAAGTTATGACAATGGCGGTTTTGAGAATCAAGGGCTTCGGACTGCCCGACGGAGAAGCGGTCGACCTCTATGCGGACGGGGACCGGTGGACCGACGATCCGGTGCCCGGGGCGGAACTGGTCGCCGAGGGCTGGGTGCTGCCCGGCCTGGTCGACGCGCACACGCATCCGGGCGCGCACGAGCCCGGGCAGCCGCTCGACGAGGTGATGCTGCGCGATGACCTGCGCGCGCACGTCGCGGCGGGGGTGACGCTGGTCAGGTCGCCGGGACTGGCGGGCGACCCGCCGGACTGGTTCGGGCAGGACGAGGACGTGCCGCGCGGCACGCACGCTGGGCCGTGGATCGCGCAGGCCGGACAGTTCTTCGAGGGCTGGGGACGGCGGCCGGACTACGCGGACATGCCGGCCGTGGCGGCCGAACAGGCGGCACGGACCGGCTGGGCGAAGATCATCGGTGACTGGGGTCCCGATGAGGCGGCGGTCCCGGAGGGGGTCCTCGCCGAGGTGGTCGCGGCCGTGCACGCGGTCGGCGGGCGGGTCGCCGTACACGCACAGACCTCGGCTGGAGCCGCGAACGCGGCGACCGCTGGCGTAGACTCGCTGGAGCATGGCATGTGCCTGGACCCGGACCTGCTGCCGTTGATGGCGAGCAACGGCACCGTGCTCACCCCCACGCTCAAGGTGATCCAGGAGGCGCTGGAGACCGTCTGGGACAAGCCGGAAGGTCCGCGAAAGGACTGGTACACCGGTGGCGCCACCGCGCATCCGCGGCTGGTCGTGGCCGCGGCCGAGGCCGGCGTGACGATCCTCGCCGGGACCGACTCCAGCCCGCACGGGCGGATCGCGGACGAGATCCGAGCACTGGCCGAGGCCGGGCTGTCCGGCCACGCCGCGATCGCCGCCGCGTCGTGGACCGCGCGCGCCTACCTCGGGCTGGACGGGCTGGTTCCCGGCGCACCCGCGGACGCGGTCGTGTACGACACCGACCCGAGGACCGACCTGGCGCAACTCGACCGCCCGCGCGCGGTCATCCTGCGCGGGCGGCTCGTTCACGTCGGCTAGACGAACCGAGTCAATTGCGCGATTGACACGCTCTAGCGAAGTCAATCGCGCAATTGACCTACTGGGGGTGGGACCCACGGGGGGATGGGGCCTACTGGGGGTTGGGGGCGGCTAGAGGAGCAGCTCGCCGGCGGCTTCCGCGAATACCGTCGTGTGCGCGTCGGCGTCCGCCATCGTGGTAGCCGGGCACATCAGCGCCATGTTGTGGAACGCAGCGGGGTCGGTGAGTATCTTCTCCGCCAGGTCGGAGCTGAGTCCGTAGGCGCCGGCCGGGATGCCGCCCGCGATCGACTTGCCGATCGTGACGATGTCCGGGTGCAGTTCCCCTGCCCGGGTGCAGCCGCCCGGGCCGGCGCTGAACGTGTGCGTCTCGTCGTTGACGAGCAGGCTGCCGTACTGGATCGTGAGTTCGCGGACGCGGCTCAGGAAACCGGGTTCTGGCAAGACGATGCCGATGTTGGTGAGGGCCGGCTCCATCAGCACGGCGGCTACATCACCATGTCGCAGTGCCTGTTCCAGCGCGACGGCGTCGTTGAACTCCACCACCCGCGTCGTTTCGGCCGGGTCGACGGGCGCGCCGACGTTGCCCTCCCGCGAACGCGGCCCGTCCGGCGTGGCGACGATGAACGACTCGTCCACGCTGCCGTGATAGCAGTAGCTGAACACGACGATCTTCGTCCGCCTGGTCAGCTGCCTGGCCAGCCGGATCGCCCACCGGTTCGCGTCCGTGGCGGTGAGCGTGAAGCCACCGGACCACATCCGCATCCAGGTCATCGGGACCCCGCCGAGCAGATGGTCGGCGGAGTTCGCGAAGGCCCGCGCCGAACCAGGGAAGCGATCCCGGTAAGTGGCTCGCTCGCGCGCGATCAGTT
>DASXDG010000389.1:0-29580 GCA_036490795.1 Streptosporangiaceae bacterium
CGGCCGCCGAGGTGCTGAACCGGGCGGGAATCACCCAGATCGCGGACCGCCGGGTGGGAAAGTGCTCAGGCGGCGAGCAGCAGCGGCTCAGGTTCGCCATGGCGCTGGTCTCCGACCCCGAACTGCTGGTCCTGGACGAGCCGACCACCGGGATGGACGTCGAGGGGCGGCGCAGCTTCTGGGCGTCGATCCGCCAGGACGCCGAGCAGGGCAGGACGGTACTGTTCGCCACCCACTACCTGGAGGAAGCGGACGCCTACGCCGACCGGATCATCCTGTTGCGGCACGGGCAGAAGATCGCCGACGGCACCGCGTCCGAGATCAAGGCGATGTCGGCGGGCCGCACCGTGCGGGTCACCATGGCCGAGGCCAGCGAGGCTGAGCTCCGCGCCATTCCCGGCGCGGACAGCGTGGAGATCCGCGGCGAGACCGTCCTCATCCATGCGAACGACAGCGACGCGGTGGCCAGGTACCTGCTGACGCGCACCTCAGCCAGGGACCTTGAAATCACCGCTCGCGGCATCGAGGACGCGTTCCTCGCCCTGACCGGCGACGCCGAGCCAGGCAGCGTGAACACGGGAGCTACCGGATGACCACAACATCAGGGCCCGACCTGAGCGGCCGGCGGCCCCCGACCCTCGGCGGCTTCAACCTGACCGCGCTGAATCTGGAGATCCGCCGGCTACGGCGGAACCCGCGCGCCGTCATCATCACGGTCATCGTCCCGGTTATCTTCTTCTTCGCCTTCGGGCTGAATAAAGCGAACACGACAGGCAACTACGGTCACGGGAATTACGCGGCGTGGGTTCTGGTCAGCCTTGCGCTTTATGGCGCCATATTCTCGACCACCTACACGGGCGCGGGGGTGTCCGTCGAGCGCGCCCAGGGCTGGAGCCGGCAGCTCCGGCTGACGCCGCTCTCGCCTGCCGCCTACATCGGCATGAAGGTGGCGACCGCGCTGGTTCTCGGGCTCGTCCCGATTACTGTCGTGAACGTGGTCGGCGGCATCGTGACCCACAAGGCCTCGATGCCCGTCTACCTGTGGATCGTCAGCGCCCTGTGCGTCTGGATCGGCTCGCTGCTTTTCGCGGCGTTCGGGCTGTTCATCGGTTTCCTGGTGCCCGCCGATGCCGTCCCGCAGCTTCTTGGCCTGATCATGTCGCTGTTCGCTTTCGTGGGTGGCCTGTTCATCCCGGTCAACCTGCTCCCAGGCGGGGTGCAGGGGATCGCCAAATGGAGTCCCGAGTACGGGCTTAACCAGCTCGTGCACGCGCCACTGCTCGGCGGCGGGGTGCAGTGGACCTGGGTTGTCAACGTCGTTGCCTGGCTGATCATCTTCGCTGGCGGCGCGATCTGGCGATTCGGCAAGGACACCGCGCGCGTCTGAGCCCGGCCCTTAGCGTGAGGCGGCTACGCGACCTCGAACTGGACGGCGGCGCGGGTCTCGGTGATCGGGAGGATGTGGTCACGGATCATCGCGCGGTGCTCAGGGTTGTCCCGGTAGGCCAGGTACCCGTCCATGTCGTCGAAGCCCGCGAACACGGCGAAGTCGTAGCTGCCCTCGTTCACGCCCAGGTCCGAGCCGAACTCGTACACCCGCAGCGTCGGCACCAGCGAAGGCAGCCGGGCGAGTTCAGTCGAGACCCGCTGCCTCTGCTCCTGCGTGGCCTCGGGCTTCCAGCGGAATACGACGGTATGCCTGATCATGCGATGACCTTACCGGCAGCTGGTTCCGGCTCCTGCCTGGCCTGGCCCGCAGCAGCCACCCGGCGAGTACCCCGCCGGCCAGGCCGCCGCAGTGATCCAGCCAGCTGACGCCCACAGTGCCGGGGACCGCGACCATGAGGATGTAGTAGTACATGCCGCCGGCCACCGCGCCGACCGCGATGTCTATCCAGTTGCGGTCGAAGAACCCGCGCGCCAGCACGTACCCGAAGTAGCCGAACACCAGCCCGCTCGCCCCCACGGTCAGCGAGCCGCCGCTCTGGAACAGCCACACGCTCAGCCCGCTGGTCACGATCACGATCGCGGTCACCGCGACGAACTTGGCGATGCCACGGTAAGCGGTCAGGAAGCCCAGCACGAACAGCGGCACCGAATTGCCTTCGATGTGCTGCCAGGACACGTGCAGGAACGGGGCGGTGAGTATCCCGGGCAGGTGGATGAGGCTATGCGGCTGGATGGCCAGCGGACCATCCAGCCGGTAGCTGTCTGCCCAGTTCGCCGCCTGGATGACCCACAGCAGCACGAGAAAGCCCACCATGACGATCAGCGCGTCCCTTACTTTGCTGAGCGAGATGGTGCACCTCCCCGGGGATAGGGGTTGTCACATCCAGGCGAGCATCCGGACAGGATCCTCAAGCATCGACCCGACGTCGCGCAGGACCGCCGAGCCAAGCTCCCCATCGACGATACGGTGATCGAACGAGAGTGACAAGGTGCATATCCTGCGCACCGCGAGCTGGCCGTCAACGACCCACGGCGCGTCCTTGACCTGTCCGAACGCCAGAATCGCCGCTTCACCGGGAGTGAGGATGGGCGTTCCCGCGTCCACCCCGAACACCCCCACGTTGGTGATCGTGATCGTGCCGCCGGCCATGTCGGCGGGGGTGGCCTTGCCGGCCCGCGCCGTCTCGGTCAGCTCCTGCAGGGCCTGCGCGAGCCGGGGCAGCGGCATGGCGCCGGCGTCCTTGACGTTAGGCACGATCAGCCCGCGCTCGGCCGCCACCGCGATGCCCAGGTTCACTCGCCCGTGCACCGCGATCTCCTGCGCGGCCTCGTCCCAGCTGGAGTTGATCAGCGGGTGCCTGGTCACCGCGACCAGCAGGGCCCTGGCCACGAATAGCAGCGGCGAGACCTTTACGTCAGTGAATTCGGGCAGTTCGCGGACGCGCCGTACCGCGGCCATAGTCTCGGTGACGTCAATCTGAAGGAATTCGGTCACATGCGGCGCGGTGAAGGCACTGGACACCATGGCCGCCGCCATGTGCTTGCGCACACCGCGAACCGGAATTCGCTGATCTTCATAACTAACGGTGGTGGCAGCGGCGGTCCTAGTGCTACCGGCCACGGCGGTTCCGCTGGCCGCGCGCTGCACATCATCGCGGGTAATGGACCCAGAAGGCCCGCTGCCGCTCAGCCCGGCCAGGCTAACCCCCAGATCCTTAGCCAGCTTCCTGACAGGGGGCTTAGCCAGCACGCGGGCGATCGGGGTGTCGGTGACCGCGGCCGCAGCCGCCTCCGCGGCACCCGCGCCCGCCTCCCGAGTGCCCGCGCCCGCCTCCCGAGTGCCCGACATTTCACCATTTGGGCTTGACTGCTTGCGCGGCCGGCGGGTGGTCGACGCCGTCCTGACGCCGTAGCCGACCAGGACGGCTTGCCGTTCTTCCTTCTGCGCCGGCGGAGCCGTGGCAGGCGTCGCGTCGGTGCCGGCGAGCGTCGCCGCGGCTTCGCTGGCTGCCGCCGCGGCCGATGCCGTACCGCCCGGTGACGTGTCCACGGTGATGATCGGCGCGCCGACGTCCACCGTCTGGCCGGGCTCGACCAGCAGCTTAACCACCGTGCCGGTGTACGGGGAGGGCAGTTCGACGACCGCCTTCGCGGTCTCGATCTCGATGATGATCTGCCCGTCCTTGACCGCGTCGCCCGGCTCCACGTGCCAGGCTACGATCTCGGCCTCGGTCAGGCCCTCGCCTACGTCAGGGAGGCGGAACTCCTTGAGCTCGCTCATGATCGCTCCCGTGCCTCAGTAGCCGAACGTGCGGTCGACGGCGTCCAGAACCCGGTCCAGGTCGGGCAGGTAGTGCTCCTCGAGCCTGGACGGCGGATACGGGGTGGCGAAACCGCCGACCCGCAGCACCGGCGCTTCCAGATGGTAGAAGCACTGCTCGGTAACGCGTGCCGCGATCTCGGCGCCCAGACCTCCGAAGACGCTTGCCTCGTGCGCGACGACGCACCTGCCGGTTTTGCGCACCGATGCGGTAATGGTGTCGATGTCCAGCGGGGAGAGCGTGCGCAAGTCGATCACCTCGACGCTCCTGCCGCCCTCGCGCGCGGCGAGCGCCGCCTCGACGGCGGTCCTGGTCATCGGGCCGTAAGCGAGCAGCGTCACGTCCGAGCCCTCGACGGCGACCCTGGCCTCATCTAGTGGCTGCGCGCCGGCCAGGCCGCCGGCGGTGGTATCCACTTCACCCTTGTCCCAGTAGCGCCGCTTCGGCTCGAAGAAGATGACCGGATCGTCGCAGCTGATCGACTGCTGGATCATCGTGTACGCGTCGGAGGCGTTGGCGCAGGCCACCACCCGCAGGCCCGCGATGTGCGTGAACAGCGCCTCGGGCGACTCGCTGTGGTGCTCCACGGCGCCGATGCCACCGCCGCACGGGATGCGCACGGTCACCGGCAGGCTCACCTTGCCCAGCGACCGGTACCGCATCTTGGCCAGCTGGCTGACGATCTGGTCGTACGCCGGGTAGACGAAACCGTCGAACTGGATCTCGCAGACCGGCCGGTAGCCGCGCAGCGCCAGCCCGATCGCGGTGCCGATGATGCCGGACTCGGCCAGCGGGGTGTCCACCACCCGGTGCTCGCCGAAGTCCTTCTGCAGTCCGTCGGTGACCCGGAAGACGCCGCCGAGCTTGCCGACGTCCTCACCCATGATGAGCACCTTGGGGTCGTCTTCGAGGGCCTTGCGCAGGCCCTCGTTCAGGGCCTTGGACAGCGTGAGTGTGGTCATCGCGCGCCCCCCTCAGCGTCAGCGAAGGAATCAAGGTAGGCGGCGAACTGCTCGCGTTCGGCCTCGAGGATCTGGTTGGGCTGGTCGTAGACGTTCTTGAAGATGTCCATCGGCGGCGGATCGGGCATGGTGCGGCAGGCCTCGCGAACGCTGGCGCCTACCGCTTCCGCTTCCGCCTCAACCTCGGCGAAGAATTCGGGCTCCGCCTGCGCGGACCGGACGAGATAGGCCCTGACCCGCTCGATCGGGTCCTTGAGTTTCCACGCTTCCAGGTCGGCGGCGACGCGGTACCTGGTCGGGTCGTCGGTGGTGGTGTGCGCGCCCATCCGGTAGGTGAACGCCTCGATCAGCGTCGGCCCCTGCCCCTCGCGCGCCGCCTGCATGGCCTTCTTCGTCACCGCGTAGCAGGCGAGCACGTCGTTGCCGTCAACCCGGAGGCCGGGGAAGCCGAAACCGTACGCACGCTGGTAGAGCGGGACGCGGGTCTGCCGCTCGTTCGGCTCGGAGATCGCCCACTGGTTGTTCTGGCAGAAGAACACCACGGGTGCGTTGAATACCGATGCCCAGACGAATGCCTCGTTGACGTCGCCCTGGCTGGATGCGCCGTCCCCGAAGTAGGCGATCACGGCCTCGTCGGCGCCGTCCCGCTGAACGCCCATCGCGTAGCCGGTCGCGTGCAGCGTCTGGGCGCCGATCACGATCGTGTAGAGGTGGAACTTGTGTTCCTCCGGGTTCCAGCCGCCGTGGCTCACGCCACGGAACAGCCCGAGCAGCTGAACCGGGTCGATGCCGCGGCACCAGGCGACGCCATGCTCGCGGTAGGTGGGAAACGCCATGTCGTTCGGCCCGAGCGCGCGGCCGGAGCCGATCTGGGCGGCCTCCTGGCCGAGCAGTGAGGCCCAGATGCCGAGCTCGCCCTGCCGCTGCAGCGCGATCGCCTCGGTGTCGATCCGGCGGACCAGGACCAGATCCCGGTACATGCCCCTGATCGATTCCGCGTCGAGATCGAGCGGATAGTCGGGATGCTCTATCCGCTCACCCTCGGGGGTAAGCAGCTGAATAGGCTCAAGTGGTGCTGTTGTGGTAGCAGCACCGTCTACATCGACGGTCACGTGCCACTCCTCTCCGCGCCGGCGCTGGGATCGCCGTTGCCGGCCATACGGGCTGGGGTTCCCGGGCGTTGTCCTCGCCGAGCGATGGCGTACGCTGCGTGCCCGGTGGGGCACTCGTCCGTTGGGTCGCTCTTCACCTGACGATATATGCCCTGTTTGCCCAGGAGGATACGTGGCCCGTGTGATCGTTGACGTAATGCTGAAGCCCGAGATTCATGATCCCCAGGGTGAGGCGATCCTCGGTGCCTGCCGGCGGCTCGGGTACGACCAGGTGCGGTCGATCCGGCAGGGAAAGCGGTTCGAGGTGGAGATCGACGGCGAGGCAGACGAGACCGCTCTCGAGGCCGTCCGGGCGCTGGCCCACGAACTGCTGGCCAACCCCGTCATCGAAGAATCCACCCTCCACCATTCCTGAGCGTCGCGTACTCCTGAGCGTCGCGTCGACGTGACCACCCCCGTCACTATTACCTCGGTCACCCCTTTTACCGCACGGTTCGCGTCAGCCTCAGCTGTTGCCCTCAGGATGCGAACAACGCGGTACGTTGCTCTTTCGCGGAAGAAATACCTGCTCACAGCATGGTTTTCAACCGCGTTGAAACGAATTGCCGCGCTAATGGCTGCGCGAAGGACCCGCTCGGCCGCTCGGCCGCTTGGCCGCTCGGATAGCTCGGATAGCTCGGATAGCTCGGCCAATGGTGATCGTATGCCACGAATTCAGTTCAGCCCGGGCCCGTGACCCGAGGGGCCCGAGGGGCCCGAGGGGTTGGGGGCCGCGCAGCCGCTGGTGGCTTTGCCTGCGAGCTGCCCACCCATAACGGGCAAAACGGGCGCGAAAATGGTCGCCGCACAGGCAAAGTCGGGCTGATGTGCTTGAGCGGCCGACCGGACGGGGCTGTGACCTGGCACTGGTTAGCGGGGGCGGCCAACGGGAACGCAACGCGGTGTGAGTACTGAGCCGGTTCCGGATGTGACGTTCTGCTTGGCGTTCGGCTGCGAAGAGCTGAGCGTCCCCGTGATGCGGCAGGTACTCGGCGATACGCTGCGCGGGCTTGGCGTGGAGGAGGAGTCGGTCTATGACATCCTGCTCGCGGCCACCGAAGCGTGCACGAGTGTGCTCGGCGCTCCTGGCTACGCGATCGCCACCACCTTGTCCGGAACCAGGTGCCAGGTCGAGGTGACCGGACCGGGGTGCCGCAGGCGCAGCCTGACCGTGGCTCGGGCCTGCGTGGACGACGTCACGCTGCGCAGGAGACCAGGCCGTGGTGCTGTAGTCACCATGCGTAAGCACATCAACTGGTCCTGGGATGCTCCGCTCCGGCGACTCGCGACCGCCAGCTAGGCTTGCGCGAGTGCGAGTTGGCGTTATCACCTTCCCCGGGTCGCTCGACGACCTGGACGCGGCGAGAGCCGTCACCCTGGCCGGAGCCGAAGCCGTATCGCTATGGCATGGCGATCAGGACCTGCGCGGCGTGGACGCGGTCATCTTGCCCGGTGGCTTCTCCTACGGCGACTACCTGCGCTGCGGCGCGATCGCCAGGTTCGCCCCGGTGATGGGCGAACTGGTGCCGGCCGCGAACAAGGGCCTCCCCGTGCTCGGTATCTGCAACGGCTTCCAGATCCTGTGCGAGGCCGGGCTGCTGCCCGGCGTCCTGATCCGCAACGCCGGCCGCAGGTTCATCTGCCGTGACGTCACCCTGCGCGTCGAGACCGCGAACACCAGCTGGACCAGCGGGTACCGGACCGGCCAGGAACTGCTGATCCCGCTGAAGAGCGGAGAGGGCTGGTACACGGCGCCGCCCGACGTGCTCGCCGCGCTCGAGGCCCAGAACAGGATCGTCGTCCGGTACGCGAACGGCACACCGAACGGTTCGACGGCGGGAATCGCCGGCGTGTGCAACGAGGCGGGAAATGTCGTCGGCATGATGCCGCACCCCGAGCACGCCACCGATTCGCTCACCGGCCCGTCGGCCGACGGCCTCGGCTTCTTCACCTCCGTGCTCACGGCGGGAGCAACGGCATGACCGGAGACAACGTCGCCCAGGCGGCCGCCACCCCAGATCGGCCCCAGCCTTACAAGGAGCTCGGTCTCACCACGGACGAGTACGCCAGGATCAAGGCCACCTTGGGCCGCCGCCCCACCGACGCCGAACTCGCGCTGTACTCGGTCATGTGGAGCGAGCACTGCTCGTACAAGTCGTCCAAGGTGCACCTGCGGCAGTTCGGTACCAAGGCGCCGAAGACACACGCGCTGCTGGCCGGCATCGGCAGCAATGCCGGCGTCGTCGACATCGGCCACGGGTACGCGGTCACGTTCAAGGTCGAGTCGCACAACCACCCGTCCTACGTGGAACCGCACCAGGGGGCGGCCACCGGGGTCGGCGGAATCGTCAGGGACATCCTTGCCATGGGCGCCAGGCCGGTCGCCGTGATGGACGCGCTGCGATTCGGCCCCGCCGATGCCCATGACACCGCGCGGGTGCTGCCCGGCGTGGTCGGCGGCATCTCCTTCTACGGCAACTGCCTGGGCCTGCCCAACATCGGCGGTGAACTGGACTTCGACGCCTGCTACGCGGGCAACCCGCTGGTCAACGCGCTGTGCGTGGGGGTAATGCGGCACGACGATTTGCAGGTCGCCGCCGCCAACGGCCCGGGTAACAAGGTGATCCTGTTCGGTTCGCGCACCGGTCCCGACGGCATCGGCGGCGCGTCGGTGCTGGCCAGCGCTTCGTTCTCCGATGGACGGGAAGGAGCGAAGAGGCCAAGCGTGCAGGTCGGCGACCCGTTCATGGAGAAGCTGCTGGTCGAGTGCTGCCTTGAGGCGTTCGCGGCCGGGCTGGTCACCGGCATTCAGGACCTGGGGGCGGCCGGCGTGGCCTGCGCGACCACCGAACTGGCGGCGGCGGGCAGCGGAGGCATGCGGGTCTGGCTGGACGAGGTCCCGCTGCGGGATCCCTCGCTCGGGCCGCCGGAGATCTTGATGAGCGAATCCCAGGAGCGCATGGCGGCCGTGGTGGAACCGCGGCACGTCGAGGAGTTCCTGGCGATCTGCGCCAAATGGGATATCCAGGCGGCGATCATCGGCGAGGTCACCGACACCGGCCGGCTGACCATGACCTGGCGCGGCGAGACCGTCGTGGACATCCCGCCCGCGTCCGCGGCGGACGAGGGGCCGGTCTACGAGCGGCCGATCGAGCGCCCCGACAGCCAGGACATGCTGATCGCCGACCTCCCCGACGATCTGCCCAAGCCGGAAAGCGGCGCCGAGTTCAGGCAGACCCTGCTCGCCCTGCTCGCCTCGCCTGGCCTGGCCGCCAAGAACTGGGTCACCGACCAGTACGACCGGTACGTGCGCGGCGACACCGTGCTCGCCATGCCGGAGGACGGGGGCCTGCTCCGGATCGACGAGAGCAGCGGGCTGGGCATCGCGCTCGCCACCGACGGCAACGGCAGGTACTGCAAGCTGGACCCGTACCGTGGCACACAGCTAGTTCTGGCAGAAGCCTTCCGGAATGTAGCGGTCACGGGTGCGCGTCCGCTGGCGGTGACCAACTGCCTGAACTTCGGCTCGCCCGAGGACCCCGCGGTGATGTGGCAGTTCGCCGAGGCCGTACGCGGCCTGGCCGACGGCTGCGCGGTGCTCAAGATCCCGGTTACCGGCGGCAACGTGAGCTTCTACAACCAGACGGGAACCACGGCCATCCACCCCACGCCGGTCATCGGCGTACTCGGCGTCCACGACGACGTCAGGCACCGGCTCGGCATCGGGTTCCCCGGAAACGGCGCGAGCGTGGTCCTGCTCGGCCGGACCGAGCCCGAGTTCGGCGGCTCGGCCTGGGCCGGCGTGCTGCACGGCCACCTCGGTGGCGAACCGCCCGAGCCGGACCTCGACGCGGAACTGCGGCTGGCTGCCGTGCTGGCCGACGCCTGCGCCAAGGGCCTGCTGGAATCCGCGCACGACCTGTCGGAAGGCGGTCTGGCGATCGCTTTGGCCGAATCGTGTCTGCGCGGTGGTACCGGCTGCCGGGTCGAGCTGCCCGGGGACCCGTTTACCTGGCTGTTCAGTGAGTCGGCGGCCCGTGCCGTGGTCACCGTGCGGGCAGATCGCCAAGCGGAGTTCGCGGAGCTGTGCGCGGCGCACACGGTGCCGCACGCGGCCATCGGCAGCACCGGCGGGGACAGTCTGGTCGTCGAGGGCTGCTTCGAGGCAACGCTGGCCGAACTGGCCGGCGCGCATGAGCCGACGCTGCCCGCTCTGTTCGGGGGCCCGGGGGGTCGTCCCCCGGGCCAGCACGGCTCCTGATGCCACCCCGGCGTCCGGACCCGCTCGGGCGGGACAGCGTCGATGCCGTGCTTCGCGCCCTGGACGAGAGCGCGGAGCCGGACCAGGCCGCGTTGCGGATCGCCGCGCGGCACCTGCTGCAACTGCTCGCCGCCCGGCATCCAGGGCGGGCACTCGAGGTTCGTGTCCCGCCGGTGGCGGCTGTGCAGTGCCTGGAAGGGCCCAGGCACACGCGTGGTACGCCGCCCAACGTGGTGGAGACCGACGCTCTCACCTGGGTCAGGCTGGCCACCGGACGGCTCAGCTGGGCGGAGGCGGTTGACCAAGCCGCCGTGCGGGCCAGTGGAGCCAGGGCTGACCTGGATGGTTACCTGCCGCTTGTCGGATAGGGTAGGCCAAGTGTGCGGGGTATTCGGCGTCTGGGCGCCAGACGAGGACGTCGCGAAGCTCGCCTATTTCGCGCTTTATGCCCTGCAGCACCGGGGCCAGGAGTCGGCCGGCATAGCCGTCAGCGACGGTCACCGGATCGTCGTGCACAAGGAGATGGGCCTGGTCGCCCAGGCCTTCGATGAGCCGGCGCTGACCGCTCTGCGCGGGCACATCGCGGTGGGGCACTGCCGCTACTCGACCACCGGGTCCTCGGTCTGGGCCAATGCGCAACCTACGTTCCGGTCCACCTCGACCGCCAGCCTGGCCCTCGGCCACAACGGCAACCTGATCAACAGCCGCGAGCTGGCCGCGCTGCTGGATGGCCAGGAAGGCGTGGCGGGGATCCCGGCCACCTCCGACACGGACGTGCTCACCACCTTGTTCGTGAGTCACCTGCCCGGCATGGGGGACAGCGTGGAGGACACGGCGGCCGCGGTGCTGCCGCTGGCCAGGGGTGCCTACTCGCTGGTGTTCATGGACGAGCACGCACTGTACGCGGCCAGGGATCCGCACGGTTTCCGGCCGCTGGTCCTCGGCCGGCTGGACCGGGGCTGGGTGGTGGCGAGCGAGACAGCCGCACTGGACATAGTGGGCGCCGCCTTCGTCCGTGAGGTCGCGCCGGGCGAACTGATCAGGATCGATGAGAGCGGCGTCCGATCTCGTACCTTCGCCGAGCCGCGGCCGAAGGGCTGCCTCTTCGAGCACGTGTACCTGGCCCGGCCGGACACCACGATCTCCGGCAGGTCGGTGCACGCCACCCGCGTTGAGGTGGGCAGGCGCCTGGCGGCCGAGCATCCCGCCGAGGCCGACCTGGTCATCCCCGTGCCGGAGTCGGGAACGCCAGCGGCCATCGGTTATGCCGAAGCCAGCGGGATCCCGTTCGGGCAGGGGCTGGTCAAGAACTCTTACGTCGGCCGCACGTTCATTCAGCCCAGCCAGACGATCAGGCAGCGCGGCATCAAGCTCAAGCTCAACCCGCTCAAGGAGGCGATCGCGGGCCGCCGGATCGTCGCGGTGGACGATTCGATCGTGCGCGGCAACACGCAGCGTGCACTGGTCGCGATGCTCCGTGAAGCAGGCGCCATCGAGGTGCATGTGCGGGTCGCGGCCCCGCCGCTGAAATGGCCATGCTTCTTCGGCATCGACTTCGCCAGCCGCGATGAGCTGATCGCCGGAAGTCTTTCAGTCGAGGAGATCCGAGCCTCGATAGGTGCCGACTCGCTCGGCTTCATCTCACTCGAAGGGCTGACCGAAGCGACCACGCTGCCGTCAGACCGGCTGTGCCGTGCCTGCTTCGATGGACAGTACCCAGTCCCGGTCGCCGCTGACGACAGGGGCAAGTTCGTACTCGAAGCCAGCTGACGAGCAGCTAGAAGAACGTGATGAGCAGTTAAAAAGCACGCCGACGAGCCGACGCTGGCGCTAGCGGGCGCTCGTCCCGCTGGCGCCAGCGTCGTTAAACCGTGTAGCTAGCCCTAACCGCCAGGCGTCCTCGGTCTCCGGGACATCGCGGTCATCTTCGTCGTCGTCGAAGTCGGACTCCCCGGACGTGCCGTTGTGGGAATCCGCGCCAGCAGCAATCTCCGCACGCAGCCGGTCGAGGTCGCTACCGTCGCTGCTCTTGTACTTGAGCTGACGTGCCACCTTGACCTGCTTGGCCTTGGCTCGGCCGCGCCCCATTGGCTCGACCCCCTCGAACGTCCGGAGCCCGTCAGGCCCCATGATCTCCGCCTCGCTGGAGCGTCATAAGACGCCGCCGCCACCCCGCAACGAGGTGCGCGACGCTGGCCAGCATTCGTACAGGTACAACCCTACCCGCTTTGCGCCCCCAACGGCTACTTCCCTGGGTGCCAGAGGCGCCTTCGGGGACGTCCCAGGAGGCCAGGCCCCTGAGAACAGGGGCGTCACCGGGGGGATCGACCCCTAGGGAAAGCACTTCTCCCTAGGTAGATACTACGCAGTCGGCCGATATCGGCCATCCGGCGCTGGGCGATGCGATCGGCGGCGACGGAGGGTGGTACCCCGTCGGACTCGGCGATGTCGAAAATTTTGGTGGTGGTGGTGAAGATCTGCTCGCAGGCCGCGCTTGCTCGCTCGAAGTCGAATCCGCGCAATTCGTCCGCAACCTGGATGACTCCGCCGGCGTTCACCACGTAGTCGGGCGCGTACAGGATGCCCTGGTCGGCGAGGAGCTTCTCCACCCCCGGGTGGGCCAGCTGGTTGTTGGCGGCCCCGCAGACGATCCGCGCGCGGAGCGCGGCCACCGTCTGATCGGTCAGCGTGCCGCTCAGCGCGCACGGGGCCAGGATGTCCAGCTCCTCTGCGATGAGCGCGCTCAGGCCGGATACGGCCCGGACGCCGGGGTGCCGGGCCAGGACCGCGTCCACGGCCTGGTCGCTGACGTCGCAGACGACGACCTGGGCGCCGGCCTCGACCAGGTGCGCCACCAGCCGGTGGCCCACCTTGCCCACGCCCTCGACGCCCACCACGCGTCCGGCCAGGTCGGTGCTGCCCCAGACGTGCGCCGCCGCGGCGCGCATGCCGTGCATCACGCCGAGCGAGGTGAGCACCGAGGAATCACCCGCTCCGCCGCCCGCGACCGTTCTGCCGACTACATAGCGGCACTCCCTGGCGACGACGTCCATGTCCTCGCTGCGCGTGCCCACATCGCAGGCGGTGATGTACCGGCCGGCCAGTGACTCGACGAACCGGCCGTACGCCCGTAGCAGGCCTTCGGTCTTGAGCTGTGCCGGATCGCCGATGATGACTGCCTTACCCCCGCCCAGGTCCAGGCCGGCCAGTGCGTTCTTGTAGGCCATCCCCGCGGACAGCCTGAGCACGTCGGCAAGCGCCTGGTCTTCGTCCCGGTAGGGGTAGAAGCGGGTGCCCCCGAGCGCGGGCCCGAGTGCGGTGGAGTAGATGCCGATGATCGCCTTCAGGCCGGTGTGGGTGTCCTGGCAGAAGACGACTTGCTCGTGATCCGTCCGGTCAGCGGATCCATGTGCATCAGGGGTAGCGAACACATGTGTCACGGTGGGGACTCTTCCCGTCCTCTAAGCCCCGGCCCGGGTTAGGCCGAGATCATGATTCCAGCGTATTCCTGGACGCTTGGCTGAGGCCCGGACCATTACCGCCATACGCTCTGTACTTGCCGGTAACTATTAGTAGATGCGATCTCGTTACCTGTCAGGACAACCTCAAAAGGTCGCCGTATGTCACGATAAGACAGTGATGGCTTACGCGGCGTATCTGCGCATCTATGAGCCCGTCTCCGCGTTCCATGAGCCGGAACGCTCCCGCTGGGACGCCTATGCCGCCTCTTCCGTCCGGCCCAGGCGCCGGGACGCGCTGGCCGCCGAGAGTTCCGAGGCCATAAAGAGGCTGATCACGGCGCCGTCGCAGGCCGTGCCCGAGGAGGAGAGCAGGAACGCTTACGTACGGCGGGTGGACCACGTGGTCTACGTGTGCCCGTGGCAGACCAGATTGCGTTCTCTGCTCGCCGCCGGCGCGCTGGTGACCGACGATCACCCGGCGGCCAGGCCGCATATCCGGCTGAGCATGTGGACGGTGCCGCTGGCCTGGTTCGTGCCGTTCGCGGGAGCGGAGCGGTGGATCGCGACGGGTCCTGGTCCGGTGACGACCACGCGCGCGCTGCTGTACGCGACGTCGATGGCCCGGGCCCGGCGCAGGATCGCCCGCGGCCTCGCGATGATGCGCGCGCTCCGCGATCCGTCGCGGGAGATAAAGGACCTAGCGGACTTGTGGAACCCGGGTACCGAAACCGAGCTGGCCGATGTGGGTCGCTGGCTTGAGCGGTTCCACCCGCACTCCCTCGTGGAACTGGACTACGGCGGCCTGGTCCATCTGCTGAGTGACGATGCCCTCTGGGGGGATGAATCGGTCGCGGAGATCGCCGCGGCGATCGACGGAATCGCCCGCGGACAAGGAGAAGTGGCACGCGCGATGTATGTCAGAGTGCGCTCGCGCTGGCGGATGTTCAGTGAGTTTGAGCAGGTCAACTGAGGTGTGAAGGTTCTGGGTGGATGGCTGGAAAGGCGTGCTTGGCGGACACACGGCGGGCACTATTTCCGAATCCGGGGCGATGCGACTATAAGTATCGCTAGAATCACCCTGAGTGACAGCGATCCGCGGAGCAACGGGGCATCCCAGTACAGAAACTTTGCACGTGGTGGTCGACTTGTCACCCCTGGTGATGGCAATATGGTCTCTGTCGGCCATATGGGACATCCACGACAGGCTCCCTAGGGAGCGCTAGGCACTAGAAGGAACGCAGGATCGAAGTACTGGTCCAGGAGGAGAGGCCACACACATGTCCGCACGTACACCAGAGGCCGAGCCGCTGTTGACGCCGGCGGAGGTTGCCACGATGTTCCGTGTCGACCCCAAGACCGTCACGCGGTGGGCAAAGGCTGGAAAACTAACGTCGATCCGCACGCTGGGGGGACACCGGCGATACCGGGAGACTGAGGTTCGTGCACTGCTCGCGGGTATTCCGCAGCAGCGCTCCGAGTGACCTCCGGCCGTGTCCGGGCGGAGCGCCGCGATGGCGCGCCGTCGGCTGGGCGCGGCGGCACTCGTTCAACGGAATGGGGGGTCGGCCTCGGTGGTGATGTGCCCGCAGGGCACATGCCGCCGGGGCTGGTCCGCTCTTAGGGGAGGGTCGCACGATGCGTGATCCAGAGCTGGTCGCACGTGCTCAGCGCGCGGCGACGCGCTTGGAATCGGCATGGGAGCAATGGCGCGAACTGCATGGGCTCGCGGTAGCCCCCGCGCAGCCGGTGGTGAGCTATGTCGGCTACTCGCTCAACGAGCCATGGGGTGAACCCCGGGTAGTCATCGGGATTGACGCGGACGAAGCGGAGTTCCTCGCGGAGTTTCTTGACCGCGACGAGTGCGCCCGCGCCGCACCGGAGCCGAACCCGCATCAGGGAACGCTGCTCGCCGAGCCAGTCCAGCCCGCGGACGGCGAGTACACAAGCACCGCGCTGCTTGGCGCACCGGTTCCGTTCAGCGGCCCAGGGCCGCTAGGCGGCCAAGGCTCGCACCCCAGCGGACCGCTTCCGCTCGGCCTGCGCCGCCCGCCCGTACCAGCCGATATGGCAGCGGAGCTGGCCGGCTGGCAGTCAGGTGAACTGCCCGGTCAGGCGTCAGAACAGCTCGGTTAGCAGGTTCTCAGCCCTGTCTTAGCCTGTCCTAAGGATTGGCGGGCAGGCTCTAGACATTGAAAGGGCTCGTACCTTTCAACTGCGTCCGGACTCGGAGTGGCCAGGCCCCGCTCCGAGTCCGGACGTTTGTTTATGAGACCGCGGGGGCGGTCGGGGTGACTTCCGCCGTGCAGAACATGCAGCGGGTCGCCTTCACCGAAATTTCATTAAAGCACGCCGGGCACTCCCGCTCGGTCGCCTCCTTGTTGCGCTGCATGAACGTGGTCAGCCGCACCACCGGCGAGACCACGAGGAAGTAGACGACCGCGGCGATGATCACGAACGTCACCACCGCGTTGATGAAGTCGCCGTAGGTGAACGTGCTGTGGTTGACGGTGAATTGCAGCTTGGAGAAGTCTTGCTTGCCGATGATCGCGGCGATCAGCGGAGTGAGAAGATCTTTCACCAGCGAGGTGACGACCGCGCCGAACGCCGCACCGATGACGACCGCTACAGCCAAGTCGATCACGTTGCCACGGAGAAGGAATTTCTTAAAACCTGACACGAATCGCCCCTTTTGTTCTGCCGTCTTATAGGTGGCTCATTCCCGAGTGATGTGCAGCATCCTAGGGCTGCGCGGGGCCAGCGGGCAGCAAGCTCAAGCCGGGTCCCTGGCTCTCATAAGACAATTGGCGTTTCATCGCGGAGATACCCTGTTGGCGATGGAACCGGAACCGGGCGACTGGCTAGCGGTCCGCGAGTATCTTCGCCGGAATCGGCATGAGCTGACGGCGCGGGCCGCGCGGCTATACCCCGCGGACGCCGCGGTCGCCGGGACGCCGCTGCTGAGCGCGCCTGGCTGGCTCCTGGACGCGCCGCTGCCCGTCCGGGACATCACCATCGAGTTCCGGCCCGATGCCGCCCCTGCGCCGGAACTGGGGCCGCCGGTGAGCTATGCGGAGACGATGCTGGCCCTCGCGCCGCCGGCGGTCTTCGAGAACCGGCCCACGTACCGGCTGCTCGACGCGGACCTGCCGCGGCTGGTGTTCGGCCCTGGATGCTATTTCGACGGCATCGACACCGGTGAGGCAGTCGCGCACGAGTACGCGGCCGGCGGCGCGCGGCTGCGGGACGCGATCGGTAACCCGCTCGACCTGACCCGTCGTCCCGCCAACCTCGCCATCAGCACGCTGACCGTACGCCGCGACCGGGCCGGCCGGGCACGGTTCCTGCTGCACTGGCGCGATCCGGCCAAGGTCGCTCACGCGGGGGGCATGTACCAGGTGGTGCCGGTCGGGATGTTCCAGCCGCCTGGTTCCGGCGATGCTGACCCGCGGGGGGCCGACCACCCGCACCCCCCGGATGAGCTTTGGCGGTCCATGGTCAGGGAGTTCGCCGAAGAACTCGCCGGCCAACCCGAGGGTGCTGACATCGAGCCGTTCGTGCGGCGGATGACGGACGCGCTGAACGACGGGCGGATCGGCGCCTGGTGCGTCGGGCTCGGCGTTGATCCGCTCAGCTTCGCCACCGACTTGCTGACCGTGCTGGTGATCGACGAGGACCTGTTCGGCGAGCTTTGCCGGGATGCCGGCCGGCTGAACGCCGAGGGCCGGGTCCTGACCGCCCGGACGTTTGACGCCTCGACCGTGACCAGGACCGTCCAGGACGAGCCGCTGCAGGCAGCCGGGGCTGCCGTGCTGCGACTCGCCTGGACGCACCGTGCCGCGTTCGGGTTGGGTTAGCGCCTCTCGGGGCTGCTGCGGCGGGCCAGCGTGTCGACCGCGACGGCGGCGAGCAGGACGGCGGCAGTCCATATGTCCTGGGCCGATGCGCCGAGGCCGAGCAGTTCCAGGCCGTTGTAGATGACCGCGACGATCACACCGCCGATGACCGCGCCGAGCATCTTGCCGCGCCCGCCGAACAGGCTGGTGCCGCCGATCACCGCGGCCGCGACTGCGTACAGCACGTTCTGCCCGCCGTTGGCGTTGTTCGATACCGAGCCGAGGTAAGAGGCGTAGATGATGCCCATGACGCCCGCGGTAAGGCCGCACAGCGTGAAGGCCAGCACGCGAATCCGGGTCAGGTTGACACCGGCCCGGCGTGCCCCCTCCGGGTTGCCGCCGACCGCGTACACGTAGCGGCCGAACCTGGTCCGGCTGAGCAGCATGCTCCATGCGATCAGCACTACCAGGACGAGCGGGACCACCCACGGCACGCCTTTCACCGCGATCAGCCCCGCGCCGCGGTCCGTGTTGGCGATCAGCACCAAGATGACGCCGGCCACCGCCATCGCCGCGATCTTCAGCCCGGTGACCGCGATCGGCGGGGCCGCCAGGCCGCTCGTCCGCCGGCGGGCATCGCGCCTGATGAAGAACAGCGCGGCGAGCGCCACGGCGATGATCATCACGATCCAGCTCGCCGCCGGGCTCATCGCCCCGCCCTCGATGTCGTTGAGAACGTTGTTGGTCAGCCGGATCGTGCCGCCCGAGCTTGGCGCGGCCACATTGACCAGGTACAGCAGCAAGCCCCCGCCCAGCAACTGCCCGGCCAGCGTCACGACGAACGATGGCGCGCGCAGCCAGGTAAAGATCATGCCCTGCAGTCCGCTGAAGACGGCCGGGACCGCAAGCCCGGCCAGCACCGCGAGCCACCAGGGCAGGTTTTCCGACGGCGAGACCATCCACGCGGCGATTACCGCGCCCATCACCGAGGAGTAGCCGATGGACAGGTCGATCTCGCCGAGCAGCAGCACCCATACCTCGGCCATGCCCAGCACGACGATCCACGCGGCCTGCGTCATCAAGTTGACCAGGTTGCCCGCGGACAGGAACGCCGAGCTGCGGATGTCGAAGTAAATGACGATCGCGGCCAGACCGACCAGCACCGGCAGCGCGCCGCTGTCGCCCGAGCGGACCCGCGCCCACCACATCCGCACGTAGTCGCTGAGTGAGTTGGCGAGGATGTCAGAGGCCGCGGCACCGCCCTCGGTCGCGATCGCCTCGAGGTCGTTCTTGTCAGTGCTCACCGGTGCCTCCGTTGCTCACGCGCGCGGAGGTCCCCGTAGTCATCAGGTCCACGATCGACTGGTTGTCGAACTGCGCCTTAGGCCCCACCGCGGCCATCGTGCCCAGGTACATCACGGCGATCCGGTCCGCGACCGCCATCGCGTCGCTGAGGTTGTGCGAGATCACGAGTACGGCGACGTCCTGCTCAGCCAGCCTGCCGATCAGGTCGAGCACCATCTTGGTCTGGGTGACGCCGAGCGCCGCGGTCGGCTCGTCCAAGATGACCAGCTTGGCGTCCTGCATGATCGTCCTGGCGACCGCGACGGACTGCCGCTGGCCACCGGACAGCGAGCCGACCGGCTGCCGGATGGACCGGACGGTGACGACCTTAAGGTCCTGCAGCGTCTGCTTAGCCGCCAGCTCCATGGCGATCTCATCGAGCGCCCAGTGCTTGGTCAGCTCCCGGCCGAGGAACATGTTCGCGACGATGTCGAGGTTGTCGCACAGCGCCAGGTCCTGATACACGGTCGCGATGCCGAGGTCGGAAGCGTCCTTCGGCGAGTGCAGGTGGATCTGCCGGCCCTGCCAGTACATCTGTCCGTGATCCGTCGCGTGGATGCCGGAAATGCACTTGATCAGCGTCGACTTGCCGGCGCCGTTGTCGCCGAGCAGGGCGGTGACCTCACCGGCCCGCATGTCCAGGTCGATGCCGTGCAGCGCCTGGACCGGGCCGAAGTTCTTGCCGACCCCGGCCAGCCGCAGCAGCGGCTGACCGGGATCCGTTTCCCGCATCGTCACCCGGAGATCCCGGCGCTCTTGCAGTCATCGGCGTACTGGCTCGTGCACAGCTGGCTGGCCTCGACGAACTTGTCGGCGATGACCGTGTCGTTCATGTTCTTCGTGGTCACCCACTCCGGGGTCAGCAGCACGCTCGGCACCTCGGTGCCGTTGCCCGGGTCCTTGGTGGTCCCGTTCACCAGGCTGGACGGCGGGGTCTGGCTGGCCCGCAGGAACAGGGCGAGCGCGGCGGCCGCCTGGGCCTCCTGGTAGATCGGCTTGTAGACGGTGCCGCACTGGTAACCGGACAGGATGTTCTGCAGGCCGACCAGCGTGGCGTCCTGCCCGGTGACCGGGAAGGTCTTCGCCTTGATGCCCTGGCGCTGCAGGTAGGTGATGATCGGCGCGGCGTTCTCGTCATTGGGCACGACCGCGGAGTTGATGTTCTTGTGCGCGGTGAACTGCTGCTGGAACTCCGACTCGGCGGTTGGCGGATCCCAGGTGCCCGCCGGGGTACCGACCAGTACGAAGCTGCCGTCGTCGAAGTGCGGCTTGAGCACGGCGTCGTAGCCCTGGGCGAACAGCGTCGCGTTGTTGTCGGTCGGCGCGCCCTTCATCACCAGGACTTCAGGCTTCTTGACGCCCCAGTCGCTGCTGCAGGACACGAAGCCGTCGCCGATCAGCGTGCCGACCTTGACGTTGTCGAAGCTGACGTAGTACTGACGGCTACCGCTGGACGTGATGCGGTCGTAGTCGACGACGTCGACGCCGTGCGACTTCGCGTAGTTCTCGATCTGCGCGCCGACACCGGAGTCGAGCGGGTCCATGATGAGCACGGTGGCGCCCTTGGTGATCGCCTCCTGCGCGTCAGTGAACTCGGTGGTGTCGCTGCCCTGCGCGTTCTGGACCGAGAACTGACTGCTGTCCAGTCCGGCTGTTTGGAGCGCCTTCGTCAGATACGGCGCGTCGAATTCGGTGTACCGCGCGCTTGACGTCGTGTCAGGCAGGATCACCGCGACGCTGCCTTTGCCTTTGGACGCGATGTCCTTCAGGCCCGCCATCGCGGAGAAGTCGTTGGTCAGGTTCGTCGCCGAGATCGAGGCGGATGCGCCAGAACCCGAGCTTGAGCTCGGGCTCGAGCCTGAGCTCGAGGACGAACCCGACGGAGCGCTGCTGCTACTGCTACTGCTACAGCCGGCGACGAGCAGGGCGGCGGCGCTGGCCACGACCGGGATCACGACGAGGGCACCCTTGCCGGATTTGGCCCGGGAGCGGCGTGCTGCGGGATTCATGAACACCTCACGTATCACGAAGAGCTACTTCTTCATTACGTGACGTAGTGCCCAGCTGAAACTTTCTTCACACAAGAAACGGCAGGGACAATAAGCGAACCCTGCGGCACAAGTGCCATTCTCCGTGTGCCGCTCGTGTGACGGCGGCCTGCGAGCGTGATCTCCGCTAGGGCGTAACGCCACAAAGGGGAGGAATTATGCAAAAGGCAAAAATTCGGATGGGCGCGATAAGAAAGGGTCTGCTAGGTCTGGCGCTCGCGGTCGGCCTGACGGCGGCGGCCGTACCCGCGACCGCCCATGCGTCGCCCGCCCACGCGGCAGGCCCGCGGGTCGCCGCCACGTGCACCCCCGTGTCGCCCACCAGCATCTGGTCGGGCTACGAGGCGTGCGGGCAGACCTTCACGTCGGTGACGGCCACCTGGACCCAGCCCAGGGTGTCGTGCACCTCAACCGGCACCGTGGGATTCTGGGTCGGTCTCGGCGGAATTGCCGGCAGCACGCTCATCCAGACCGGCGTCAACGTCAGCTGCGCGAGCGGAAGCCCGCAGTACACCGGGTTCTGGGAGGTGACCCCGGCGGCCGCCAACAGCTACGCCTACCCGGTCTATCCGGGTGACACGATGACGGCCACCGTCGTCGATACCGGCAGTGACACCTACAGCCTCCAGCTCACCGACGTGACTCGCGACTGGGGCGAAACCACCCCGGTCAACGCGATCGCCACGGACCAGAGCGCCGAGATAATCACCGAGGCCGTCACCGTAGGCGGCCAGACGACGGTGCTGCCGAACTTCACGGCCGTACAGTTCATCAACACCGCGATCGACGGCGCGTCGCTGCAGACGTCAGCCGCGGCCCAGGTCACCATGGTCAACGGCGACGACCAGGTGATCGCCTATCCCAGCTCGCTGAGCGGCTCCGGATTCATCGATTTCTACGCCGGCTGGGTCGGCAGCGCGGTGGCGGCCGCGCTCACCGGGAGCAACGGCTACCTGTACACGTATTCCGCGCCCGGCCTGAACAATACGGTCGACCCGGTGCAACTGGGCACGAGCCCTGCCATCGCCCAGCTCTCCAATGGCAGCTACGAGATTGCTTACCAATCCAGCAGCGGCTACCTGACCGTGTTCAATTCAGGAACCGTCACCAATACCGGCTTGCCCATGAAGTCGGGCACCAGCCCGGCGATCGCGGCCTCGCCTTTCGGCGGCTATCAGGTGGCCTACCAGTCCAATACCGGCAGCATGTGGATCTACACACCGTCGACCGGTGGCGTGAACCAGAGCCAGGGCATGCTCGCGGGCACCAGCCCGGCGATCACCGCGCTGTCCGGTGGCGGCTATGAGATGGCGTTCCAGGCCAACACCGGGATCCTGATCCTGTACGGCTCGGGTGGCAACAACAACACGGGCCTGGGCATGAAGGCTGGCACCAGCCCGGCGATCTCTTCGGTGGCCGGCGGCGGATTCGAGTCGGCGTTCCAGGCCAACACCGGGGTGCTGTGGACCTTCGGCACCAACGGGACGGCCAACCTGGGACTGGGCATGGCCAGCGGGACCAGCCCGGCGATCGCGGGACTGACCACCGGCGGTTATGAGCTGGCGTTCCAGACCAACACCGGCGTGCTGGAGGTATACGGCTCGGCCGCCGACCTGAACACCGGTATCGGCATGGCAACCGGCACCAGCCCGGCGATCACCGCGGTGGCCGGCGGCGGCTACGAGACCGCGATCCAGGAGAACACCCATGACTTCGCGGTCTGGGGTACAGCCGGGAACGTCGCGACCAACCTGATCATGGACTCCGGCACCAGCCCGTCCGTGTCCGTGTAGTTCAACCGCACGATGGCGCCATCGGTCACGCTAGAGCGTGCCGATGGCGCCATCGGCACGCTGTGGATCCCCGGAAGAGTGCGGCGCCAGGGGGTCGAACCCTGAACCAACGGATTAAAAGTCCGCTGCTCTGCCATTGAGCTAGCGCCGCCCAAGACCGAAGCGTACCGGTTACCGGTAAGCGGAGATGCCGGTGAGCGCCTGTCCGACCGCCAGCGTGTGGATCTCTTCGGTCCCTTCGTAGGTGAGGACTGCCTCGAGGTTGTTCGCGTGCCGGATCGGCGGGTACTCCAGCGTCACGCCGCTCGCGCCCAGGATCGTCCGCGCCTCGCGCGCGATGTCGATCGCCGTCCGGACGTTGCTCATCTTGCCGATGCTCACCTGCACCGGCGTCAGCTGGCCAGCTTCCTTCAGCCGGCCGAGATGCAGCGCGAGCAGTTGCGCCTGGTAGAGCGAGGACGCCATCCAGGCGAGCTTGCCCTGGGTGAGCTGGAACGCCCCGATCGGCTTGCCGAACTGCTCACGTGTCCGCGCGTACTCCACGGCGCTGTCCAGGCAGGAGCGGGCCGCGCCGGTCACCCCCCACAAGATGCCGAACCGCGCCTCGGTCAGGCATGACAGCGGCCCCTTCAGGCCGGTCACGCCGGGCAGCACGGCGTCACCGGGGAGCCGCACCTCGTCCAAGGTCAGCTCGGAGGTGATGGACGCGCGCAGCGACATCTTCTTGTGGATATCGCGGGCGGAGAATCCGGGCGTTGCGCGGGGGACCAGGAACCCGCGGATGCCCGCGTCGGTTCCCGCCCAGACCACCGCGATGTCCGCCACGCTGCCGTTGGTGATCCACATCTTCGAACCGGATAGCACCCAGTCCTTGCCGTCCGGACGGGCGACGGTGCGCAGGCCGGCCGGGTCCGAGCCGTGGTCGGGTTCGGTCAGCCCGAAACAGCCGACTGCCTCGCCCGCCGCCATCTTGGGCAGCCACTCGTTCTTCTGCTCCTCGGAGCCGTATTTCCAGATCGGGAACATGGCCAGCGAGCCCTGCACGGACGCGGCGCTACGCAGACCGGAGTCGCAGGCCTCCAGTTCGCGGCACATCACTCCGTAGGCGACCGGACCGAGCCCGGCACAGCCGTACCCGGTCAGGTGCATGCCGAGCATGCCGAGCTTGCCGAGTTCGGGGATCACCTCGCGGGGCAGCGTGCCCTCCTCGAACCAGTCGGTGATGTGCGGCATCACCTTGTCCGCCGCGAACGCCCGAACGGTGTCACGGATTAGCCGCTCTTCCTCGGTCAGCTGGTCGTCGATGCGGAGCAGATCCGTGTCCGTGGGCATGGCCGGTTCCTCTCTGTTTGCTCCAGCTCAGGGTAATAACAGGGTTGTTCCCGATGTCACAGGGCCCCGGAAATGGGCATGATCGGACCATGAGCGAATACAACAGCGGCAACGGCAAGCGGCTCTACCGCAGCCGGAAGGGCCAGATGGTCGCGGGTGTCTGCGCGGGCCTGGCCGGACACTTCGGCGTCGACGTGAACCTGGTCAGGCTCGCTTTCGCCGTATTTACCATCTTTTTCGGGGTTGGCGTGCTGATCTACCTGGCGGCCTGGATTCTCCTGCCCGAAGAGGGTGCGGACACGTCCATCGCCGAGTCCTGGATCAGCAGCCGCCGTTCCTAGGCGCCGCGCTGGGCGGCGATGGCCCGGCCACGCACGTGTGTCCAGGTCATCGCCAGCATGGTGGCGGCGGTGAGGCCCGCCAGGCCGGCCAGCCCGACGGTGAGCGTCGGGCCGATGATCTCCGCGACCGCACCGCCGACCAGGATGCCCAGACCCTGGACCGCGTACAGGCCGGACTGGGCGACTCCGAACGCCCGGGCCCGGGTGTCCGGGGTCAGCGTCTGCACGAACGCGGCGGCCGCGGCGAGCTGGTAGGCGCCTCCCGCGCCGGCTAGCGCCCAGGCCGCCAGCACGACCCATAGCGGCGGGTTCCACACGCTGGCGATCAGCGGCGCGCAGTACAGCATGGCGAGCCAGCCCATCATCCGGATCCTGGCTGATGGCGGGGCCAGCTTGCCGAACAAGAACGCCCCGATCACCATGCCGAGCGGCATCGCGGCCATCAGCAGGCCGACCACCAGGGCGCCGCGGTGCAGCGAGTGCGCGTACGGCGCGGCGAGACCTTCCGGCACGATGGCAAATCCGGCCAGCCAGCCGAATAGCAGCAGCGTCCGCAGTACCGGGTTGCGGAACACGATCCGCACGCCGTCGGCGGAGATCGACCACAGCGACCGGCGAGTATCGCCCTCTCGCCGCGGGGATGGCCGGGCCCGCACGCCCAGGCTGACGATCAGAGCCGACAGCAAGAACGTCAGTGCGTCCACGGCTAGGGTCCGATGAGGTCCCAGTGTGGCGACGACCGCGGCGCCAGCCACGAAGCCCACGATCTGGCTTGCCTGGAATGTGATATTCCCGATAGCGGAGCCGAGCACGAATGTGTCGCCGGGCAGAACGTCCGGCATCAGGGCGCTGCGCGCCGAGTTGAACGGCGCGCCGATCAGCACCGTGCAGAACAGGAGCACGCAGAGCGGAGCGAAGGGCATATCCGGTATCGCCATCAGCCCGACCGTCCCGAGCCTGATCAGGTCGCAGACGATCATGACCCGCCGGCGCGGGAACAGGTCCGCCAGGCCGGACAACAGCGGACCGCCCGCGATCGGCGGCAGGTAAGAGAGCGCGTAAGCGAGCGCGGTCAGGAACGCTGAGCTGGTCTTCCCATACACCAAGATGGCGATGGCGACCTGGGCGAACTGGTCTCCGGCGTAGGAGAGGACCTGCGCAGTCCACAGTGCGCGGAACTCCGAGATGGCGAAGACCTCGCGGTATGACGCCTTGTCTTCGGGTGCGCGCCGGTGCCGCCCCGTGGTGCCGCCGATGCCCGCCAGATCTGGCGGGAACTCTGTTCGTGGCTCAGGTGCCACGGTCACGGTCACCCCCGGATATGGACCAGGTTCCTGCGTGGCACGTGCGATGTATGTTCGTGAAGCGCCCGCCCGTCAACGAGTGTTCCCTGCGCTCGGTCACTTAGTCCTCGCCGGCGAGGACACGAGCACGTCGTTAGTCAGCACTGAGTGACTTCCATATCGCATACCGTGGCTGATCAGCGGGATCTCCGCAAGGGAAACCGCGCTCATGTCCGGGATTTTCCGTTCGTCGCGGGGGTGTGACGAGGAATTTCCGGCAAGGCTAGCCGGCCAGCCACCTCGCTCTCGCGTGCACGTGAACAGAACGCGTTGCGTACTTGGCGGGCGCGCTTTGCTCGTTGCGGCGCCGTCCTCTATGCTGGGGCAGTCCCCGACGGCGGGCTGATGCGGCTGCGGCGGCGGTAACCGTCGGAGCCCCCATCGTCTAGTGGCCTAGGACACCGCCCTTTCAAGGCGGCGGCACGGGTTCGAATCCCGTTGGGGGCACGCATCAACTGTCTCGACTACGGTACGGTTGGTGTTGCAAGGTCCTGTAGAGCAGCTTGGAGTGCTCGCCACCCTGTCAAGGTGGAGGTCGCGGGTTCAAATCCCGTCGGGACCGCGGTCAGGTAGCTCAGTCGGTATGAGCGTCCGCCTGAAAAGCGGAAGGTCGGCGGTTCGACCCCGCCCCTGACCACCCTCGCCTCAAGCCTCTCACCAGCAGTAATGCGGAAAGAGAGGCGGATCTCATGTCGCTTGAGCCCTATCCGTTCTGGCTCAAGAATCCACGTAAACGCCGCATCCCGGACAGGCTAAAAGCGCCTGATCCAGGCGGCGAGCTTAAAACTATCGATTCCGCGCCTAGGCGTTCCCGCCGGCCGAAGCAGCTGGACGCGGGCTCGTTCACGGCGGACATCGGGTCGTTCGCGCTGCACTTGGCGGCCGAGGGGAAGGCGCCGTCAACGATCCGGAACTACACCGAGGCGGTGCGCTGGTTCGCCGGGGAGCACCTGCTCCGCCAGACCTGCAAGACCGGCTGGGAGCAGGTGGATACCGATGATGTACGGCGATGGATGGTGCACCTGCTGGAGTCCTACAGCGACGTGTACGCCGACGGGCAGTACCGCGGACTGCAGCAGTTCTTCAAGTGGCTGGCCGCCGAAGACGACCTGCCCGACCCGATGGAGCGGCTCCGTGGCCCGAAGGTCACCGAGAAGATGGTGCCGGTTTTCACCAGCGTAGAACTATCACTGCTCGCGAAAGCATGCCGGGGGAACACGTTCGCCGACCGCCGCGACGCGGCGGTCATCGCGGTGTTCCGGGCGACCGGGATACGCTTGTCCGAGCTCGCGGGCATCTGCTACGTCCCGGACAACCTGTCACGCACTGACCTGGACCTGGAGGGCCGGCAGATCAGGATCCGCGGCAAGGGCGGCAAAGGGCGGATCGTGAAGATCGGCCACGAGGCGGCCAGGGCGGTGGACCGGTACCTGAGAGTCCGGGGCAAGCACGCGGAGGCGTACCGGCCGCAGCTGTGGCTCGGTGTGAACAATAAGGGGCCGCTGACCCCGGCCGGGATCTATCAGGCCGTCGCGCGCCGGGGGCAGCAGTGCGGGGTGGCGGTGTACCCGCACCGGTTCCGGCATCATTTCTCCCATACCTGGCTGGAGCGTGGCGGTGAAGGAGGCGACCTGATGGAGCTGAACGGCTGGTCATCACCTCAGATGCTCACCCGCTACGGCGCCAGTGCCCGCGCGTCCCGCGCCCGACGCCACTACGACCACATCATGGACGACGGTCTGTGGACCTGCCCCTGAGCTCAGCGCGCCACCGTGGCTAGCGACCAAGGATCGCTAGACCGGGGCGGGGCGCGAATTCACCGACCGAAGTGGACGAGTGATGCCCAGCCTGCACGGCTTGTCGCCGGTTGGCTGAGCTCTCTGGACAGGCCCTACCATGGCCAGATCGCGGTCAGGAGGATTCAGGGTGGATAGTGGTCTAGGAAACGGTGGGGGGATCGGAGGACTTGCCGCCGTGGTTCCGTGGCGGTTGTGCGCTGATATTCCGCCCGAGGATTTCTCGCCTGAACTGCTGCCCTGCATCAGTCTGTCTAAGCGCTGGCAGTGCAGGGGTCTGTACGCCGAGTTCTGGGAACTTGCCGGACGTGAGAAGAACCGGCTCTATGAGCTGGGCGGATACATGGCCGGAGCGGGTGAGCAGCTCGGCCTGGCCTGTCTCGCCGACCACGAGTTCAGCCGATGGGAATCAGTCGACTTGTCATCGGCCCAGTCGCATGAGCAGGTCGCGGCCGAGATGGCCCAGCGGGCTCTTGCCGAGCTTGAGAGCTATTACGTGATCGGCGTCGGGCATGCACTGGCGAATATGACAGGACGGGTCCTCGCGCTCGATCCCGCTCTCCAGCAGCATCTGGCCACTGCGAAGTACATCAAGACCACCTTCGTCCCTTTCTCGGGCGCGAGACAGGACTGGCTATCGATGAACCGGAATGTCGCACGCAGCCTCCAGCGAATCGCTGCCATGTCAGGATTGTCATCCTTCACCCATTTGGCCGATCCTGCTGCCGGGCTGGCGGGCAGCCAGCAATGGCAAGACCTTGACGATGTCCGCGGTGAGCATTTCCATCGCTGGCGCTCGCAGAGCATCGGGATGACCGGTGCACCCAAGTCCAGCCCGTGGTCCCCGGATTCCAGGACCATGAGCGTGGGAGCTGGGCGGCTGCTCGGCCGGGATCCCCGTGATGCAACAGCAGACAGCGTCCGGCTGGCAGTAGTGGCAGCTCGCGAAGCCCTTCGCTCAGCGGCCGAGGACTTTGACCTGCGTGTCCGGACTGCACTCCGTGATGCGGCAGGGCTGGAACTCAGTGACGACGAATAGGCTGCAAAGCATCTAAACAGTCGACAGAACTGCGCTGTTCGCATATCCGCTGAGACGAGCCAGCAAAGTGCTACGTGTCAAGACTCAGTGCGTGCAGGAGTAGCTGGATCTGGGGGTTGTCCTGGGCGAGCCGCCGGATGTTCGCGGCCCGTACTTTATCTCGCAGGAGGCCGCGGTCAAGCTCAAGGACACGTCGTCGGCCTACCGCGAAGCCTTCCAGGATCCCCACGGCTTCTTCAAACGTCGGGTCGAGAACCAGGATCTGGGTCTGGCCGGAGGACCCCGGATTCAGGGCTTCCAAACCGGTTTCGATCCGGCGCCTTACGGCTCCGGGCTGGCCGTCGCCGTCTGCGATGATGATTACGGGGGTATCGCTCGCCGCGTTGTGCATCGCGTTTGCCAGGGCAGCCAGGTTGAACGCGCCGCCAGCCGGGATGACTTGCAGCTGGCCCGCGGGAGGACCGAGGACGTCGGCGATAGCGTGCACGAGCAGAGCATCGAAAGGTCCCTCGACAAGGACCATTGCAGCGAGGCCCGGCCTGTCTGCCTGCGGGGTAAGGTCGAGTGGCTGCCTGCTCACCGGGTCCCGAAGCGGCAAGTGCGGGGTGCCGTTCTCTGCAGCCGCGCGCAGCTTGCGGTCGAGCGCAGCGGAGAAGCTGACCTGACCGGCGGCGATGGCGCGCATGTCATCGCCATCGAACAGGATGGTGTTGATGACCTTCCCGGCGATCAGGGCGTCGACGGAATCGGGGGAGAACCCGCCCATGCTGATGAAGACACCTATGGTGCCGACTACCTTCCCTTCGACTTTGCCGCGGAACTGATAGATCGAAGACGCGGGCAGCGGGTCCCGTGTCCACTTGGCTTCGAGCAGCAGAACCCTGCCGCGGTGGAAGAACGACCCGTCGATCTCCTCGCCCACCGGCCGGAACCGGATCCGCGGTTCCAGGCCAGCCTCGGCGAGCATCCCGTGCAGGATCTGCTCGAACTGCCGACCGCGTCGGCGTCTTTCCTGCTCAGGCGCCGCTGCTGCGAGACCGTCAGCGCGTGTGAACTGCTCGCGCCAGCGGTCGGCGGCGTCATCAGTGCCGTTAGTGTCCTGCACG